>JBBDYD010000129.1:0-22069 GCA_040901865.1 Bacteroidota bacterium | reverse complement strand
CGGAGGATAGCACTCTCGGCGGAGTGTTTCGGCCAACCTCATTTTCCCTCACACAATCCTACACCTGGCAGGTGAGAGATTGGAATTCGGTCACGTCTTCTCTCAGCCTTTCTGCAAGGAAAACACGGTTTGAGGAGTTGTTCCGGCAACGCGGGAACAACAATTCTGATGTGATTATGATTCGTTCTCTCACCCGTTTCTCTCCCCAGCATCGGGCGGTGGAAGGGGACGTGTTTTACGAATTTTCCAATCACCGCTCGGCACGGCTGGAACGCGTGTATGTGAGGGTGCCGAAAGGTGAGGGCAATTACCGCTACCGCGGAGATTTGAACGGTAACGCTGTTGCGGATGACGAGGAGTTCGAATTGACGAGGTATGATGGGGATTTTATTGTGCTTCTGCTTCCCGGCGAAGTGCTCCATCCGGTTGCAGACGTGAAGGCGAGCATCCGAATCCGCTTGAACCCTTCGCGCATAGTAACTCCGGATTCCTTTGGAGGTTCGTTGCTTGCTCCGTTGAGTTCCGAAACATTCCTGAGGGTTGATGAGCGGAGCGCGGATCCCCGGACCCAAAACATCTATTTGTTGAAGTTCTCCGCCTTCCTTCACCCCCAAAACACTATCTCAGGTTCTCAACTGTTAACACAAGACATTCATGTATTCGAAAACAGTCCGGAATTCTCCTCTCGCCTTCGATTCAGTCAGCGCCGGGCGTTGGTTCAACTCATCTCGTCTCTCGAGCGAAGCTATGCCAGGGAAAGGTCGCTTCGGCTCAGGACACAATTGATTACCGAACTCGCAAATCAA
The DNA here is from genome assembly GCA_040901865.1 of Bacteroidota bacterium. Lineage (GTDB taxonomy): Bacteria > Bacteroidota > Ignavibacteria > UBA10030 > UBA10030 > JBBDYD01. The sequence continues at coordinate 21,263 of JBBDYD010000129.1, read as the reverse complement.
ACAGATTATTCAAATCGGGTAGACAGGGTCGCCGGCTCAGTTCCGGGTCCGAGGGACCGGGACCTCGTGATTCATTCTGTAAATTCTGATTTTGCCTACCGGCCGTTCAGGGAATGGGAGGTTGGGATGCGCCTCTTGTTCGAACAGACAGCGGATTACGCAAACAATGAGAGGACTGCCTCTGAGGTGAATGAGCAAGCTCTTCGCGTGGTTTACGCCTTTCCCGGGAAAGGCCAACTACGCACGGAAATCACAAGAGAGGAAGTTATCCTTTCGGAAAAGTCGTCGGATCCTCAGCGATTCTATCCTTATGAATTCACAGAAGGGAGGGCGTTTGGGAAAAATTATCTTTGGACTGTGAATGTCGATTACCGTCTGACTCAAAATATTCAATTTACTCTTCACTACAGTGGCAGGTCTGAATCCGGACGAAATCCGATTCACCTCGCACGGGCCGAGGCGCGCGCATTCTTTTAAGCGCTCCCTTGCCTTTCGTGACCATTTTCTCTATACTCACGACCATACATGAAATCAAATTTGTTCGAAGGAGTTGGCGATGCCGAAAAAGCATTCCGGCGGTGATTCAACCGCTATCACGTCGGTTTTAAGGGAAGAGCGGGTCTTCAGGCCCAATCCGATATTCTCAAAGGGGTCGTGGATTAAGTCGTTTGCCGAGTATAAGAAGCTGTATCGATCGTCAATCCGAAATCCGGAACAATTCTGGGCGAGGGCGGCTTCGGAACTTCACTGGTTCAAAAAATGGAACAAAGTTCTCGAGTGGAAACTTCCTTTCTCAAAGTGGTTTGTGGGGGGAAAGATCAACGTTTCGTACAACTGCCTTGACCGGCATCTTGACACATGGGCTAAGAATAAAGCAGCCATTATCTGGGAGGGGGAACCCGGCGATACTCGCACGTTGACCTACCAGGAATTGCATCGCGAAGTCTGCAAATTTGCCAATGTACTGAAAAAGCTCGGTGTGCAAAAAGGCGATGTGGTCGCCATCTACATGCCTTTAACACCCGAGCTCGCCATCGCAATGCTGGCCTGCAGTCGCGTCGGAGCTCCGCATTCGATCATTTTTGGTGGATTCAGTGCCCAAGCCCTGGTTGACCGAATCAACGACGCAAAGGCAAAGGTCGTGGTGACGGCTGACGGGGGGTACCGCCGAGGTGCCGTTGTGCCGCTGAAAAAGAACGTTGACGATGCTCTGACGCAAACGCCCTCGGTTGAGTCTGTGATTGTTTTGCAGCGGACAAAACAGCAGGTTTCGATGGAGCCGGGGAGGGATCATAGTTGGGATGGGCTCATGGAAACTGCAGATGCGGACTGCGAAGCGGAGAAGCTGGATTCTGAACATCCTCTTTTTATCCTCTATACCAGCGGGAGCACCGGGAAGCCAAAGGGTGTGCTTCACACAACCGGGGGATACCTGACCGCCGTTTCCATTACCAGCAAATGGGTCTTTGATCTTCATGCATCCGACACGTATTGGTGCACGGCTGACATAGGCTGGGTTACCGGGCATTCCTATGTTGTGTACGGTCCTCTTGCAAATGGTGCAACAACGGTGATGTACGAAGGAGCTCCGAATTGGCCGGAGCCGGATCGGTTTTGGCGTATCATTGATCGCTATAGGGTCAATATTTTCTATACGGCCCCAACTGCCATCAGGGCATTCATTCGATGGGGCGAGCAGTGGCCCCTCAAGCATGACCTCAGTTCTCTTCGTCTCCTTGGAACCGTCGGCGAACCCATCAATCCGGAGGCATGGATGTGGTACCACAAGATCATCGGCAAAGGGAAATGTCCGATTGTCGATACGTGGTGGCAAACCGAAACCGGCGCCATCATGATTACGCCACTGCCTGGTGCGACGCCGACCAAACCGGGTACGGCGACATTACCGTTTCCAGGGATCGAGGTCGATGTTGTGAGTAAAGACGGTAAATCCGTTGGCAAGAATCAAGGCGGGTATCTTGTCATCAAGAAACCCTGGCCGTCAATGTTGCGCACGATTTACGGCGATCCGGAACGTTTCAAAAAGCAGTACTGGAGCGAAATCAAGGGTGTCTATTTTACAGGAGATGGTGCGCGCCGAGACAAGGATGGGTATTACTGGATTATGGGCCGTGTGGATGATGTCATCAATGTCGCTGGTCATCGCCTCGGGACCGCCGAAATCGAAAGTGCACTCGTGAGTCATGAGGCAGTTGCAGAGGCCGCGGTTGTGGGAAAACCCGATGAGTTGAAGGGCTCGGCGATCTGCGCGTTTGTTACGCTGGAAGGAAAGCGAAGCCCGACGCCTGAGCTGAAAGAACAATTGCGACAGCATGTGACCAAGGAAATCGGAGCGCTTGCTAGGCCGGACGAGATCCGATTCACGGATTCCCTTCCCAAGACCCGCAGCGGCAAGATCATGAGGCGACTTCTGAGGGAGATTGCCTCAAGTGGTTCCGTTATCGGCGATACCACGACGCTCGAGGATTTTTCAGTTCTGGACAAACTTCGAACCGAAGAGGAGTGACGTTCGCATAAGGGGGGATTTGCTTGCCTCCGCTGTAATATTTTCTTACCATGAAGCTTCCGATACCTTCGCAATTAGTACCTACTCCATGTCATTTCTTCACGATCTGAATCCCGTTCAGCAGGAAGCCGTCAAAGCCACGAATGGCCCTGTCATGATTATCGCGGGGGCAGGAAGCGGAAAAACACGCGTGCTGACCTACCGGATTGCCCATCTCCTTTCATGCGGCGTTTCTCCAGGCGAAATTCTTGCGCTCACGTTTACGAATAAGGCCGCACGCGAAATGAAGGGCCGTATTGACAAACTGGCCGGTGACCAGGCTGCGAGATTATGGATGGGCACATTCCATTCGATGTTTGCCAGAGTGCTTCGCAAAGAAGCGGAACGAATCGGATACACCCGCTCCTTTACGATTTACGATTCCGACGACTCGTTGAATACGATCAAGGTCGCAATGGGGCAGTTGGGAATCTCGGCTCAACATATTCACCCCCAGGCCGTTCGTTCGATGGTGAGCGGAGCAAAGAATCAACTGCTTACCCCAAAGGGGTATGAAGAATCGGCGCGGGATTTCAACGAGGAGAAGGCTGCGCAGGTCTATCGGGTGTATGAGCACATCCTTGAAAAGAACAACGCGATGGACTTCGATGATTTGCTCGTGAAGCCCATTCATCTTTTCACGCGCCATCCGGAGACTCTCCTACGGTACCAGCACAGGTTCAAGTTCATTCTTGTTGATGAATTCCAGGATACCAACCGCGCCCAGTACCAAGTGACAAAACTGCTCAGTGCGAAATTCAGGAACATCTGCGTGGTGGGCGACGATGCTCAAAGCATCTATGCCTTCCGGGGCGCCGATATTCGAAATATTCTCGATTTTACAAGGGATTTTAACGATTGTCAGACCTTTCGGCTTGAACAGAACTATCGCTCAACAAAAAATATTCTTGGTGCCGCCGACACCCTGATTCAGCACAACGTCGATCGGCTGAAAAAGAACCTGTGGACAGAGAATGTCCTGGGCGAACCAATCGAGGTGCTCGAATGCCTTGATGATCGTGATGAGGGGCAAACCGTGGTCCAAACCGTTCGTCAGGAAACCGGCCATCAAAAGTACCAGCTGAAGGATATCGCAGTTCTTTATAGAACCAACGCCCAATCGAGAGCGTTGGAAGACGAATTGCGGCGTTCGGGAATTCCATATGTGATCGTGGGAGGCATCCGGTTCTATGAACGCAAGGAAATCAAGGATATCCTCGCATACCTGCGATTGCTCGTGAATTCTCGGGACAGCGAAAGCCTGCGCCGGGTCATCAATTATCCGCTTCGCGGAATCGGAGACACGTCGATCGACAAATTGCGCTCCTTTGCAGCTGAGAGGGACATTCCGCTCTTTGAGGCCCTTTCGCTCATCCAGGAAATCGATGGGATTGGCGAACGAACCCGAAAAGGCCTGCTGCAGTTTCGCGATCTGATACTCAAATACATAAATCTTCGGTCGGGTATGTCCTTTGCGGAACTTGCGCGTTCGATGGTGGATGAGCTTGGCCTTCTGCGAATGTTTAAAACAGAGGGCACACCCGAATCCATGGCCCGGTGGGAGAACGTGCAGGAACTGCTATCGGCTATCACCGAATTTCAAGATGCCGGCCCGGAAGCAACCCTGGAACAATTCCTGGAAGAGGTGGCTCTCGTCTCCGATGTTGATTCGTGGAAGGGTGAGACGAATGCTGTGACATTGATGACCCTTCACTCATCCAAAGGACTCGAGTTTCCAGTTGTGATGATCACTGGATTGGAAGAGGGGATACTCCCATTTTATGCCAGCACGATTGATCGGGCGGACTTGGAGGAGGAACGGCGATTGCTTTATGTAGGCATGACGCGCGCGCGCGAAAAGCTCTATCTCACCCGCACCAAGATGCGCTATCGGTTTGGTGAACCGACGTATCCCGGGCCGTCACGGTTCCTGTCGGAAATTGGAAACAACCAGGTGTTCTCCCACGAGAGCCAAAACACCAAACGGCTCCTTGAAGCCGGACACAGCCGGAGTCCACGCAACAGACGAGTCTGGGATCAACGGAAGAAAGAGCATGAGGCGGAATTTGCAGATCCGATCCCTGACTACGAATCCGAATCGCAGGAAATCCTGGAGATTCGTCGCGGTACGATCGTTCAACACGAAACCTTTGGGACGGGCAAGGTCATTGAAGTCAATGGATCGGGAGAAGCCCGGAAGGCCGTCGTCCAATTTGACGAGTACGGTGTGAAGAATCTGATTTTGAAGTTCGCCCGGCTGCGGCCGGCCTAGGGGGTTAAGGTGTTTTGGTCGAAGAGACAAGAACAAGACTCGGCCAATACTCGGGATGAATGTAGTGTGTGAGAAGTGTGTTGAACTCCGGAAGTGAGCTTGCCGGAACAATAATGTAGACAAGAGCCTGTTGGCCTGTCTTCTTGTCGAACTGATCGAGATAGACGTTGTACTGCGTCAGAGAATGCTCCGTTTCCAAATCCCCATCGCCTGTTTTTGCTTCCCCGATAATTAATCTTCCCGTTTCCTCGTCAAACGCATGAATATCAGGGGATTTGGGCTTCTGATCCCCATAGCCGTCGTTATGTAACGGCCGGGGTGCGGGGTATCCGGTGATGTCGTCTACGCCAAGGATCTTGTACTTCCGGTCAAGAAAAATGTTGAGCAACTCAGCGACGAGGGCCTGATGAAGTTCTTGGCGAATCATGAAGGTGGCGTGGGGGCGGTGGAGGCGTCGAGGTTATCGTGAAGCGGTCGCCGCGGAAATCTCCGTGGAAGAGAGGATTCGGTCGTAATACTGCTCGTACTGTGCGATGATGGCTGGAGAATGGAACTCCAGCGCCCTGGCTCGCGCTGCGGCCGCAAAGATGCGGTGCTTTGCAGGATTCGTCAGCAGATCGATGGCATACTTTGCCATCCGATCAATGTCTCCGAACTCGGCAATATATCCCGTCTTCCCGTGTATTTGCAGCTCAGGCAATCCGCCGACACTGGAGGAAATCACAGGAACTTCACATGCCATGGCTTCCAGTGCTGATAATCCGAAACTTTCCGACTGGCTGGGCAAGAGAAAAACATCCGCGATGGAAAGGATATTGACAAATTCGGTCTGCTTCCCCAGGAATTTCACTTTGTCCTGAATGCCAAGCTCTCTTGTGAGGAGCTCGCATTGCGATCTTTCCGGGCCGTCTCCTATGAGAAAGAGTTTCGAGGGGACCTTCTGCTGAACCAAATCGAAGATGCGAATCACATCGGTGACCCGCTTGACGGGGCGGAAATTCGACGTGTGGACAAGGACTTTCTCACCGTGGGGGGCGCAGGATGAAAGGACGGCCTGGTCGGGAGACCGCTTATACTTCTCAGTGTTGATAAAATTCGGTATTACTTCGATGTCTTTCTCCACACCGTAGTTCGTGATCGTCTTCTCTTTCAGAAACCTCGAAACCGCAGTCACACCGTCGCTCTGTTCGATGCTGAATTTCACCACTGGCAGGAAACTTGGTTCAAGTCCAACCAATGTGATGTCCGTTCCATGGAGAGTGGTGATAACCCGAACAGGATGCTCCGACAGTATTTGCTTGGCCAGGTAGGCACTGGCTGCATGCGGAATTGCGTAGTGGCAATGGAAGAGATCGAGCTTCTCGTACCGGGCAACTTCCACCATTTTGCTGGCAAGGGCCAAGGTGTACAAGGGGAAATCGAATAGAGGGTAATTCGAAATCTCGACTTCGTGAAAGGTCAGATTCTGGTGAAACTCGTCACCCAGACGCATGGGCAGCGCATAGCTGATGAAGTGGACTGAATGGCCTTTTTGGGCCAGGGCCTTTCCAAGCTCGGTGGCGACTACTCCGCTGCCGCCATACGTGGGATAACAAGTTATTCCAATATTCACGGAAAATATCTCACAATGATAACGTAGCGAGAAATGAAGGAAGATACAAGGGAATCGGAATCAGTAATCCTTCCGGGAAAACCACCAGCACGCGATTGCGTACAGCAAAGAAGATGAGAGGAGAGAATAGAGAAACGGAAGGGGATCGAATCCCTCCTGGGCCAACATCGTCGGCCGTCTCATGATGTCTGGCCCGATGAGCCTCGTCGCGGAATCCAGCATGGCGGATACTTGGGGAGTGCCATAATAGAGGGAATCGAGAAGCCGGTGGAATACCACGTTGTCCCACCATGGGTATAGCACCATCTCGCGAAGATGCAAGGCCGACGAGAAAAACCAGAATATCAGAGCGAACATGATGGAAAAGCCGGTGCTGTTGCTCAGGAGGGCGATGAGAGCAACAACGGAATAGTAAAAAAAGAAAAGAGGAATCACCGCCAGTGATGCCAGGAGGAATCCCTGGTGCCATATGCCTGTTTTCACGCCGATGATGAGCCAGATGGCCAGGGAAAAATATACAAGGTTGAAGGCAATACCGGCGCAGGCGCCGACGGAGCGTGATATCAGGAGCAGGGGGCGGGAAATCGGCTTGCTGACATAAAGCTCGACGGTACCTTTTTCGAGCATCGCGGGAATAAGCCCTGCCGTGGCAAAAAGGCCAAAGAGCAAAACCCAAAACGTTGAACTGGAAAAGAGGTTGAGAAACAGAAAATCAACGAAATTGAAATCGGGGATCCCGCGCGGTGTGATGGGATTGCCGAAAATGGAAATGCCGCCATCAGTCGAATCAATGGCAAAGATAAAGAAGACAATGATGACGTTTGCAATGGCAAAGAAGAAAAGGAGTGTACCCTTGAAAAGGGCTTCGCGAACCGTCAGATAGGAAAGCCAGAAAGCGTTCATTCGGTCCCCGTGGTAATAACGCGCAAAAAGTAATCCTCGAGTCGGGACTTGCGCGGTGAAAAGGATTCAATCTCAACGCCATCGCGGCGAAGAATATCGAGGACGTTCTGAAAATCACGGCGCTCGTTGACTGTGATATGAAGGACGGCGTTGTCCTGTTGGAGGGATTTGCAGAGGGAGCGAAGTTGTGAGAGAACTTCGGAGGCAGGGGGTCTGAGAAGCCGAATTTCGTACTCAAGTTCGTGAGATGTGATGTCTGCGATCGTTCCTACGTGCAGGAGGTGGCCCTTGTTAAGGATAGCGACACGGTCGGAGACCTCTTCAACCTCGGACAGCATGTGAGAGTTGAGAAAAATTGTTTTCCCTTGGTAGCGTAGTGATTTCAGGATATCGCGAATCTCCTTGCGGCCGATGGGATCAACCCCGTCCGTCGGTTCGTCGAGGAAGAGAATGGCCGGATCGTTCAGCATGGCAACCGCCAGGCCGAGCCGTTGAAGCATGCCCTTTGAGAATTTTCGTATCTTCACCTTGTGCCAGTCGGCAAGCCCGACGAGCTGAAGAAGGGAGGTCATCCGTTCCTTCAGAGTTGTGGATGAGAGGCCGGAGATGCGTCCAAAGTGTCGCATGGTATCAAGGGCGGTCAGGAACGACGGATATCGGTGATTCTCCGGCAAGTATCCGATTGATTTCCTGATTTCGAGCGAGCCGAGCGGGTGGGAGAGAACCGTCGCCTTGCCGGCCGACGGAAAAGCAATACTGAGTAAGATCTTGATGAGCGTCGTTTTCCCGGCCCCGTTTGGCCCGAGGAGGCCGAAGATCTCACCTTGGTTTACGCTGAAGGAGACATTGGTCAGAGCCTTGATCGAGGACCTGTGGAAAGCCCCAGAGGTATACGATTTTGAGAGATTTGATATTTCGACAATGGCCATGTTGGGCTAGGAAAATAGCCAATTTGTGAAGGGATGTCAATTGCTTGTTTTGCATATATAATAGGAATAGTTACTGATATTTTTCTTGACATAGACCTTCGAAATTGAGTACATTGTGAGTGTTACGATGGGTGCCTTTCGCCCATTTATTTTTGCACCAATCTACGACTCAGAAAGTCGGATTTATGCTCCAGTTATCAAAAAGAGTTGAATATGGGTTGATTGCCTTGCGACATATGGCCATGAAGCCGTTAGGGCAGGTATTCACTGCCAAGGAACTCGCCCAGGAATACGACGTTCCCTACGAACTTCTGGCAAAGGTACTGCAAAAGCTCGCGCGTTCCGGAATCATAAACTCGCTTCAAGGTGTTCGGGGCGGGTACTCGCTTGCGAAATCCCCCAAGGACATGCCCGTTTCACAGATCATGCGAGTTATCGAAGAAGAAAAACCGATGATCGCTGAGTGCTATGTGGAAGGACCGGACAGCTGCTATCTCTTCGGTAATTGCACCATCCGACGGCCGCTGGGTAAGATCCAGCGATCGCTGAATGTGCTCTTCGACCAAATGACGATTCAGGAGATCATCTGACGATATGGACACAATCAACGGAAGGCTCGCGTTCCTCCTCGAAAATCAAAAGGATTTTTTTTCGTTTCTGAAAACAAAGTACACCTTGTTTCATCTCTCGAACATCTTCTTTCGTGATTTGCATTTCGGCGTCATGTCGTACCTCGAATGGAAGAACAAGCCACTCAGTTATCCTGAGGCAGAGGAACTGACAAGGAAACTGATTGGGAAGCTCGAATCGGATGGAATTCTTAAGAATGTGGATCGTCGGGCTTTTTTGCTAAACTACCCTGACTTTAAGAAGCCCGCGGTGAAACCCGCCTCGCCAGCCGCAAAGCCAGTTTCCCCTGTGGCAAAGCCGGCTGCGCCAACGATTCCCGCCCCCGTTGCTTTGTCAACTATCGCGGCCGAGCCCAAGGACCCGTTGCAACCGGCTGGATAAGATTAAGAACTGTACATGTTGCGCACACCGAAATAATGATTAAGCATTTATGAGCACTTCAACTTCGACAATTGAACAGCTGACAAACAAGGAGTACAAGTGGGGGTTCATTACATCCATCGAGGCGGATGCCGCCCCGAAAGGGCTCAACGAGGAAATTATCCGGTTTATCTCGATCAAGAAAAATGAGCCCGACTGGCTCCTCGAGTGGCGCCTGAAAGCCTACCGCAACTGGCTCACGATGAAAGAGCCGCGCTGGCCAAATGTCACCTACGCCAAAATCGACTACCAGGATATCATCTATTACTCGGCTCCGAAGCAAAAGATCCGCCCAAAAGACCTCTCGGAGATTGATCCGGAACTTCTTCGCACCTACGAAAAGCTTGGAATCTCATTACAGGAACAAGAACGGCTCAGCGGTGTTGCTGTGGATGCGGTATTCGACAGCGTTTCCGTGGCGACAACGTTCAAGGGAAAGCTCAAGGAGTTGGGGATTATCTTCGGTTCCTTTTCAGAAGCCGTCCAGGAACATCCGGACCTGGTGCGCAAATATCTTGGGTCGGTTGTCCCGTACAATGATAATTTCTTCGCCGCTCTCAATTCCGCCGTCTTTACCGATGGCTCCTTTTGCTATATCCCGAAAGGCGTTCGTTGTCCGATGGAGCTTTCGACCTACTTTCGTATCAATGCCGCGGACACGGGACAGTTTGAACGAACCCTGATTGTGGCAGAGGAAGGAGCGACCGTGAGCTATCTCGAGGGGTGCACGGCTCCCATGCGCGATAAGAACCAATTGCATGCCGCGGTTGTCGAGCTGATTGCCGTGGGGACTAATTCCCGGATCAAATATTCAACTGTGCAAAATTGGTACCCGGGCGATAAAGACGGCAAGGGCGGGATCTATAACTTCGTGACCAAACGCGGAAAGTGCATCGGCCGAAGCTCGCGGATTTCCTGGACGCAGGTCGAAACGGGATCCGCCATTACCTGGAAATATCCAAGCGTGATCCTCCAAGGCGACGACGCAGTCGGAGAGTTTTATTCGGTTGCTGTGACCAACAACCATCAACAGGCGGACACCGGCACGAAAATGATCCACCTTGGGAAAAACACAAAAAGCACAATTGTTTCCAAGGGGATCTCTGCCGGCTTCGGACAAAATTCCTACAGGGGATTGGTCGAAATCAAAAAAGGGGCGACGAATGCAAGAAACTTCTCACAGTGCGACTCCCTGCTCCTTGGAGATAAGTGCGGTGCCCATACGTTTCCCTATATCGAAGTTCATAATAAAACCGCTCAGGTTGAACATGAGGCCTCAACGTCGAAAATCGGAGAAGACCAGATTTTCTATTGCAAACAACGCGGATTGTCGACCGAGGATGCCGTCAACATGATCGTGAACGGCTTCTGCAAGGAGGTCTTCAAGGAACTTCCAATGGAGTTTGCCGTGGAAGCTCAAAAATTGCTTGGCGTGAGCCTCGAAGGAAGTGTTGGATAACCGTTTTATGATGAAATAACAGAGAGACAATCAATGCTCGAAATAAAGGACTTGCACGCAAGTGTCAATGGAAATGAGATTCTGAACGGAATTAATTTGACGGTAAACCCCGGTGAAATTCATGCCATCATGGGCCCCAACGGATCCGGAAAAAGCACCTTGGCCCAGGTTCTCGCCGGCCGGGAAGCGTACGAAGTGACACGGGGAGAAGTATTGTTTGAGGGCAAGAATCTGCTGGAATTGGCCCCGGAAGAGCGTGCCCGCGAAGGCGTGTTCCTTGCGTTCCAGTACCCGGTCGAAATTCCGGGCGTGAGCAATACCTACTTTCTCAAGACTGCCCTCAATGCCGTACGGAAACATCGCGGACTGGAAGAGCTTGACGCCATGGAATTCCTTCAATTGGTGAAGCATCGGATGAAACTTGTCGAAATGGATGAAAGTCTTCTCACCCGTCCGGTGAACGAGGGTTTTTCCGGTGGTGAAAAGAAACGGAATGAAATCTTTCACATGGCTGTCCTGGAGCCGAAGCTTGCAATTCTCGATGAGACTGATTCGGGTCTTGATATCGACGCTCTGCGGATTGTGGCTGATGGCGTGAACAAACTTCGAAGAAAGGACAATGCGACGATCGTGGTGACACACTATCAGAGGCTTCTCAACTACATTATTCCTGATTTTGTTCACGTCCTTGTCGATGGGAGAATTGTAAAATCCGGATCGAAAGACCTGGCCCTTCAATTGGAAGAAAAGGGATATGATTGGGTGAGGGAGAAAGCCGTCGCAGTCCCGGTTGAGGCAAAAGAATGAAGTCTCTTGCAGAACAAAGCGTATGGTATCAGGCGACGTTTGAGACCTTCGAAAAGAGTTTGAATGGTGAAGCGGGGTCGGAGTTTCACGCGCTTCGTAAGAAAGCTCTTGCGAAATTCAAGGAACTGGGCTTCCCCACGACTCGTCACGAGGAGTGGAAGTTTACCAATGTTACTCCTATTGCACGCACACCTTTCCGGCCTGTGCCGGTCGGCCGGTCTGCGAAGATCAATGAGACGAACCTGAGACTCCCGGACCTGACGGAGAACAGGCTGGTTTTTGTCGATGGCCATTATCACGCCTCGCTCTCAAAGATCCGCCGACTCCCTGATAAAGTCATTGCCGGCAGCCTTGCGGAGGCTCTCAAGCGTCATTCGGCAATGGTTCAAAAACACCTTGGCAAGTACGTGCCGTTTGACGAGCATCCGTTTGTTGCGCTGAATACTGCGTTTGCACGGGACGGAGCTTTCGTCTGGATACCGGACGGCAAGGGGAACGATGAACCGATTCATATTCACTTTATTGCAACCGGTGACGAGCGCGATCTGATCTCTCCCAGGAATCTCTTTATCGTCGGGGACAGGGGGCGGCTCTCAGTCATCGAAAGCTACTATGCGATGCGCGATGGTGCGTATTTCACGAATGCGGTGACTGAACTGATTGTGGGAGAGGGTGCCACGGTGGAGTATGACAAATTGCAGGACGAAAGCCTTGATGGCTATCATGTGTCCTGGACGCATTCGGTGCAATCGAGTCGCAGTACTGTGACGTCGAATCTGGTTGCGCTGGGAGGATCGATTGCGCGCAGTAACATCCACGCGTCTCTTGGCGGCGAAGGCTGCGAGTGCACGCTGAATGGCCTCTCACTCGGAACCCGGACACAATTGATCGATAACCACACCACGATCGACCACGCAACTCCACGCTGTGCGAGCCACGAATTGTATAAGGCCGTTCTTGCCGGCAAGTCACGCGGCGTGTTCAACGGCAAAATATTTGTGCGGAAGGATGCTCAGAAAACTGACGCAAAACAAACGAACAAAACGCTTCTCCTGAGCGACGATGCGGTCATGGATACAAAGCCCCAACTTGAGATTTTCGCCGACGATGTTAAGTGCACACACGGAGCGACGATCGGCCAATTGGATGCGGACCAGGTGTTCTATCTCCGTTCCCGCGGCCTGGATCTGACTTCCGCCCAGGATATGCTCACCTTTGCTTTTGCCGCGGATGTGGTAAACAGGATCCATGCAAAAGGATTGTCAGAGCGTTTGGAGGCAATGGTGCACGAGAAACTCCACGAAAGCCGGCGGGGGTCATGACGATTCACACAGACCATGTGAGTGTGCAATCTGCAAAGGCTCTCGATGTTGCCCGAATCAGAAGGGACTTCCCGATTCTTACACGCAAGATTCATGGAATGCCCTTGGTCTATCTGGATAATGCGGCAACAACGCAAAAACCGCTTGCAGTGGTGGAAGCCGAGAAGTCATTCTACTTGACCCTCAATTCGAATATCCACCGTGGTGTCCATACCTTGAGCGAAGAAGCAACAGCCGCCTTTGAGGGGGTTCGGGAAACCGTCAGGAACTTCATAGGTGCCGCAACGACGCGGGAAATTATTTTTGTAAAGGGAACAACGGAAGGAATCAACCTCGTTGCGCACTCGTACGGATTGAAAAACATCCGGAACGGCGATGAGGTTCTCATTTCGGGACTCGAGCATCACTCAAATATTGTGCCCTGGCAGCTTCTGTGTGAGCGAACCGGTGCCGTACTCAAGGTGGTTCCGCTTCAGGATGATGGGAGTATCAAGCTCGAGGATGTTACGGCGCTCATGACCGGGCGAACGAAACTACTCGCCGTTGCACATATTTCAAACGCTCTTGGCACGGTCAACGCGGTAAAGTCAATGATCCGAATAGCGCATGAGCGTGGTATCCCGGCGCTGATCGATGGGGCGCAGGCGGTCGCACATCAGAAAGTGAACGTACAGGAGCTGGATGCCGACTTCTATGCGTTTTCCGGACACAAGATGTATGGCCCCACGGGGATCGGAGTGTTGTATGGCAAAGAAACCCTTCTCGAAGGTATGCCCCCCTATCAGGGCGGCGGCGACATGATCAAATCCGTGACATTCGAGAAAACAGTCTATAATGATTTGCCCCATAAGTTTGAAGCGGGTACTCCCAATATCGCTGGTGTGATCGGATTGGGAGCCGCAATCAACTATTTGCAGGGCATCGATGCGTCAGCTCTCGAAGCGCATGAGACAGAATTGCTCGAGGTGGCCACGGCGTCGCTGCAGCAAATTGACGGAGTTCGAATCATCGGTACCGCAAAGGAAAAGGCGGGTGTTGTTTCGTTTATTACGAAAACCATTCATCCACATGATGTGGGAACGATCATGGACAGGGAAGGGATTGCCGTTCGCACCGGACATCACTGCGCACAGCCGGTAATGGATCATTTCCGAATTCCGGCAACCGTTCGTGCTTCGTTTGGGATGTACAACACGAAAGAGGAAATTGGCCGGTTGGTTGACGGTGTCCAGAAAGTGTTCGAGGTGTTCGGGTGATGTCCGACTTACGGGCCTTATATCAGGAAGTAATCCTCGATCACAACAAAAACCCAAGAAATTTTCGGGCGATGGAAGACGCGGACCGGACTCTCGACGGATACAATCCGCTTTGTGGAGATCGCTACGTGATCTATGTAAGAATGAACGGCGATATCGTGGCGGACGTCAGTTTTACTGGGTCTGGATGCGCGATTTCGAAAGCATCTGCGTCCGTTATGAGTACGCTTGTGAAGAACAAGTCACGTCAGGAAGCTGCGAAGTTGTTCGATCAGTTCCATGATCTGGTGACTGGGAAAACGGCTGTTCACGGAAATGCAGACGAACTTGGACGACTTGCGGTGTTTGCCGGTGTTTCGGAGTTTCCGGCAAGAGTGAAATGCGCGAGCCTTGCATGGCATACGCTGAAGGCCGCGCTGGAACAACAAGCTCATCCTGTTACCACGGAATAGGAGAAACAAGATATGACAACTGAAATACTGGTAAAAGCGGAAACCGGGGAGACTGTCGTTATTACCCCGCGGGCTGCTCAGGAGATTCGAAAAATCAAATCCGATAATAGTATCCCTGAGACGCACGCTCTTCGGCTTGGAGTCAAGGGTGGCGGTTGCTCGGGAATGAGTTATGTCCTTGCCTTTGATGAGAAACCGCGGCAAGGGGATAACACTTTCGAGATCGAGGGACTTTCCGTCTACATTGATCCCAAAAGCCTGTTCTATTTGTCGGGAACGACATTGGATTTTTCCGACGGTCTAAACGGCCGTGGTTTTGTGTTCAATAATCCGAACGCCGCGAAGACATGCGGATGCGGAAGTTCATTCGGCGTGTAGGAGGACAGATGGAGCAGAGCAACGAAAAACAGCAGCCGGCAACCGAAGACGCAAAACTGACCGCTTCAATGGAAGCCCAGGTCTGGGATGCTCTCAAAGAATGTTTTGACCCCGAGATTCCAGTCAATATTGTAGACCTCGGCCTGGTCTACGAGGTGAAGATCGACGATTCGATCCCCGGGGAAGCGAATGTTTTTGTTCGCATGACCCTCACAGCCCCCGGATGCGGCATGGGACCCGTTATTGCCAATGATGTCAAGCGCCGTGTTCAGCTGGTTCCTGGAGTCCGCAACGTCATGGTCGATCTGGTATTCGATCCGGCTTGGAATCCGGGCATGATGAGCGAGGCGGCGAAATTGCAGTTAAACATGTTCTAAAAACGCAGACGGAAGATGGCGGGAGTGATATCTTACACAATCAGCCGAAGGAGGCACTCATGGATGTCGTTGAAATAATAAGCGTTTTGTCGAGGTGGCTGCACGTTGCGGCGGGGATCATGTGGATTGGTTTTCTCTATTTCTTCAATTTTGTAAATGCACAGTTTGCGGCTACCCTCGACGGGGACACAAAAAAGAAAGTCGTCCCGGAACTCATGCCGCGTGCGCTCTATTGGTTCCGTTGGGGTGCAGCCTATACATGGATTACCGGATTGCTTCTTCTCCTTCTCGTGTACTATCACGGCGGCCTGATGTTCGAATCGGACAACATGTACGGATGGTCATCCGGTGCTATCACCATGGTGGCTGCCACGTTTCTGATGTTCGCTGTGTATGACATTCTTGCGAATTCGTCCCTGGGAAAAAATCATCTCGTGTTTGGCCTGATTGGAGTCGGCCTTATTGCTCTGGCGACGTGGCTAATGGTGGATTGGGCGAAGTTCTCGTTCCGGGCCTACAATATACACGTTGGTGCAATGTTCGGCACGATCATGGCCGCCAATGTCTGGATGCGCATTTGGCCGGCACAGAAGAAAATCATCGCTGCCGTCAAGGAAGGCTCCGCACCGGATGCAAGTCTGCCCGCTTTGGCCGGCCTTCGGTCACGCCACAATACCTTTCTCTCCGTTCCGCTGGTCTGGACCATGATCAATGCTCATACTGCTGTCCCCGCGGCAAACCACTGGTTCTACCTCATCGGTGTCGTCGTTCTCGGCTTTATCGCAGTGTGGCTGACGTATGGAAAGGCCGGAAAAATTAAAGGGTTCTGATCGTTCAATGTTGTAAATCCTCGTAATGCAAAGGTCGGGCTCATGGTCCGACCTTTGTTTTTTGATTCTCACACAAGTAATTCGTACTATCGTCGTGATCTTAACCATCCTCCGTCACTCCTTCATGGCAGTCGTCCGCTTTCTCATTTTCACACTTTTCCTGGTCTCGAACATCGTCCCAGCCCAGAATTCCATTGAAAAGCAACTCTCCGTGCAGGTATCGCAGACCAATCTGAGGGGCCATGTACGCACATTGGTTGGATTTGGTAACAGATGGGGAGGAACTCCTTCGGGAGACAGGGCAGCCCGGTATGTCGCAGAGACGTTGAACCGCTACGGTCTGGAAGTCGAAACCATAACCGATCCGGAACGGCTCGTTTTTGTCCACACAAAATGGTCGCTCAGGATCGGGCGCCCACGGAGACTGCGGGGCCTCATCAAAAACGAGTGGCTTGCTGGATTTTCTCCTTCCGTAAAATCAACGCGTGCGAGACTTGTTGACCTCGTGGATGAGGAGCAGCGGGATTCCCTGGAAGGGGCGGCTGTGTTAACGGAACGACTGGTCGATTCTGAACTCTATGACCAACTCGTGAATAGGGGGGCTGTCGCTATTCTCTCCTTCGCTCCCGGCGATTCCATGAGCTATGCCGGTTGGTCCATGATTTCAAATCTCCCCGAATCGTCGGAGAACAAGATCCCACTGTATAACCTCTCTTGGGGAAACGGGAATCGCCTGCGCAATGAACTGCGTGCCGGTGAAACTATTGAGTTGACCTTTGATGCCAGGACAAGAGTGGAATCCGGATCGCCCAAAACTGTCACAGGACTGCTGCGTGGTTCGAGCGATCAGTATTTCATTGTATGCGCCCACGGCGACTCAGACGCAGGTGGGCCTGGGGCAGATGACAATGCGTCGGGTGTCGCAGGTGTCCTGGAGATGGCGAGGGTTTTGACACACATGATCCGAAACGGAAAACTCGACCGTCCAACGGTGGGGATTAAGTTTGTTGTTTGGGGGGCTGAATACTATTCCACAGAGCATTTTGTGCGGACTCATGGGGAACGGCTTGCGGACATCGCCGGCGTTTTGAACTATGATGAAATCGGAACGGGTGCAACTCGCAACTGTATCTATTTTGAGTCGAACGATGTTGAGCACAACAGAGAGCTCTTGATAGTCCTGAATTCCATAGGCGAAGAGTACTACGGAAAGGCAGGCTTTTGGGAAGAAGCGACAACAAATCCCTCTCAGGGAGGCACGGATTCCTACGTCTTTCTTCCCGAGCATTTGGAGAGGCTGAGCGCTCCGAGTGCCTTGATCCCATCGGTGACGGTTTACACGGCCGCATGGAACTCGCTCCGCACGTTTCCTCAAACGGAAGGATGGACGTCACGCGCGTGGAAAGGACATCCGGATTCGGTTACCATTGATTTCTCCCGGTACTATCATTCTTCTCACGACCTTCCTGAAGTGACCACGGAGCGTGAGCCGTTTAACATGTCCTGGGCCGTCAAAGCGATTGGCATCGCTCTGCTTCGAATCGCATGGGCAAGATAGCGACACCTCCCGATTCTTGACAACCGGTATCAATTTCCGTACAATTGAGCGATGCCACCCTCTGACGACCAGATCAAGCCGGAAAACCAGAAGCCGGCAGGGGTTGCGGAACATTTTCATTATTGGCAATATTGCGTGAATTGTGGAACGCTCCTCGAAGGAAAGAAGTGTAAGCTGGTGTGCCCCAAGTGCGGCTTTTATCATTCGTGCAGTGAACCCTGAATTCGTTCAATCTTCCCCTCCCTTATCCGCCGTTTCGTTTCAGTACCGTCAATCTCATGACCCGACCTGACCCAAGTGGAACAGTGTTCACGTTCGGCGCGGTGAGCTATGATCTCTCATCCCGGCCGTTTGTGATGGGAATTCTCAACGTTACACCCGATTCGTTCTCGGATGGAGGCCGCTTTGTCTCACCGCAGGATGCAATCCGGCACGGCATTCAACTTGCCAGGGATGGTGCTGACTTCCTCGATGTTGGTGGAGAATCGACCCGCCCGGGCTCAAATCCGGTGAGTGTCGAAGAAGAACTTAGGAGGGTCATTCCCGTCATATCGGAACTATCACGGTCTGTCGGAATTCCGATTTCGGTCGACACGTATAAATCAGAGGTTGCCCATGATGCACTGAGCGCAGGAGCTTCGATTGTGAATGATGTGACCGGATTGACCTTCGACAGGCGGATGCCCTCGGTCATTGCTGACCACAAAGCCACGGCGATTGTTATGCATATGAAAGGCACGCCAAAGACCATGCAGGAGAATCCGCATTACGATGATCTTCTTGGAGAAGTGAAGGAGTTCCTGGAAAAAAGCGCTGGCACTGCAAGGGCATTCGGAATTCAGCAAATCATTGTCGACCCTGGTATCGGGTTCGGTAAAACGTTGAGCCACAATCTTGAGTTGATGAAGCGATTGCCGGAACTTGTGTCTCTAGGACATCCCATTCTTGTCGGTCCATCTCGCAAATCGTTTATCGGAACGATTCTGGACGCTCCGCCCGATCAGCGTCTGGAAGGGTCGATCGCCGCCTCAATCATTTGCGTCATGAAAGGCGCGTCGATTGTCCGTGTGCATAACGTGAGAGAAACTGTCCGGGCATTGAAGATTCTGCATGCCGTGGAACAATCCTGATGGTCGAATTCGCGGTTTTGATCCCGGCGTACAATGCAGCAAAGACACTTCCTGATGTCCTTCGGATGATCAGCAGTGGCGGCTGGAAAGCAGAAGTGGTGGTCGTCGATGACGGATCCACGGACGACACCGGGAAAAAAGCACGTGAGCTTGGAGCAAGGGTTATCAGACACGAAAGAAATCTGGGAAAGGGTGCGGCTCTCTCAACTGGATTCCGTTCGATTCTCGGGATGGCGAAAGTGAGCGCTGTTGTAACAGTCGATGCCGATCTTCAGCACGACATACGGGATTTGGGTAAATTCATCGACGCCCGCATAAAGACTGGGGCGAACATCGTCCTGGGGCGGAGAAAACGTGTTGGTTCAGGCATGCCGCTAAGCAGAATCCTCTCCAATTCAATTACGTCATTTCTTGTCACCGCGAGAACAGGTGTGTCCATTCCGGACAGCCAATGCGGCTATCGGTTGATCGGAAGGGAAGTATTGGAGAACGTTGATGTGGAATCTGACGGATATGAAGCGGAAACAGAACTGTTGATTAGAGCCGCCGCCCGTGGATTTCGCATCGCCTGGGTCCCTGTGAATACGGTGTATCGTGGAGAGTCGAGCCATATGACGCATTGGAAGACAACAAGTCGATTCATCCGAACACTCTTCAAGGAGTACTGATGCCTCGATTTGAAGAAGAACGGAAGGACATGGTGGCCCTCTTGAAAGAGAGGGGAATCACCGATGAGCGGATTCTCAATGTGATGACGAGGGTTGAACGCCATCTTTTTGTGAAAGAACCGTTTGTGAATAGAGCGTACGATGACACAGCTCTTCCCATTGCAAAACAGCAGACAATCTCCCAGCCGTATACCGTCGCCTTCATGACTCAGGAACTCGATCCGCAACCCGGAAAGAAGATCCTGGAAATCGGCACGGGGTCGGGATATCAGGCCGTCATTCTTGCCGAGCTGGGCTGCCGGGTCTTCACCATCGAGCGTCACATGGATCTGTTCCTTCAGGCACGGAAGATGTTTGAGAAACTGGGTCTTCGAATTGCCTCGCAGTGCGGAGACGGAACAGTGGGCTGGACGGAATTCGCCCCGTACGACGGTATCATTGTAACAGCGGCAGCGCCGGAAGTTCCGGAACCACTTCTCAATCAGCTCGCAGACGGTGGGAAGCTTGTCATTCCCGTCGGCGACCTTGATATGCAAAAGCTTCGGTATATCAAAAAGCAAGGGGACATCTTTGAAACGCGTGAAGTGTATGGATTCAAGTTTGTTCCGCTCATAGGAAAAAAGGGATGGAACGGGAAATAGAAGAAATGATGCCCATTCATGTCCCTACGTAAGACACCGCTTGCCATCGTTGGCCCTACCGCCTCGGGTAAAACCCATCTCTCACTGATTCTCGCAAAACGTTTGAACGCAGAAATCGTCTCTGCCGATTCGCGACAAATGTACAAATACCTTACGGTCGGAACTTCAAAACCAACGGAATCCGAACGTTCGATGGTTCCGCACCTCTGGATCGATGTGTTGGACCCCCGGGAGCCAATGAGCGCTGGGCTTTTCGGTAAGGAAGCACGATTGTTATTGGCAGAGATAAGTCAACGCGGAAAAACGCCGATCCTGGTAGGCGGATCGGGCCTCTACGTGAAAGCCGTGATCGATGGCCTCTTCGACGGCCCTCCTGCGGATCCGGGCGTACGATCAGCGCTGAAGAAGCGGCTTGATGAGTCCGGGATCTCAGGATTGTTGGAAGACCTTCGCCGTGTGGATCCCCGAACAGCAGCGGAAATGCAAAAGGAACCAAAGGCGAGGCGAATTCAACGCGCCCTCGAGGTTTATTATGCAACTGGTGTTCCGCTCTCAAGTCATTTTGATACTCAAAAAAAAGAAGAGCCTGTTGATTGTGTCCAGATTGGATTGCAATGGAAACGGGAAGATCTTTATCGAAGAATCAATGATCGTGTTGAAACAATGATGAGGTCGGGATTTCTCGATGAAGTACGTTGGCTCAAGTCTCGCGGGTATACGCCGGATCTGAATTCCCTGAATACGGTGGGGTACAAAGAACTGTATGCTCACCTGAGTGGTCAGTATGATCTGTCGACGGCCACGGAACTGATAAAACGAAACACGCGACGGTTTGCAAAAAGACAGGAGACTTGGTTCAATGCGGATCGGAGAATTCATTGGATAATGATGGACGAAGCATCAGATTGGGAACGGACTGCAGATGAGGCGGAAGAGTTGCATGGCCTCGAGTGAGTTTTGCTTTTGCGTATTTTCCTGAGTATATTCAGTTATGAACTACGGGGCGTGGCGCAGCCTGGCTAGCGCGCTTGGTTCGGGACCAAGAGGCCGCGA
>JBBDYD010000128.1:0-22449 GCA_040901865.1 Bacteroidota bacterium | reverse complement strand
CGATGCTGGCATCGCCGATCCCGGCACGGAGGACATTCCGCCCGATCCGGCCAAATCCATTAATTGCAACACGCACAGCCATGATGAACCTCCGGTTTCAGAATGAACAAGCTGGAATTCCTGGAGAGATGTGGTGGAATAGCATCAAAAGTTAGACAGAATTGGGGGGAAAATCAAGTTCAAGGTTTAAGGTTCAAGGTGGTTGGATTCCATCGGACCAATGTTCGATGGTTCGTTATTCAGCAAGCGCCGCTGACGCAGCGATAACCGTTCTCGCTCCTGCAGCGAGCAGCGCGTCAGCGCAGGAAATGATCGTTGCCCCGGTCGTAATCACGTCATCAACGACTACACAAGTGCTTCCTTCTATGACGAATTGTTTTTTGTCCGGGACACCGAAGGCGTCTTCCATGTTTTGCTGCCTCTCCGCACTATCCAGCTTGGTCTGAGTCTGCGTATATCGCCTTCGAATCACGACGTTGGGCGCAACCGGCCATCCGGTGCGATCCGCAATCCCGCGCGCAATGCACTCGGCCTGATTGAACCCGCGCTCGCGAAACTTCGCCTTGTGGAGCGGTATCGGAATAAGCACATCGGCTTTGATGTTCCATTCGATAATCTGCTCTCCGAGGGTCCCTCCGACCATCCGTCCGGCGGATTGAAATCCATCGTATTTCAAAGCATGAGCAAGCGCCTGAAAAGCGCCTTGCTTCTCAAAGACGAAAACGCTCACGAGGTCTGAAACCCGGCCTTCCCCAATGAGCTTCGAGCTTGTGTCGCAATAGAGAGGATGGGCGCGGGTGATTAGCGGAATGGAATTCCAGCATTGATGGCACAAATGACGGTCGTCTTCTTCGAGAACTTTCTGACAGACAAGACAGGTGGGTGGAAAAATAAAATCGACAAGCGGTTGGAACAGCGGATACAGAGCCCCCATAAGCACTCCCCCCGCGAAAGTTAGTAGTTATTAGTTATTGGTTACTGGTTCAAGGTTAAGGGTTTGAGGAAGAAGCGTTAGTGGTTTGTGGTTATGGTTATTCGTCTTTGGTTATAGTTTTCTTGAGCGCAATTGACTAAGACTTGAAACGACCAACTATGACGAAGGACCAATAACTAAGAACGCCTTTCCCACTTTCCATCTTCCATCTTCCATCTCCCATTTTCCATCTTCCCTCCCCCTCTACTCTTCACTCTTCACTCTTTACTCTTTACTCTTTACTATCTTTTCTCCAACCTCTCAATCTCATCCCGCAGCTCGGCCGCTCTTTCGAATTCCAGGTCTTTCGCGGCACGCTTCATTTCTGTTTTCAATTCTTCCAGAAGGTCCTTTTTTTGCTCGGGGCTGAGGTATTTGGCAACAGTATCAGACACCATGTTGACCCGCTTGCCTTTTTTGGCATCACGGGCGGAACGGACATCTGCCACGGCGGTTGCTGACATGATCTCCTGCACGCTCTTGTAGATCGTTTCCGGCCGGATACCATGTTCCTCATTGTACTTGAATTGCTTCTCGCGCCGCCTGGTCGTCTCGTCGATCATCCTTTGCATCGACCCAGTGATTGTATCCGCATACAAAATGACCTTCCCGTTCACATTCCGAGCCGTTCGCCCGGCAGTCTGAATAAGCGACCGGTCGGACCGAAGGAACCCCTCCTTGTCGGCATCAATGATCGCCACCATGGATACTTCCGGCAGGTCAAGACCCTCCCTCAACAAGTTCACTCCCACGAGAACATCAAACTCCCCCAACCGGAGATCACGCAAAATCTCCACACGTTCAAGGGCGTTCACCTCCGAATGAATGTACCGGACCTTCACTCCGATACCCAGCAGATATTCCGTGAGATCTTCCGCCATCCGTTTCGTCAACGTGGTGACCAATACTCGTTCCTTGCGTTTTGAGCGTTCCCGGATCTCCGCGATAAGGTCGTCGATCTGGTTTTTGCTTTTCCGGATTTCCACCGCGGGATCCACAAGCCCGGTGGGGCGTATGACCTGTTCGACAAACACTCCCTTGCTTCTTTTAAGCTCGAAATCTCCCGGCGTCGCGCTGACAAAAATGATCTGACCAACGGTGGATTCCCATTCATCGAACGTCAGGGGACGGTTGTCCAGGGCAGAAGGAAGCCGGAACCCGTACTCGACCAGCGTTTGCTTCCGCGACCGGTCGCCGTGGTACATGCCACCGATTTGCGGGACCGTCACATGGGACTCGTCGATGACGGTCAAAAAACCCTCAGGGAAATAATCCAGCAGACAGTACGGGCGCGAACCTGGAGGGCGCCCTGTGAGATGACGGGCGTAGTTCTCGATCCCCTGACAGTAGCCAACCTCTCTGAGCATTTCGAGATCAAACCGTGTCCGTTGTTCAAGCCTCTGGGCCTCGAGAAGCTTTCCGAGGGACCGAAGTTCGGCGAGCCTCTCCTTCAATTCGGCTTCAATCGATCCCATAGACCGCTCGATCGTTTCCCTTGACGTGATGAACTGTTTCGCCGGGTACACGACCTCATACTCCACTTCGCCGAGGATTTTTCCGTCGGTTTTGTTGATAGAAGATATCCGCTCGATCACGTCTCCGAAAAATTCGATGCGTAAAGCCTCCTCGTTTTCATACCCCGGAATGACCTCCACCACATCACCCCGGACGCGGAATGTCCCCCGGGTGAATTCATAGTCGTTGCGGGAGTATAAAAGATCGAGCAGGCGCTTGAGGAGGGTGGTGCGCGACATCGTATCACCTTTTCGCACAGCAAGGGTCTGACCGATCCACTCTTCCGGCGCTCCAATGCCGTAAATACAGCTCACCGAAGCGACCACGATGACGTTTGGATCGCCGCTGAGCAGAGCGCTTGTAGCTCGCAGCCGCAGGCGGTCGATCTCGTCGTTGATCGATGCATCCTTTGCAATGTAAGTGTCCGATGTCGGCACATACGCTTCGGGCTGATAGTAGTCATAATAGCTGATGAAGAACTCCACCCGGTTCTTTGGAAAAAACGATTTGAACTCGGCATAGAGTTGCGCCGCAAGCGTCTTGTTGTGCGACATGACCAGAACGGGCTTGTTGATCGTCTGAATGACATTCGAAATCGTGAAGGTCTTTCCACTCCCCGTGACGCCGAGGAGTGTTTGATACCGGTCACGCCGGTTCAGTCCTTCAACGAGTTGCCGGATGGCCTCCGGTTGATCGCCGCTGGGTTTGTAATCGGAAATGAGGGAGAACGGCAAGAGAGAGTCTTGAAGATTAAAGGGTTAAAGGAAAAAAGGCGTTACTGGTTCTTGGTTTGTGGTTTGTGGTTTTAGTTATTGGATGTCGGTTATGGTTCTTGTTGGAATAACTACGACCAAAAACTGCCAACAACCCTCAACCATCGACGAGGAACGCCTTTCCCATCATCCATCCCTTCGTCCGCTCGACGAGTCGAGTCGTCGACCGGAGGCGGACTCTCCGGCCCGCTTGTTTGAAACTTCAACCGGGGGGCGGGGCAAGCTTCCATCTTCCATTCTTTACGCATTCGTCTCAGGCGGCTTTTGTTCCTGGCCTTGATTGCGCGCAATGAAGAGAAACGCATCTGCGACAAATTCCGCCGCATTGTTCACAAACGATTCCGGGATTCCTTTTTTGAACTGATCGTACATAAAGGGATTGCCACCGGCGGAAATGCTGAGATTCGGGTTGATGATTATCGACCGTGTTGCGCCGGAGCAGGTCATGTTGACACGGGTCTTTACCGTGGGGAAATTCGCCTCGACCAAAGGCTCAATCACCACCGCATGCCCCATGATCTTCATGGCGGTCGGACCGTCTGCGTGAACGTCGATGTTCTGGGCTTTGAGAAACGACACGCTCTCGAGCACAACTCGCTGGGCGAGCGCCGCAACCTCCATAGCGATCGTTCTCATCCTGTCACGTTCCGTTGCGAACTTGTTCCACTCTTTTACAGCGTTTACCAACAAAGCTTTGGATGCTTCGTTCATAGTTCCTCCGGTTGGTTCCAACGGCAATATACCCGATCGGCGCCAGTATTTCAAACCACCCTTGATTCACCGCAGATCGTTTTGTAGGTTCACCTCATCATGAAACAAACAATCGTTCTGGCCGCACTGTTGCTTCTCGCCGGATCCTGTGCGAACCAGGAATCGTTCGAGCCCACCGAAAGCGAGGAGCTGTTGATGAAGGCCTATGCGACCCTCCTCGTTCATAGCGACCGGTTCGGCAAGACCGAGAATGCCGACAGCCTCGCTCTCTACCGCATTCAAACAGATTCTATTCTTGACACGTACGGTTACACACGCGAAACATTTTCTTCCGCTTTCGAGGACCTCATCAGTACTCCCGAACGCCTGGAACCCCTCCTCCGTTCTATCTCCGCCGACTTCAGCAAGTACTCAGGCACGTGACAGAAGCGCAGTCAACTCCGCCGGTTAGTTCGTGATGGAGTATCGATCAAGCTGGGATCCCAGATACTTGATGGCTGCGGAGACGACTCCGATGTCGTCGAGGTATCCGGCTATCGGGGTGAAATCCGGAATGGCATCGAGGGGAACGATGAAATACAGCAGGGCAGCGACGACGATGGTTTTCTTTCCCCAGTGTATCTCGGGGTCGGTCATGTACAGGAACAATGTAATCAAATCGGAGGTGAACCGAAGTCCCTTGTTCGCCGTTTTCACCTTTGCTTCAAACTGATCGGCAATTCTCTCTGCTTCTCTTTTATACTCTTCTTCACTTCTTAAGCTTACGCTCATACGTTCTCCTCAACAAAAATTATCACCCACACTTCGAAGCGTTCGACGCTGGTTATTGGAGTTCTCTTTTTCGAGCCTTACAAAAAGCACTATCGAATGTCGAACGTTGACATTTTGAAGTTACACCTTCACCACTTCTCCCATGATAACAGGACTTTCTTTCTTTTTTCGCAGAGCTCCCATGAGCTTGTCGGCTGATTTGGGTCCCGTAATAAGAACAAGGCCAATACCGAGATTCATTGTTCGGCGTAAATCATCTTCGGGCACGTTCCCCGCGGATTGGATCATCCGGAAGATCGCCGGACGCTGCCAGGCGGTCCAATCAATCCTGAGTCCCAGCCCTTTCGGAATCACACGCATCGTATTGCCTTCGATTCCGCCCCCGGTGATATGCGCAAGGCCTTTGATCAGGCTTTTTGCAAGGAGGGGATAGACGGACTTCAGGTACGATCGGTGGATACGAAGGAGTGCATCACCGAGGGTCGTTCCCAGATCGTCAAAATACTCGTTAATTGAAAACCGCTCGAGCAGGACTTTGCGGGCCAGCGAATATCCGTTGGTGTGCAGTCCGGTCGAAGGGAGGCCGATCAGCACATCTCCTTTTCGAATACTTTTTCCGTTGAGGATTTTCCGCTCATCAACGACACCGACGATTGTGCCGGCCAGATCGTACTCACCGGGTGCATACATTCCCGGCATTTCGGCGGTCTCCCCTCCTATTAATGAGCATCCATTCTCTTTGCAGGCCTTGATAAACCCCTGAATGACCTGTTCTCCGACCTGCGGTGACAGGGTGCCGGTGGCAAAATAATCCATGAAGAATAGAGGCTTGGCTCCACACACCAGGATATCATTGACACAGTGATTCACAAGATCCTGGCCGACGGTGTGGTGTCGGCCCATGGCGAAGGCGACTTTGAGTTTCGTTCCGACCCCGTCCACACTGCTCACGAGAACGGGCTTCTTCACTCCCTTGAACGATGCGCGATAGAGCGCGCCGAACATTCCGATGTCCGCCAGAACATTTTTCGTGAACGTGGAACGGACGCCGGCTTTAATGCGCTTGACGAGTTTCTCGCCTGCATCGATATCGACGCCGGCTGACTGATATGTCGTCGTTTCAGACATGATTTGCCAAGATGGGAAGAAATTGCCTCTGTTGCAATGTCGGGAGGATTCAGGACAGTGAGAGCTGCGCGGGGTTTTCCTGATTGCGAAATTCCGATCGCTTGCTTACATTGGTTCGTTTACCACCTTAACACCTATGGCCACAGTCACTCTCCAGGGATCGAACGATCCTATCACCGTTTCGAAAATCATTTGCGTCGGCCGCAATTATGCCGAGCATGCGAAAGAAATGAAGGCCGAATTGCCTTCTGCACCCGTCTTGTTCCTGAAGCCACCGAGCGCAATCATCGGGAATGGCGGTGCCGTGATTCTTCCCATAATCTCGCGTGAACTTCATCATGAAGTGGAAATGACCGTGCTCCTGGGAAAAGGCGGGCGGGATATCCCTCAGGAGTCTGCTCTCGGCCATGTCGCGGGATATGGCATTGGCCTCGACATGACGTTGCGGGATGTCCAGAGCGAAGCAAAGAAAAAAGGCCTGCCCTGGTCACTGGCAAAGGGATTCGATACCTCAGCCCCCTTGTCCGAGTTCATTCGGGCCTCTTCGGTTCCGGACCCGCACCGTCTTGCGCTCCGCCTTTCCGTCAACGGTGAGGTGCGTCAGCAGGGCACAACGAGTGACTTCATTTTCAAGCTCGAATATCTCATTTCCTATATCTCACAATTCTTTACCCTGAGTCCCGGAGACGTTTTGTTCACCGGCACGCCGGAAGGAGTTGCACAAACCGTTCCAGGCGACACTCTCGAAGCGGTCCTGAGCGACGAAAGCAACAGACCGATTGCACAGCTGACCATCCGAATCGAGTCCCGGCAATGACGAGGATTGGTCAGTTTTTCAACAACTACCGGAGTGCGATCCTGGCGTGGGGAATCATCGCCGCTGTGATTGTTCTGGGATTTGAGCTGGGCGTTGACAGGACTGTTATCGGTTTCTCGGTTCTTATTGTGGGCTTGCTTGGGGAGGCGTTCGCGGCCCTTATGGCCTGGATTGCGCTTGTCCCGATTGTCGGCCCCCTGATTGCCAAGGTCCTAGCGCTCCCTTTTTTCTGGCTGCTGAACGGCGTCGGCTATTTGGCTTCTATTGTAGCCATTAAGCAGGGCTATAGAAGGGACGTGGTCAATTACCGCGTGTTGACGATCACACTCCTCATCGGTGTGGCGATCGGCTACATCCTCGGAAAACTCCTCTAAAGTTTTCCTTCGACTTTGCATCTTACCTTCGTAACCGTTACCTTTTTTTGGAACCCCACGTCGGTCGTTTTCCATTATTCCTCCCTCCGGAACACGTATGGGCAGAATCATAGCGGTCGCAATTCCAAAAGGCGGTGTCGGCAAGACCACCACGGCCGTCAATCTCGCGGCTTCGCTGGCGGTGCTTGAGAAGCGCACGCTTCTCATCGATACCGATCCATTCGGCGCCTGCAGCCTTTCCCTTGGATTTACAAAAGAGAAGATCGTCGGCGGGTTGTTTGAAGTGTTCAATTTTACTCATTCTGTTTCCCAGGTCGTGCATCGCACCGAGATTGCCTTTCTCGATTTCGTCCCGTCAAATGTTCACACGACGCAAATGGAAGAACGGTACATGAAGCTGGCCGAAAACCGGACGATCCTCAAAAACTCCCTGCGGGCCATTGCTCCTCACTACGACTATATTATCCTGGATTGCCCACCGTTCCTCAGGGGTCTGACCACCAACGCGCTCACCTGTGCCGACTCGGTGCTCATTCCGTTGAAATCCGGTCACTTCTCCCTTGACGCAATCGACAAGCTGGCGAAATACATCGAATGGATCCGTGAAGTGGCCAATCGCGACCTTGAACTCGAAGGCGTACTACAAACGATGTATGAGCCGAACACCAAGGTCACCGACATTACCGAGCGTGAGCTTCAGCTGCGATTCCGCAAGCATATGCTGAAGACCGTGATCCCGAAGAACACACAGCTCGTGGAAGCCTCGTTCTACGGCAAACCTGCAATACTGTTCAACGCGAATTCAAAGGGCACTCTCGCGTACCTGCAGGTGGCCCGAGAAATGATAGAAAAAGATCGGCTGGCGGCGCAGCAATCCCCAGCTGTTCTCCAGGGACAAACTGGCTAACCGGGAGCGATGGGAAAAACAACGAACGCTTTTTTCCTCGTCGTCCTCATCGGCACCGCCGCTTTTCTCGTTTCTCTCACCCACTCCCCGCTTTCTTCTGTCGAACCGATCGGAGGGCTGCCCGATTGGATTGACGATGTCTACCTCCACTTCGACAGTCTTCGAACAGATCTTTCCGATTACCAATGGCCCACGGAAGCAAGCCAAACCATGAGTTCTGCGTTTGGAGAGTTTCGGCGAACGCACTTTCATGCCGGGATCGATATTTCAACGCAGGGTCGCACCGGGTACCGGGTTCTTGCTTCGAGGTCGGGATTTGTGGAACGAATTCATGTTTCCCCGTTTGGGTACGGGAAGATGCTTCAAGTCCGACATGAAGATGGCTTTGTGACACTTTACGCCCACCTGAATCGATTCGATGATCGCACCGAAGAATACGTTCGTGGATTTCAATATGCCAACGAGCAGTACAGTCTCGACGTGCGCCCTGATCCCGAATCATTCGTCGTTCAAAAGGGAGACGTCATCGCATTCACGGGCGCCTCGGGGGCCGGTCCGCCACACCTGCATTTTGAAATCCGGGATGAACGTAACAATCCCGTGAACCCGCTCCTCTTTCCGCATTTTGCATCAGCAGTGACCGATACGCGGGCCCCGGAATTCCGCCAGATCAACTTTTCCCCCTTCGATCATACAGGCAGAATCAACGGCTCTCCCCTGCCGACTTCCATCGACGCGAGGTTGCTCGGAAACAACGAGTATGTCGTTCCCAGAACCATACGGTTGAGCGGAGCAATCGGCCTGAGTGTGAGAGCGACGGACCGCGTGAACGCGACATGGCACAACAACGGGGTCTATCACTACGAACTCTTTCTCGATTCGACCCTTATTTACTCGTCCAAACTTGATCGATTCTCCTCGCGGCTGACGGAACAAATCGCCCTCCATTATGATTGGCCGCTAGTGGAAGCAGGAGAAGGCCGGTTTCAGAGATTATTCCTCGAACCGGGGAACCGTTTGCCCTTCTATGCCCGGTCACCTGAGAAAAGCGGACTCATTGAAACAGCGAGCTACGAACGCGGATTTTATACGCTCACCATTGTTGCACGGGATGTTCAGGGGAACCAATCCCGCCTAAAAGCCACAGTGCTCCTCGACGAAATGCCGATCATCGATGTCCGCAAAGACGGTAACGTCATGGTTGTCGCCCCGTCTCCCCAAACAAATATCAGTTCGATCACTGTGGCTTCGCGCAATCCCGGAAGTCGAACATGGAAACGGACGTCGTATGAGACAAACGACCTCGATGCCGTCGGAGAAGACTACATCGTTCCGGTATCAACGGATGGTAAGCGCCAGTTCAGAATTGAGGCAAAGACTGCCGCGGGGTCCGTCTCGCATCCTGTTTTCTTTTGTCCTCCCACCAAATCAGTCAAATCGACTTCCCTCTCACTCAAGAAGGAATTCGTCCGGGATTACCTGTTGGTGACTTTGTCCTCCCATCTTCCTTTTACGATTCGGCCGTCGCTCCGGATGAAAAGCGGAACGTTGAATTCCACTATTGAAATCAATGCCGTGGACGAGCAAACGTATGTCGGAACGATCCCGCTTTCCGATCTGGAAACAACGACGGTACGATTGGAGGCGTGGGGAACGGTCAACGGGACGAATGTTGAGACTGCGGACGAGTTCTCGGTGTTTCCCATTCTCCCGGCCAGCGGTGGATTGATTGTCGCGGGGGCCGGTGAATTTGAGATCGATTTCCCTCCCGACGGCGTGTATCAGCCGTTGTTCGTTAGGATCGAGCAGACGGAAGCCGGATATGCGGCCTATCCGCAGGATGTGCTTCTGAATAAAGGAGCGACCGTTCGATATCGGCAGCCGGCAGGGGTCGATGGGAAGACCGGGCTTTATTTCGTGGATGATGGAGATGTATCTTTGATCTCCGCCAAATATGCCGGCGGTGCCTACTATGCAAAAATCACAAAATTCCTGAGTGAGTTTTCTATCCGACGTGACACGATTCCCCCCTCAATATCCTCCCTCTCTGTCCGTTACTCGCGCGGGATTCTCCGGGTGCGATTTGGGCTGCGCGATTATCTTTCCGGATTGAATGCTGACGCGCTACGAATCACTGTCGATGACCGTCTTCTTATTGGTGAACTTGATTCTGACAAGAAGCAGGTCGTGTTTGACGAACCTGTCGATCTGCGATCGGGACGGCATGTTCTCCGGATCGAGAGTCGAGACAAAGTGGGAAATATCGCTTTTGTCGCGCGGGAGTTTGGGGTGAAGTAGGATTTTCAGGTTTCAGGTTCAAGGTTTCATTGATTCATGCTTTCCGAAGGTTCGACAAGCTCAGTGCGACCGAGTTTACGTTTTTTGTGGCACGAGTCAAAGGGCTGGCTTCTGATCTCCGATCTCTGACTTCTGCTTTATTGCATTCCTCTCCGAATTTTCGTTTATTCATTGGTTCATTCCCTCTGGGTAGCTGATTGGCTACCTTTTTTCTTACATGCCGGAACTCTCAAAGACATACAACCCCGCCGAGGTGGAAGATCGCTGGTATCCTGAATGGGAAACCCGGGGGCTCTTTCACGCAAAGGTCAATTCCGAAAAGAAACCGTATACGATCGTCATTCCGCCGCCCAACATCACCGGGATTCTGCACCTGGGTCATATTCTGAACAACACAATCCAGGATGTGTTTGTGCGCTGGAAACGTATGCAGGGGTTCGAAGCGTGCTGGATACCCGGAACGGACCATGCGGGCATTGCAACACAGAACGTCGTCGAAAAGGCGCTCGCAAAAGAAGGTACGGACCGGCATAAGCTCGGCCGCGAAAAATTTGTCAAGCGCGTGTGGGAGTGGAAGGATATCTACGGCGACACCATTATCCGCCAGCTGAGAAAACTCGGCGTGTCCTGCGACTGGCAACGCGAACGGTTCACGATGGACGAGGGGCTTTCCACCGCTGTTCGCGAGGTGTTCGTCCGCCTCTTCGATAAGGGCCTCGTGTATCGCGGAAAGTACATCGTCAACTGGTGTACGTTTCACCGGACCGCCCTCAGCGACGACGAAGTCGAACACGGGCAGACCAACGGCAAGCTTTATCATATCCGCTATCCGATCGAGGGAACGAAGGACTCTGTAGTCATTGCGACCACTCGTCCGGAGACGATGTTGGGGGACACCGCACTTTGCTTCCATCCGAAAGACGAGCGATACCGGCACCTGAACGGGAAGCAGGCCACGCTTCCTCTCGTCGGCCGCCGGATTCCAGTGATTGCCGATGATTACATCGATTCGTCGTTCGGTACGGGGATCATGAAGGTGACGCCGGCACACGACACGAACGATTTCCTCCTGGGACAGCGCCACAATCTTCAGCAAATCAGTGTGATCAACGAAGCCGGCCAAATGAACGAGCTCGTTCCGAAACACTATGAGGGGCTGGACCGGTTCGAGTGCCGGAAGCGCATCGCACAAGACCTCGAGGCGCAGGGTTTTCTCGTGAAGGTCGAAGAGTATCCGCACAACATCGGGCGTTGCTACCGATGCAACACGATCATCGAGCCTTATTTGTCCGATCAGTGGTTTGTGCGCATGAAGCCGCTTGCAAAGCCTGCGCTGAAGGTTGTGCAGGACGGAGTGGTGCGATTCCACCCGGATCGTTGGACCAAAGTCTATGAGCACTGGATGGACAACATTCGCGACTGGTGCATCTCGCGCCAACTGTGGTGGGGCCATCGCATTCCTGTCTACTATGCTCCGGACGGCACCTACACCGCAGCGCGATCCGAGGAAGAAGCACGCACAAAACTCGGGATTGCCCCCGAAATGCCTCTGCGACAGGATGACGACGTACTCGACACGTGGTTTTCCGCCTGGCTCTGGCCTTTTTCCACGCTAGGCTGGCCCGGTGACACTAAAGACCTGCGTTATTTCAATCCGACCGACACACTCGTCACAGGCCCGGACATTATTTTCTTCTGGGTCGCCCGCATGGTCATGGCCAACATCGAGTTCATGAAGGGCATGCCGGGCAGAGACGGCAAACCGCGGCAAAAGGACAAGGATCTTGTTCCCTTCCGCGACGTGTACATGACGAGCATTATTCGCGACGACCAGGGCCGCAAGATGAGCAAATCCCTGGGCAATTCGCCCGACCCCATCGATGTGATCCGGGAGTACGGCGCGGACGCGCTCAGGTTCACGATCACGTACCTTGCCCCGCTGGGACAGGATGTGCTTTTCTCCACCGACAAATGTGAAATGGGGAGAAACTTCGCAAACAAGATATGGAACGCGGGCCGGTTTTTGCTTTTGAACAAGAAGGAAATCTGTGGAGAGGAAGCGCTCGACCTTTCGGCACACTCTGCAGAACATCTCGATCTGGCCGACCGGTGGATCCTTTCGCGACTCAACACTGCGACAGACGATATTCACAATGCGCTGACGAAATTCCAAATCAACGATGCAACAAAAATATTGTACGGCTTTCTCTGGCATGACTTCTGCGATTGGTATGTCGAACTCGTGAAGACGAGGTTTTACGGGGATGAATCACCGGAAGCCAAAAAGGCCGTGGTTCAACGCGCCTTGTGGGTTTTCGATCAGGCACTCCGCCTCCTGCATCCCTTCATGCCGTTTATCACCGAGGAGCTCTGGCAGCATCTGACCGACCGGAAGGACGCGTCGATCGTGCGGATTAATTTCCCGAGCAGCGAAAAACGTCACATCGATCGAAAGACAGAACAGGACATGGAGATTGTGCAGAACGTGATCAATGCCCTCCGGAATATCCGCGGCGAGAATAATATTCAGCCCTCCCGGGACATTGAACTCCAGATCATCGTGCCGAAAGGCGGGAAGGGAGACACGCTTCAGTCATACGAGCGGTACCTGCAAAAGCTTGCGCGTGTTACGAAGTTGACCAGGATCAAAAACTCTGCAAAACCCAAGGTTGCCGCGAGCGCGGTCGTCAACGGTATCGAGTTGTTTGTGCCGCTCGAAGGGTTGATCGATATGGGTGCAGAACGCAACCGACTCGAAAAAGAGATCCAGCGGATTCAGCAAATGCTTGAGGGGATCGAAAAGAAGCTTGGGAATCCGCAATTTACCGCGCGGGCGCCAAAAGACGTGGTGGAGAAAGAGCGGGAGAAGCAGAATGCTTTCAAGGTGAATCTGGAAAAGTTGAAGGAGAATTTGGGGGGATTGGGAAAATAAATAAAAAAGAAATGTCGAATATCCCCGGCCCAATTAATGCTTGAAAGGGGCAGGCGAACGTCCAATTAGGAAACCAAATTCGACATTGGGTGTTGGATGTTCGGCGTTGGATATTGCTTTTTCTTTGTTGTTTCTTATTTTCTCCATTTAATCGAGCATCCCATCGACGGAAACTGCTTTCCGTTTATACTCTTCGCCTCTGCCAGATTCGCGATTGCCTCTTTGAGTTCTTGCTTCGTTACCATCGCCTCGTCCTGCCAGTTGTCGTCAATTCGTCCGTGATACACGAGTCGCTTTCCCTTATCCAATAAATAGATATCCGGCGTGCATTGTGCCTTGTACTCTGCAGCAACGTTCTGGGATGCATCAATGAGATACGGAAACGGTATGTTCCATTCCTTTATTTTTTCCTCCATCACCTCCGGTGCGTCGTCGGGATAGTCCGGATGAATGTTCGGATTCACCGCAACCGTATTGATCCCCAGGCCTTTGGCAAAGTTCGCCAAACGGATCGACCGTGGCCACACGGCTCGTGCATAGGGGCAATGATTGCATGTAAAGATGATGAGCAGACCTTTCGGCCCAATCAACTTTTCCAGCGTTGCAGATTTATCGAAGGGGTCTTTCAGATCGAATGTCGGCATGACGGTTCCCAGCGGAACATCAATGGATTCTATCGGCATACATTCTCCTTTCCCGGGCTTCCTTGCACCAGTTCGACTAGTTGCGTAGATTGATTCTCGCTCCCTGTAATCTACAAAATCCCGGATGATGGTCAAGACTCCGTTTTCCCGGCTCCGGTCCTTCACCTGAGAACATTGAGCATCCAGGCATGTTTACAACATCGACCATGAGGATTCGCCCAAACTTCCGGGAGAATCTCCTATTGAAAATCCTCGCCGGGGCCTATGCGATCGTATGGGCCCTTACTGCCATTAATCCAGTTTACCCCGCCGATTGGTTGCTTGAGAATATCCTCGTGGTGTTGTTCGTTGTCGGATTGGCCTTCACCTACAGGTTCTTTCCTCTTTCCGATCTCTCCTATCTCCTGACGACTGCCTTCATGATGCTGCATGCGGTCGGTGCACATTATACGTATGCGGAGACACCGTTCGGATTCTGGATGCAGGATTGGTTCGGGTTCGAACGGAACCATTTCGACCGCGTAGTACATTTTTGTTTTGGACTGCTCATGGCGTATCCCATCCGCGAAGTTTTCCTCCGTGTCGCCCGTACCCGCGGATTCTTCGCTTACTATCTTCCGTTTGACGTCACTCTTGCCTTCAGCGGCGGATATGAGATCATCGAAATGGCTGTGGCGCTCGTTGTCAGTCCCGAGGCAGGGGATGCTTACCTCGGCACTCAGGGCGATATTTGGGACGCGCAGAAGGACATGGGCCTTGCAGCCCTCGGAGCGGTTCTCTGCATGGTTGTTACATGGGCGATCCGGGCAATCCGGCGGAAGTCTCATACTCCTGATTACGACATGGCATGAGCACGCACCAACGCTTCATAGCACACCTGGATCTCGATTGCTTTTTTGTCTCCGTCGAGCGCATCAGCAATCCTGCCCTCATCGGGAAGCCTGTGGTGGTCGGCGGAACATCCACGGGAAGGGGCGTTGTCGCATCGGCTTCGTATGAAGCAAGGAAGTTTGGCGTTCGTTCTGCCATGCCCACGGGGCAGGCCCAGCGGCTTTGTCCGGGACTGATCGTTGTTCCGGGAAGCTATCATCGCTATTCAGAGATCTCGGACTCATTGTACAATCGACTGCTGGATTTTGCTCCGGTTGTTGAGCGTGCATCCATCGACGAAATGTATCTCGACCTCACCGGTACCGAACTTCTCTACCGGAAGGACCTCCCGGGGTTGATCCGGACAATCCAGGACATTGTGCGGAAGGAATTTTCCCTCCCGTGCACCATAGCGCTCGCTTCCAACAAAACTATTGCCAAAATCGCAACCGATCGGGTAAAACCTGAGGGACTATGTACCGTGGCGCATGGAACGGAAAAGGAGTTCCTCGCTCCTCTCGCCATCGACGTGATACCGGGAATCGGGAAGAAGACCGGCGAATATCTCAGGAAAAAAGGGTTTCAGACGGTCGCGGATCTTCAACACGCTTCCTTGGAACACCTGACCCGGTTGCTTGGCAAGCATGGCACCTGGCTGTTTCGTGTGGCACAGGGAGGGGGAAGCGAGACGGTTCATCCTGAGTTTGTCAGAAAAAGTATTGGAAAGGAGGAAACTTTTTCGCACGATACGGCAGATCGGGGAGACCTTGACAGAATCCTTTTTTCCCTGGTCGAAGCGGTGTGCGACCGGCTGCGGCAAAAACGATGGAAAACCCGTACTGTGACGCTCAAATTGCGGTATTCGGATTTCAAAACCATCACGCGTGCGGAGACCATTGCTCCAACAGACGACGACCCCGTCCTCTTCCACGCCGTGCGGGACCTGCTTCGAACAGCCTATACCCGCAAGCTTCCGGTGAGACTTCTGGGTGTCCAGCTTACCAATTTTGTCGATCCTGCACAGGGAACACCCGGATTGTTTGACCACGAGTCCACGAAACGTGACGATGTGCTGGAAGCTGTAAGGAAGCTTCGTGACAAATTTGGAGAACAGGTGATTCATGTGGGAAGCGAGTGAAAAGCTGATGAGGATGGACGTTAGAGTGAAGTGGATGATTGATGATTGAAAGCGTTTTGGGTTCATGGTTCTTGGGTTTTGGTTATTCGTTTCTGGTCATGGTTCGTCGAAACGACAACGATAACAACAACCAATAACTAAAACCACAAACCAAGAACCAATAACGCTTCTACGAGAAACTTAACCTTATACTTGTCCCATAAACATTCAACAATCATAAAAACCCATGGCAAACAGATTCTTCGGTGAACGGCAAAACCAATACAAAGACAGGTACGGATTCCGCTGGCGCGGGAGTGAGGTGACGCGGATTGAAGGATTCAGCGACGCCGTCTTTGCATTTTCCGTCACATTGCTTATTGTTTCCCTTGAAGTACCGCATACATTCACGGAATTGCTTGCCACGATGAAAGGATTTCTGGCGTTCGCGGCCAGTTTTGCCATTCTCATCTGGATCTGGCATGTTCATTATACTTTCTTCCGCCGGTACGGACTTCAGGACGCCTTCACGAAAACCGTGAACGCCATTCTCCTCTTTGTAGTCCTCTTCTATGTCTACCCCTTGAAATTTGTCTTCACGAGCGTCATCCAATTCTGGTCGGGGGGCGGATTTACAACGACCCTGGCGGACGGCAGTGTCGTTCCGATCGTGACCCCGGGCGATTTGTCAATGATGATGATCATTTACGGGATCGGCTTCATCGCCGTGTTTCTGTGCTATGTTGCCCTGCACATGAATGCCCGAAGAAAAAAAGAGGAACTCCGGCTTAATCAGGTTGAGGTGTTTATCACGTCGATGCAGGCTCAGCAATATTCGCTGTGCATCGTGATCGGGCTCGCGTCCATTTCCATCGCGCTATGGGGCGGTGATGAGATGTCCAAATGGTCGGGCCTGACCTATTCCCTCCTGGGACCCGTGCTCGGATTCCATGGCTTCCTGAGCTCGCGCAGGATAAAAAAGATTGAAGCGCAGATGCAGCAACAGTATCCTCAGCGCGGATCTCAGCAGCAGCGGCAGGGAGAACCACGCCAGCAATATCAGCGGCAGCAGCGGCCTCAAGGCGAACGCCGGCCCCAGGGTCAGCAGCGGCCGCAGAGTCAACAGGGACAGCCCCGGCATCA
This sequence comes from Bacteroidota bacterium, assembly GCA_040901865.1. Lineage (GTDB taxonomy): Bacteria > Bacteroidota > Ignavibacteria > UBA10030 > UBA10030 > JBBDYD01. Next base: position 5,476 of record JBBDYD010000128.1, on the reverse strand, counting down.
GGGACCACGACCGCAGGGACAGCAGCGTCATCCTGATCAACGCCGTCATGACCAGCGCCAACAGCCCCCGCCGCCTCCGCAACAGGGCGGTGAACCTGATCAGTCACAGCAGCCCCGGCGCGAGCAAAATCCGGAATAACAAACGTTGAACGCCCATACGCCAACGCGTTCTTCATTGGCCTGGATGGCGGTTGCCATCGCGGTGACGCTGGGAATCCAGGCCTACCTCTGGCCGCACATCACTGATGACGCGTATATCACGTTCCGCTATGCGCTCAATCTCGCGACCGGACAGGGTCTCGTGTTCAATCAGGGCGAATACGTCGAGGGGTTTTCCAATCCGCTGTGGACTCTTCTCCTCGCTTTGCTTCACCTCCTCACGGGAGCAGAGATCCCCGATGCCGCCAGAGTAGCGGGGCTGCTTTTTGCGGTCGGAACATTGTCTTGTGTCTTCCTGATCAGTCTCAAATCCGCCGAACCACCGGCTTCCCTGCCCCTTGCGCTGGGTGCGCTTCTCGTAGTCCTCGCCCCGGGATTTCATGTGTACGCGACCGCCGGATTGGAGGGGCCGATGCTCGGGTTTCTACTGACAGCGGGACTCGCCGCCTCGCTCGGCTCTTCACGAAGCGCCCGTTTCTCGGCCGCGCTCCTCTTTGGGCTTGCAGGAATCACACGCCCCGAAGGGCCGCTCTATGCCGTTCTCTGGTTCCTCGCCACTATCAACCCCGCCCTCTCCTTTCCGAAACTCCTGCGCATGGAGGCGGGACGATTTCTTCTCATGATAACGCCGATTGTCGCGTGGCAGATTTTCCGATTGACATATTTTGGCACGTGGCTCCCGAACACTGCCATAGCAAAAGTGCCTGGAGTTTTTGGTGAGTTTATCGATTTCCCCGAGTATGTAACTCCATGGATCGTGGCGGCCGGCGGACCGCTGATCCTCTTCCTTTGGATGGTCCTTCCTCCCCGGAGTGAGCGAGTTCAAAAGATCGAGAGGATCTGCCTCGCCATTGCCGGCGCGAACCTCGTCTTTGTCTCTTATGCACAAGGCGATTGGATGACGTTTGGCCGTTTCATCACTCCGGTTTGGCCTGTGATGAGTCTGACCCTGGCCCTCTGGATAGCCGCGGAGCTCAGACAACTCCAACAATCTCCCTTTGTTCGATTCCGCAAAGCTCTTCCGTATCTCCCGGCTGCGGGGATTGTCCTCTGTGCGTTCCTCGCATGGTATCCTTCGGTTAAATCCTATGTGAACAACGAGGGGATGAATATGCTCATGCGCGGAACAGATCAGCTCGCTGTGGGCCGGTGGATAGATCGCAATATCGCTCCCGGGGCGAGCGTGGCGACGGGGCGGTTGGGCGGAATCAGCTACGGGGCAATGAATCAGGTGGTGTGGGACTGGTTCGGATTGACTGATGCTGAGGAAGCCGCGTATATTCGCAAAGGGAGGCCCGGGAAACTCATTGACGACCCTGTGTTTCTCAGGAAACCGGATGTAATTGCAGGTGTGGATGCCCCTGCAGATTGGAGCTATAAGCGCACGACCCAATTGATGGATTTCCTTGAAGAAAATTATATCTTTGTCATGGGCTTTCCGCAAGGACGCTATGGGTATTTGGACATTTGGATCAGGAAGAATCGAATCAGGGATGTTTTGGTGACGAGGGAAGAGTTTGTACTTTGAGAAACCTGGGAATTTTCAATTTTTCCCGAAGGCATCCCCGCCTGACCTGATGGTGCAATCAGAGTCGGGCAGGCCTTTGGGACGATTGGCGAGTTCACCTCGAGCACAACACCATTTTACGTTTCACATCTCACATTACACCGCATGAAAACAACTCTGCTCACTCTCTGCCTCACATCGAGCCTTATGTTGGCTCAGGAACGGCCTGTCGCTTTTCGCGGAGCGACAATTTATCCGATTGAAGGCGCTCCGATTTTCAACGGAATCCTTGTTGTGGATAAGGGCCTCATCAAAGCGGTCGGGCCCGCGGCTTCGGTAACCATTCCCACCAACGCCACAGTCTATGATGTTGCCGGCAAGGTCATTATGCCGGGATTGGTGGACACACACTCGCACGTCGGACGCGGGAATGGCGGAGACGCGTCGTCCGCGCTGAATCCGGAAGTGCGCATCCTCGATGCCATCGACGTCCGGTCCACGAGCTTCATGAAGGCGCTTTCGGGCGGAATCACGACGGTCAATGTGATGCCGGGATCGGGCCACCTGATGAGCGGACAAACGGCATATTTGAAGCTTCGCACAGCGAACACCATTAACGACATGTTGTTCTGCAAAGACCCGCTCAACGACATTTGCGGCGGGATGAAAATGGCAAACGGTACAAACTCGATTCGCGAAAAACCGTTTCCCGGGACCAGAGCAAAGTCTGCTGCGATGGTACGACAACTGTTTGTCAATGCACAAGGATACAAGTTGAAAATTCAGGCAGCGAAAGGCAATATCGAGAAAATGCCGAAACGCGAGCTCGACATGGAAGCGCTGGTGCAAGTACTCGAAGGAAAGCGCATGGTCCATTTCCACACGCACCGACACGATGATATTCTGACAGTCCTTCGCTTGTCGAAAGAGTTCGGCTTTCGTATAGTGCTGCAGCATGTGAGTGAAGCATGGAAGGTCACAAAGGAAATCGCGGAAGCAAAAGCTCCGTGTTCGATCATCGTACTGGATTCGCCTGGAGGCAAACTGGAAGCAGTGGATATCCGGTACGAAACCGGCGCCGTGCTGGAGAAAGCAGGCATCGCTGTTGCCTATCACACGGACGACGGCATCACAGATTCGCGATTGTTTATTCGATCCGCCGCCTTCGGCGTACGGGCTGGCATGTCACGTGAGAAAGCCCTTGAATCCGTAACCATCGCCGGCGCACGAATGCTCGATCTGGACGGACGGGTCGGTTCGTTGAGAGTCGGCAAGGATGCTGATTTCCTCCTCCTTTCAGGTGATCCCTTGAGTGTGTACACGCACATTGATCAAACCTGGGTCGAAGGCGAGAAAAGGTTTGACCGTGCAAACCCCGAAGATCTCAAATATGCCGTCGGCGGTTATGATGTGTACGGTACGCCTGAGTCGTTTGACGCCTGCGAAGGAGGCCTGCAATGAACATCCGCACTCTATTCCTCCTTGTGCTCGTTCCAGTGTTCGTTCAGGCCCAAATTGCCGTGCGCGGCGAAACGGTGTATACCATGGCAGGCCCGCCGATGAAAGACGCGGTAATCCTCATCAACGGGACGACGATCGAACGCGTGGGACCGGCCTCCGAAGTGACCATTCCGGCGGGCTATAGAGTCCTGACGGCAAAGGTTGTTACGCCTGGCCTGGTCGATGCTCATAGCACCGTGGGACTCGCGGGGATTTTTAACGTTCCGCACGATCAAATGCAACTCGAAAAATCCGAGCCCATCCAACCCCAGCTTCGCGCCATCGATGCATACAATCCGAAGGAAGACCTGATTGCCTGGGTCCGCTCTCTTGGAGTCACCACGCTGCATACGGGCCACGGTCCGGGCGCGCTGATGAGCGGAACAACCATGGTCGCCAAGACCAGCGGGGAAACCGTCAACGAAGCTGTGGTCACGCCGAATCTGATGGTTGCGTTTACGATGGGGTCCAGTGTGTCGCGGAATTTCAAAACCCCGGGTACGAGTTCGAAAGGGGTGGCGATGTTGAGGCAGGAATTTCTTAAGGCCCGGGACTACATGAAGAAACTGGAAAACAAGGATCCGGAAAAACGCCCGGGACGGGATCTCCAGCTTGAGATGGTTGCCGACATTCTCCGCGGCACTGTGAAAGCATTGGTTACGGCGCAGACTGCTCCCGAGATCGCGGCGGCGCTGCGTTTGCAAAAGGAGTTCGGATTTCCGATGGTGCTGGACGGGGCGGCTGAGGCGTATCTCCTCCTTGATGAAATCAAGGCAGCGGGAGTACCCGTGATTCTCCACCCAACAATGGTCCGGACAGGAGGCGACACGAAGAACGCCTCGTTCACCACGGCGGCCGTCCTTCGCAAAGCCGGAATTCGGTTCGCCCTCCAGAGCGGATTCGAGGGATACGTTCCCAAGACCCGCGTGATCCTTTTCGAAGCCGCCATTGCGGCGGCCAACGGACTCACCATGGAGGAAGCCCTAAGAACAGTCACCATCGATGCGGCGGCAATTCTCGGACTTGAGAAACGGGTGGGCTCCCTTGAGCGCGGGAAAGACGCGGATCTTGCGCTGTTTGACGGTGATCCGTTTGAATACACAACCCACGTGTGCACCGTTGTCGTCAACGGAATAGTCGTCAGCGAGACATGTAAATAATAGGGGGCCGGCATGAAGAAATTCATCGGGTCTGGGCTGGCGTTTCTTTTTATAGCTCTTCTTTTCATGATTGTCGGGGCGATTTCAGAAAATAGTTCGACTCTTGTAAGCATTGGGGCCTTCTGGCTGATCCTTGCGATTATTATGATGGCGAAGAACAAACAAAAGTCGACGGCGGATAAACAAAACAGCCGGCATAATCGCTGGCTAAAGCTGGCGGACCGTCGGGCGCCTTGGGCAAAAGCGACTTCGGCCGGCAAGCCAGATGCTTTTTTTGCCAAACACCCTTTTGAGATTCGGATGTTGATACACAGTCCATTTTTCTGCACTTTCTAGTAGCGTTGATTTCTTCTTCATTTCATCTTGCTAGTCAACCCCAGTGGCTGCTAAAACCCCCTTAAATAGTGACCAGATCGCTCGCATAAGAGACCGTGTTCTTCGGGTCCTGAAAACCTCCAGAAGCCGACTTGCGACCCTTAGCCGATCGATCGTCCGGCGACTGCAAAAAGCCCGAATGCCGGAATCCGTCTCCGCTCCGGCGCTGAAAGTTCGTTTGAAGAAGTTGTATTCCTCCGTACGTGACCGCCTCATGCACACATGGGGTTTTGGTGTTGATTTAACCCTCAGCCTGAAAATTCGCTGGAAACTCATTCTGATTGTCGGCGTTTCGATCGTTGCTGTCACGGTCATCGTCAGCACTGTTGCTGTGACCCGGCAGGAAGAGGAACTTCGGTCGATGACGGCCATCCTTGGCATGAACCTCGTCCAGAGTCTCGGGAACGTCGCGAAAGACAACCTGCTCCTCGAATCCTATCCTCCAATCCAGGATTACGTCAATAACCTCATGGTGCATTCGTTCCCGGGGCTCGAGTATTTCTTTGTCATGGACCGGAACGGCCGTATGGTGGCCCATTCCCGGGCGGATCAGATCAACATCCTCCTTCCTCCGGGGGAATTCGATCTCATCACCGGCACGGACTCTGCGATCGTTCTCGAATCCGACACCGAGCTTCGTTTTGTTCAGTCCGTGCGCGTGCAACGGGACGGAGTGCGATATGTCCTTGGCGGCACATCGGCGACTTTTACCAAGAGTGTCATGTACGCACGCATTGCCGAAATGCGTGAACGTATTTTGGTTACCGGCCTTCTT
>JBBDYD010000127.1:0-23000 GCA_040901865.1 Bacteroidota bacterium | reverse complement strand
CGTTGCCAACACTAGCTCCTGAAGCTAGCGCGTCTGCCAATTCCGCCATCCGGGCATATGAGACTTACCTTATGCCGACAGTCTGTCCGCCGAAGTCTGCTTCCCAAGACGCAGGCGGACGCCATCCGGGCATAAACAAGGAAAATTGAAACAGGGGAAATGGAAAATTTTGCCGCGACCATAGAATATGAAAAAATGCGGCCGGATTCAAGAGTCTCCACGAAGCTTGACTGCAAACGACAATTCGCGAGATCCCGGCATGGGGACGGGACATCCTCCTAAGGCTTCGCTTCATTCAACAGTCGCGTCCAGTAATCCGACACACCAAGTCTCTCGACCCAATCGTGAAGATACTTCATATCCAAAGTGTCGTACTGTACTTCAAAGACACGCAGGCAATCACGGAGTTGCTTTTCGCTCCCGCCGGACATTTTCGCCCATCGGAGTTTCGCAAGAATCGTGTCCTCGGGTGAGGAGACGAAGAGATCCATCCCAAGGGCGGAGATCTTCTTCCTTCTCTTGAAACGCGCAACATCAAACGGCTCGTCCGTGAGCATCCAAAAATCTACCTTATCCCCCTCCGTTACATTCAGCAGGTTAAACATCGATTTTGTCTTTATTGCTTCCATAAGTTCAGCCTTGTCGAGGAAGAACCGGGATGGGGGAAAAGCAGCAACGAGCTGTGAAACGGCGTGCTCCGGAATGACAACAACCATATCAATGTCGTGGGTAAGGCGCGGTTCCCCTTGCAGGCTGGATGCAAATGATCCCGTGAGCATGTACTGGCTTCCGGACTGCTCAAGAGCCTGGATGACTGTCTCTAGTAATTGGTGTTGTGACACTTGGAAAGCTGCTGAAGGTAGCGACGGCGAAGTTCTTCCTCACCGAGTTCCGGATACCGGTGACGCAGGCCTTCGGCAAGAAGGCGCCTGCCCATCTCAGTGAGCTCAAGGGCCTTGCGAAGGCGCTGATCAGGAGTCATTCGGCGAAGGATCTGTATGTACAACTCATGATGCGGGTGAGGCTTGGGATTCATGGGGTAGAATATACTTCGAAACGCCCTAAAAAACCAACCTCGGCACACCATTGACAATCAGACCAGAATTAACGAGATTCTCGCACCTTCCCGGGAGGCGCCGACCCTGAACCCTGCATCCTTACCCCCGCGAGACCGATCTCTTCTTCCACAGAACTTTATTCCTTTCGTTGTTCTCCTCTGCCTTTTCACATCGACAATTATCGCTCAAACCAAGTGGTTCAAATACGAAGGCAATCCGGTGCTCGATGTGGGACCGCCGGGGTCGTGGGATGATCGGTGGGCAGGTGCCTCTCGAGTAATAGTTCAAGATTCGGTGTATCGAATGTGGTACACTGGGCAGGGCCCAATGGGATACGCAACCTCCCGCGATGGCATTCTGTGGACGAAGCATTCCGCGAATCCTGTGCTTACACCGAATCCTAAGTCATGGGATAGCGGAGAAGCCTTGTTTGGATATGTGATTGTTATCGGCTCGAAACATCAGATGTGGTACACTGGAGGTGACAGAAAAACATACCGTCGCATCGGTTATGCACAATCATCCGACGGAATTCTTTGGACAAAATCAGGAAAGCCGGTCTTGGGCAATGATTCATCACCGGCAGAATCGGTCCCCCTGACTTGCCCTTCCGTCATGGGCCCTGATTCAGCAGGCGGATATAAAATGTGGTTTAACACGAGGTTTGATACAGACCTCGAGAGTTCTGAGATTGGATTCGCGACCGGAGCCAATGCAGTATCCTGGGTTGTAAGGCCAGAACCTGTTCTCACACCGCACAAAGCAGAATTCGGGGAAATTCGTGAGCTCAGAATCCCGAGAGTCATCTGCAACAACGGTGTTTACGAAATGTGGTATAGCGGCTCGACAAGCAACGTTGGCATCTGGAGAATGGAGTATGCGACTTCAACGGATGATATACACTGGAAAAGGCATCTCGAGAATCCCGTGCTTCACGCCGGCTCATCCGGTTCATGGGATGATTTTGGAGTCTGGCCGGGTGATATCGACTTCGAGAGAAACATGTATTATATGTGGTACGTCGGAAGCGGCAGCGTTGCTATTGTCCGAACTGGTTTTGCGGTCTCTCCCAAAGGGATGTCGGTGAGCTTCACCCCTTCGCAATCAAATTTCCGTGGGGGAATCTCGCCTATCCGGTTGGCTGTGAGAGTTCCCGAAGCAGATGGCCTGACATTTTTGGCCAACATACTGGCATCTGATGAGGAACAAGAGAAGAGACAGAATGTCCTCTCGGGTTTCAAAAAGGTGGGTAAGACCGAATTATTCGATGACGGAATGCATGCTGACAGCTTAGCAGGCGATGGACTCTTTGCAAACATCTGGAACGCGTTGGAGGGAGAGCTGTACATCGTTGATCTGGAAATGAAGATGCGAAAGAAGGCAATCCTTGGATTCGAAATGAAGAATGCAGGTGCTTTTACCACAATTGGACCCGTGAAAGTTGATTCCGTGGTTTTAGAAGGAGGCGCCAGACCAACTCCCGGTGCCACGGTTGTCCTCAAACTGATCCTCCGCAATGTAGGATTTCCGTCAGAGGCGAGATCAGTAACGGCATCATTATCCGCCGCGGACTCGTGGGTTTCAAATGTCAGCTCGTCATCCTCTTCTTATTATGGCCATGTTTTAGCCGGCACTCGCGCACTGACAACGGGCAGTTACAACCTGGTCATCAGCCCCGATTGCCCTCCGAACACAGACGTTCATGTTAATGTGGATATCTCGAGTTTGGGAATATCTTTGTGGAGAGATTCGTTCAGCCTGCACGTGTACGCTCCGTGGTGGCGCACAGATTGGGCTTATATCCTCTATGCAGCGATTGGACTCGTTGGACTTCTTGTCCTGCGGCGACTTGAGGTGAGAAGAACTCGCCGCAAGCACATCCTGGAGATGGAACACTTCCAGACGGAAAAACTGAAGGAGCTCGACCAGTTGAAGTCACGGTTCTTTGCCAACATTTCACATGAGTTTCGAACGCCGCTCACACTCATTGAAGGACCGCTGAAACAACTCAAGTCTGGTGAGTTGAAAGGGAATCCCGAAGAACAATACGACATGATGTTGAGAAACACGCGGCGATTGACGCGGCTCGTCAACCAGCTGCTTGACCTGTCCAAGATTGAATCAGGGGACATGAAAGTCCGGGGCCGAAAACTGGATATTGCTGAACTCGTACGAGGAGTTGCGGCAGCCTTTGAATCACTGGCAAAACGCAAGCAGATTGAATTCAGAGTAAAAAGCTCTGAAGAGTCAATCATCGGCTGGTTCGACGGAGACGCGGTAGAAAAAATTGTGACGAATCTGCTTTCGAACGCGTTGAAATTCACGACGGAGGATGGGCGAGTGACGCTGGATGTGAGTCGGAATGGCATTCCGACTTCCGTCGACATAACTGTGACTGACACAGGCATTGGCATTCCATCGGACCAACTGTCCAGGGTTTTTGACCGCTTCTATCAAGTCGATGCCTCGCAAGTCAGAGAACAAGAGGGCTCAGGTATTGGCCTCGCGCTTGCCAAAGAGCTCGTGGACCTGCATAAAGGAGAGATCACCGTGACGAGTGAGCCGGGAAGGGGAAGTACCTTCACAGTCCGTTTACCATTGGGAAAAGAACATTTGAAACCGGAGGAGATCGTTGAGGCCGACGAAAGGGGAAAGCCAAGGGAAGTGAAGACCGGTATCAGAGAACCTGAGAAGATGGAATCTCAAGATGTGGAAGGTAAAGAAGGACTGCCGCTGCTTTTGATTGTCGAAGATAACGCCGACATGCAAAAGTACATGCGGACGCACCTTGAGGGTGCATACAACCTCTTTGAAGCCGTCAACGGCGAAGAAGGATTGCTGAAAGCGTCGGAAGTGATACCTGACCTTGTTATTAGTGACGTTATGATGCCAAAGATGGACGGATTCGAGTTCACGAGACGGATCAAGACTGATGAAAAGACAAGCCATATCCCCGTCATTCTTCTTACGGCAAAAGCCAGCGCAGAGCATAAACTCGAAGGGCTCGAAACCGGGGCCGATGATTACCTAGTCAAGCCGTTCGATGCAAAAGAATTGCTCGTGCGTGTGAAGAACTTGATTGAACAGCGGCGCAAGCTTCGTGATCGTTTTCAACGAGAGATAACACTCCAGCCACACGATATTCCGATAACCTCCATGGAGGAGCAGTTTCTCAGCCGGGCAAAAGAAATTGTTCACAACCATTTATCTGATCCAAACCTCGGTGTGGAGTTGTTTGCGGAGGAGATGGCTTTAAGCCGAAGCCAACTGCACAGGAAGCTATACGCACTTACCGGCGTGTCGCCGGGTGAATTCATCCGCAGCATGCGCCTGCAGCGGGCGGCCGTGTTGCTGCAGAAACACTTTGGCAACATTTCGCAGGTGGCGTACGAAGTTGGTTTCAGTAATCCTTCTCATTTTACCGAATCTTTCCGAAAGCAGTTTGGTGTAGCGCCCTCTGAGTACTCCGGGCTGCATTCTTAACCTACCAGCCGACCCCTGCAACAAATTCTGAAGTTTTTGCGACCAATCAGGTGGATAAATCCCTCCTTCCTTCACTATTATGAGCGCGTTGAAATTTTCTAGTAAAGGCGAAAGGAGGTAGCTATGAGAACTCTGATAAGTTTTGTCACCCTGAGCTTGCTGTTCTTTTCAAGTGTTCATTCCCAAGACAATTTCTGGGAGCAAACAAATGGGCCTTATGGAGGGTATGTCAATGCCCTTGCAATTAATTCCAACGGGCATGTCTTCGCAGGTATCAATGGCCTCACCTCCTCTCGCGGTGTCTACCGCTCGACAGATAATGGCGACAATTGGGCCCAGCTCAATACTGGCTTGACTAGCACTTGGTTTACCGCTCTCGCGATCAATTCCGGTGACACCATCTTCCTGGGAACCTATGGGGGCGTCCTCCGATCGATTGATAACGGCAATAGCTGGACAGAAGTCAATACCGGCTTGACATACAGCAGTGTCACAACTCTTAAGATCAATTCCGGCGGGCACATCTTCGCGGGGACTGCGAGCAACTCAGTCGCCGGGATCTTCCGTTCGACCGATAATGCCGATAACTGGACGCAAGCCGGCTTGGCGAACACTTACGTCCAGTCACTCGCGATGAATGCCAGCGGGCACATATTCGCTGGTGGGGGAAGTTCCTCTTATCCTTACGGAGGAGCTATTTTCCGCTCCACCGATAACGGGTTGACCTGGGATACCGTCAATACAGGCTTACCGAATCATGTTCTATCACTTGCCATCAATGCCGGCGGGCACATCTTCGCGGGGATATCTGGCGGCGTCATCCGCTCGACTGATAATGGTGACAATTGGACGGAGCTCGGCTTCACGAATACCTGGGTCCATGCTCTCAAAATCAATTCCGCTGGCTACATCTTTGCAGGGACATCTGATTACGCCTCTGGCGGCAGTGTCTTCCGCTCGACCGATAATGGGGACAACTGGACTTTGCTGTCAGTTAGCCCCGCTACAATAGTCCTAGCTATCAATTCGAGCGAACATATCTTCGCTGGGACAAGTGGCAGCAGTGTCTGGCGCTCAACGAATAATGGCGATAATTGGTCGCAAATGAGTGCTAGTTTTACCCATGTCAATACCCTCGCAATTAATTCCAGCGGGTATATCTTCGCAGGTGGAATCGGCGTATTCCGCTCTACCAACAAAGGCGGCGATTGGGTTCAGAGCGGCTTGACGAATACCGGTGTCCATGCTCTCGCGATCAATTCCAGCGGACACATCTTCGCAGGTACAGGCATTTGCGATTATGGCTGTTGGGGAGGAGGCGTATACCGATCGACTGATAACGCGAATAACTGGACATGGGTCTCTCCTGTCTCCGAAGACACCGTAGTCAGCGCGCTTGCAATCAATGCCGGCGGGCACATCTTCGCGGGGACATCTGGCGGCGTCTTCCGCTCGACTGATAATGGTGACAATTGGACGGAGCTCGGCTTCACGAATAACAGGGTCCATGCTCTCAAAATCAATTCCGCTGGCTACATCTTTGCAGGGACGTCGTATGGCGACGGTGTGTTCCGCTCAATTGATAACGGCGATAACTGGACACAAACAGGATTGGCTGCTCCTCTCGTCGATGTTCTTGCGATCAATTCCGACGGCCATATCTTTGCAGCAGGTGACGACGCCGTATCTGGCAGAAACGTCTGGCGTTCCACCGACAATGGCGATAACTGGACACAAATCTCCTCCGGTTTGACGAATCGACTTGTTCGATCTCTTGCCATCAACTCCAGCGGGCACATCTTTGCAGCTGCCGACTTCGGCGTATTCCGCTCAACTGATAATGGAGACAACTGGGCACAGATCAATTCGGGTTTGCCCGATACCGCATTAGTTACTTCGCTCGCCATCAATTCTGATAGCTACATCTTTGCAGGGACTGCCAGCGGAGTCTTCCGCAGTATCCCCTTGACTGTGCCAACAGGCTGGAGCCCACAGACCAGCGGAACAAACGTGAATCTGAACGGCGTGTTCTTCATTGACAGCAACTCTGGATGGGCTGCAGGGGATAATGGCACCATTCTTCACACGGTGAATGGCGGCACAACCTGGACTGCGCAATCAAGTGGGACGGCGAATAACCTTGTCAACGTCTACTTTGTCGATGCGAACAATGGATGGGCTGTGGGATGGTATGGAACGATCCTTCACACAACGAACGGTGGCGCAACATGGGCGGTACAAACGAGCAACACCTCCAATTTCCTCATTCGCCTCGCTTTCGTCGACGCAAACAACGGATGGGTGGCGGGATTATCCGGTACGATTCTCCACACCGGCAATGGTGGGGATACATGGATAGCGCAGAACAGCGGCACGACAGCAAATCTTGACGGCATCTCCTTCACCGATACACACAACGGCTGGACATCGGGAGCAGCTGGGACAATTCGTTATACTACTGACGGCGGTCAAACGTGGTCAGCACAAAACAGTGGGACGACGAATTTCCTTTGGTGCGTTTGCTTCGCTGACGCAAACGACGGATGGGCTGCGGGCGATGGTGGCACAATCCGCCATACAAGCGATGGGGGAGCGACATGGACTGGACAGACGAGCGGAACATCAAGTTTGCTTCGTACGTGTTCCTTTGTCGACGCCAATCACGGAACAATCGTGGGGAATAACGGGACCATTGTCCATACGAGCAACGGTGGTGCAACTTGGGCAACACAGTCGAGCGGAACGTCGAATCATCTCTATGGTGTCTACTTCGTTGACGCAAACATCGGCTGGGCTGTGGGAGTGGGTGGAGTAATGATTCGCACGGGCCAGAACATTGTAACTGACGTCAATGAGGAGCCTCTGGCTGAGATGCCGCGGGAATTTTCGCTGAGTCAAAACTACCCCAACCCATTCAACCCGAGCACCGCGATACCGTTCACTATTCACCGTTCACTGTTCACCACGCTAAAGATCTATGATCTGCTCGGCCGTGAAGTCACAACACTCGTGAATGAGCACTTAAATCCGGGAAGCTATGAAGTGGCATGGGACGCATCGGAATTCCCGAGTGGAACGTATTTTTATCGACTGCAGGCGGGAGAACTCGTGGAAACGAAGAAGCTAATACTCTTACGTTAGTGACATATTGGTGACACGCCACCCCCAGAAACACAAAAGCCCTTGAATCTCAAGGGCTTTTTCATTTGTAGCAGTATTTCCTGAAGCTAGCGCGTCTGCCAATTCCGCCATCCGGGCTTGTGATGGAAAACGGTAAAATGAGGATGGAAAATTGATTGCAGACTCAGGATACGCAGATTTCAGCTTGGATTCAAGGTATGAACCCGAGCGGATGCATGCCTTCACTTCTATTTCAGCAAAACCATTTTCTTTGTGCTTATGGTGAGTTTGTCCGAGCTTCCGATGGGGACGGTTTCCATTCGGACAAAACATGTTCCGCTTGAATGAGGCGAAGAGGACCGACAGGCGTATGAATCGGATCCCCATCCCTCTGAGACTTTTCGCCACACTCCGGATCAGTTGAGAATCCCCTGCCGCAATCACCTATGCAGCCACAGGAGCAGCAAATATCAATGGCTGCCGAGCTATGAATTGCATAGGCGAAACAGTGTATCTATCTGATGTATCCTGACCGAAAGTGATTGTAGGGAAATGACCGGAGATTTGCTACGGGGATATGTTCTTATACCACGTGTTGCGTAAGACGATGGGGAGTGTTACCTTTTCAGAGTTGTTCCCTTCCGAGGGGATGGAGGCCGAGGAGTCTTGCCGAGAAGTAACTTATGCAGATTTTCTGTTCGAGTATTATACGGAAGCAAGACCCGAATGCGGGTTTATCAAGAAACCATCTAACACAATGGAGGTTACCATGCGACCCGTTGCTGCTTTGCTGATTTTGTTGGCAGGACTCTCTGTGTCGTTGTCAGCTCAGGCGCTGAGCGCCATCCAGGGCGCGTGGCGGGCTTCGCAGATCCAGACCACTGGGCCGACTGCGGCGACTTACGCTCCTCAGCCCTCTCTTTACCTCTTCGCGGGCCGCCACTACAGCATCGTTAGCGTCGATTCCCGTGAGGCACGCCCTCAGTTTCGCGATCCTGCTAACTTCACAGAATCCGAGGCGCTTGAGATCTGGTCGCCCTTCACAGGCCAGGCTGGGACATTCGAGGTTGTTGGCAGCGAGTTGCGGACGATGCCCACGGTTGCCAAGAATCCCCACGTGATGGGCGCTGGCCGCCAGCCCGACGTGTATCGCATCTCACTCCAAGGCGACACGATGACTCTAACCGGGGTGTCGAACCGGCTCGGGCCCGTCGCCAATCCGATAACCCAGACGCTCGTGCGCGTTAGGTAGCTTGTCCCGACCGAGTGTGGGAGGCCCTACTGCGCCGAGTCGGCCATACAAGGAGGTTCACATGGCTCAGTTCACATTTTCGCCACAGTTTGTGGATGGAGTTACCCGCGACGCATCGGGATCAAAGCACCATAAAGATGCTGTCGTGGCCTTCTGTCAAAGCATTCATCTCATACCGCTTTCCGTTTTCGTTTGCCTCATTGCGCTGCCGCAAGCCAACGCGCAGTTTGCACAGGAGGGAAGCAAGCTCGTCGGCACTGGCGCTGTCGATAGTGCATACCAAGGCTGGTCTGTCTCGCTTTCTTCCGACGGCAATACAGCCATCGTTGGTGGACATTTCGACAACAGCTCTGCAGGAGCAGCGTGGGTGTATACACGCTCCGGCGGGGTCTGGACACAGCAAGGAAGCAAACTTGTCGGCACTGGCGCTGGCGGAATTGGCTTTGGCAATAGTGCACGACAAGGCTGGTCTGTCTCCCTTTCCTCCGACGGCAATACAGCCATTGTCGGTGGATATTACGACTTCGGCCTCATAGGCGCAGCGTGGGCGTGGACACGCTCGGGTGGAGTATGGACACAGCAGGGAAGCAAACTTGTCGGCACTGGCGGCGTAGGTATTGCAGCCCAAGGCCAATCTGTCTCCCTTTCCTCCGATGGCAACACAGCCATTGTTGGGGGATCTAACGACAGCGGCAATACAGGAGCAGCGTGGGTGTGGACACGCTCAGGTGGAGTATGGACACAGCAGGGAAGCAAGCTCGTCGGCACTGGCGCTGTCGGTAGTGCATACCAAGGCCAATCTGTCTCCCTTTCCTCCGACGGCAATACAGCCATCGTCGGTGGATATTACGACAGTAGCGGTGCAGGAGCAGCGTGGGTATGGACACGTTCTGCTGGAGTATGGACACAGCAGGGAAGCAAACTTGTCGGCGCTGGCGCTGTGGGTGGTGCATACCAAGGCCAATCAGTCTCCCTTTCCTCCGACGGCAATACAGCCATCGTCGGTGGATACTTGGACAGTCTTACAGGAGCAGCATGGGTGTGGATACGCTCAGGCGGAGTATGGACACAGCAAGGAAGCAAACTTGTCGGCACTGGCAATGCCGGTAGTGTACAGCAAGGCTATTCTGTCTCCCTTTCCTCCGACGGCAATACAGCCATCGTCGGCGGACATGCAGACAACGGGG
This sequence comes from Bacteroidota bacterium, assembly GCA_040901865.1. Lineage (GTDB taxonomy): Bacteria > Bacteroidota > Ignavibacteria > UBA10030 > UBA10030 > JBBDYD01. The sequence continues at coordinate 12,900 of JBBDYD010000127.1, read as the reverse complement.
GTGCGGGAGCAGCGTGGGTGTGGACACGCTCAGGTGGAGTATGGAGCCAGCAAGGAAGCAAACTTGTCGGCACTGGCGCTGTCGGTATTGCACAGCAAGGCCAATCAGTCTCCCTTTCCTCCGACGGCAATACAGCCATCGTCGGTGGATATCGTGACAACGGCTATGCAGGGGCGGCATGGGTTTACACGCGTACAGTGGTCGCCGTGGAAGACATATTGAGTCAGACTCCGAAAGAATTCTCACTTGCTCAAAACTTTCCCAATCCGTTCAATCCGTCGACAGAAATCAAGTTCTCGGTCGCTGCGACAGGACGCGCGATGGTTTCGGTCTACAACCTCCTCGGTGAGCAAGTGGCATTACTGTATGATGGGAATGCTGAGGTGGGACAGTATTACAGCGTGACGCTTGACGGTTCAAAACTTGCGAGCGGTCTGTATCTTTACAGACTGCAGTCGGGAAGTTTCGTTGAAACAAAGAAGCTGATGCTCGTGAAATAAGGTGCAGAGTCGGAACATTTGCCTATTATGTCACACCAGTTCAAACATTTTTCCCGGTCGGCAGGTTTGGAGTGGTTCAAGCTGCATTCGTTAAGACATACCTTCAGTGTAAGACTGATCGAATCTGGAGCCGACATTTTGGTTTTGAGTAAACTTTTGGAGGATTCTGGCATCAAGACAAGTTTCGCCACACTCCGGATCAGTTGAGAATCCGCTGCGCTTTAAGAAACTCCCGAATAGTCTGAAAGATCTTTTTCGTTTCATCGTCCGTGAACCCGCCGTGCCGCCCTCCCGGAATCGTTAGGAGTTCATTGCGAATCCCGGCTTTCGTCAAAGCCTCGTGCAACCGGACCGCATGGGAATAGGGGACAAGCTGATCGTTGTCGCCGTGGATGGTGAGGATCGGAGGCAGGCCCATCCGGACATAGGTCAACGGCGAAACACGTCTTGCAACAGAAACACCGTTTTCCTGACTTCCGATCCATGAGACAGCGTACTCCTGGCGGTTCGGACCGGAAAGCAAATCGGCAACATCAGTGATGCCGAAGAAATTGACAACTGCTGCGACTTTCAGATTCAACTGCTGTGTGTCCCAGTCCTTGGGAGCGTCAAAACCCGCGCCCGGATGCAGCATTCCGGTCATTAACGCGAGATGGCCCCCGGCGGAGCCGCCGGTGATGACGATGCGGGTCGTGTCGAATCCGAATTCTTTCGCATTCTTATGAACCCAGCGCAACGCCAGCCGGCAATCCTCGACTGCGGCCGGCGCCGGTGAGACTTTGCCAAGACGGTAGCCGACATTCACGACGGAAAAGCCCATTTCCAGAAACGGCAGAATCCCCAGCACGGCGTTGTTCTTTGGTACCGGCAACCCATCCGCCCCCATGGATGTAGATAAGCGTGGGGGCCGGGGTTCCCCGGCGGGCATAGACATCCAGCTTGCATTCATAATTATTTGCAACGGAGTACGTGACATTTGGAACAATGCGGTACTTGGACGACAAGAGAGCAGTCCAGGTGCCCGTTTCTGAATGTTGAGCGTGAAGAGATGGAACGACCGCAAGGAATAGAAGAATAGTGATTGATGGTATGCGCATGGATGGCCTCGTTCTGTTTGGATCATCTTCTTGGAAATTCTCCGAGCCCTGACTTATTGTCTTTCCGCTCAAGGATTCGATAACCGTTTCCCTCTGCAATAACCACGTAGTGTTCCTGCAAGAGACTTTTTAATTCCGGAAATTCCCTTGTTGTATCCTCCCCCTTCACCCACGGTTTATCTTCGCCGAATACTTCCACAATGAACCGCGGTTCGGACAACTGAAGCTGTGTCACAAACTCCCTTCGAAGGCCTTGCGTATATTTCCCTGAAATGTGGTGATAGAACATGACATCATAAACAAACCTCGTGGCTGGCCTTGCTTCTGCCAACAACAACGCGTGTGCCGCCCCACCTGTCCAATCGAGGGGCTGTACTGTATCCCCGGGTCGTAAACGCGGCCGGAGATATTCTGATATCGCATCGACTCGACCGCCCTTTATGGGCTGAATCCCGCCAGATCGGATCTGATCAAGCATAAATGTCGTCGGCGTCGCGGCGAAGAATGCGAAACCGAGAAACATGGCAATCGGTCCCATGCGACGTACGACCGGTGTGGCATCTGCTTGATCGAGACTGAGCGCGCCGGCTTGAACGGAAAAATACGCAAACAACAGCCAATGGTAATGCCAGAATTTTCCGGAGAAAACAGGATACAAACTGTAACCGATCATTAGTGTGAGCAGGAGTATGGCCTGGCGTCTTTGATTCTTGTTGGGCTGAGTGCGTAGAAAAGCATACAAGCCCCACAAAGCCGGAATCCACCACCAGCCGAATCCGCCAAACTGAAAATATCCGTGCAGGAGATAACCCAGCCTCTCACCTTCCGCAAGTGTGCTTTGTTCGCCGTTCAACTGTGCGTAGAGAGGATAATACTGCCGAATGACCGATAGAAACGGCTGGAGGGCTTCGAACCGTGTAAGGTAAATCAGAAAAACCAGAATTGGGACAAGGAACCCGCCGATTGCCGGAAGGACGGTTTGGACAAGGACTGATCGGATGTTTGTCCTTTGTTCAGCAATCTCAAACATCACGAGAATAGGAAAGGCCAGGACAGCATGCGGTTTTATCAAGCACGCGATCCCGAAAAGAAATCCTGACAGGGCTGCTCGGACTTCCGGTTTGAAGCGGCGCAATTGTGTGAATGCAAGTATCCCGCCGAGAACCGGGAGCAGAATAAGAAACTCCCTTTGTAAACTCACTGCGGGCCCAAGTCTAAGGTACACGAGCCCAAACACAATCGCCCCCGCCCAGGCAACATGCCGGCCAAAGATCTTCATCCATTGCCAGGTCATCAACATCAATCCGCCCAACATGGTCAAATCGGCAAAGCGAACACCGAGGTCCGAATAACCGGTGAACCTGCCAATCATGGCGTACGTAAGATACGTTAACGGCAGATTGACGTCAAAAACATCTCTGTACGGAAAATATCCGAAGTGCTCAAAAAGGAAACTTATGTAAAACAGGAGGGCAGTGTCATGCTGAAAGCGCCACTGAAGGGAAAGAAGGACAAACAATGCAAGGGCGACAGCCAACACAATCAGGGCTGCGCGATTGACCTTTGTGATAATCTCAGAAACGGAGGTGGCTGGCAAGTGCAAAGTTATTGACAGCGAGGTGAGAAGCACGAAATTCTAAATACGAATCACCAAACAAACAACAAATTCTAACATCAAAAGACCGGGTGTTTAGATATTCAGATTTAGGTTTTGTTTCGAGTTTCGAATTTGAGTTTTTGGATTTCGTCTAAGTCTGTTCGTACAAGTCTTTCACGTCTGACTTCGCGAGCTCAACAAGGAAATCGCTGATCTTCGTTGTCACGGCATCCAGATACTTTCGCCCTTTCTCAGTGGTTGCCTTCCTCGGATCCCCCGCACCCGTATCGGAAGTTGCCTTTGTCCACTGCCTCGGAGTCCACGCCCACCGCTCGCGCAATGCCTTCATCCTAAAGGGTTTCGTTGTGCCTGACCCAGCTTCGCTGAGCGGAAGCACAAGATCGGGAGCTATGGCCAACATCACACTTGTTTCCATTTCTCCGGCGTGGTCATCTTTTTCTCCAAAAAATTCGGACTGATCAAGGACCTGCCACCAATTGACAGTGCAGAGGAACATTTCGGGAAACTGCGGCTGTAATTCCCGGATCATTTGTTTGAAATCGTTTCCGCCGTGACTGTTTAAAATAACCAATTTTCGTATTCTGTGCCCCGACAGCGAGTAAACGACATCCTTCAAAACCGCAGCCTGAGTACTCGGATTCATGTTGATCGTCATGTTCAGATCCAATTGCCCCGTATTCACGCCAAACGGAATGGAAGGCAGAACGATGACCTTTGCTCCCTGCTCAGCCGCGCGGCGGGCAGATTCGGCTGCTATGTAGTCTGATTCAATAACGTCAGTGCAAAAAGGAAGGTGGTAGTTGTGGGGTTCAGTTGCGCCCCAAGGGAGCACGGCGATTTCGTACTTTGCCTTCTGAACGGTTTTCCAGGAGAGTGTCGCAAGAAGATGGTCAGTAAGCGGCATGCATGATCCTTTTGTAGAGGCTGAGGAGAAAAAAAATCGCACCTGCCCATCTGAACGGCGTAGCCGGGCGGGCCCGACAGTGATTGCGCAACGAACGGTCAGGCGGGGAGACACAGAGAACGCGAAGAAACGCAGAGTGCTGTCCGGCAATCTGCGAAATCTGCAATCTGTGATTAGATCTGCGAGTATCAGTGAAAATCATTACAGGTTCTTAATCACTTTCACCACTTTCCACATAAACATGATATCCCGTTTCTTTACTGCCATCGGCTCATACTCGGGGTTAAGCGGAATCAAATACACCAGGTGCTCGTCAACCTTGATACGTTTGACGGTGTCTTCATCGCTTACGCGTACAACGCAAATGTCCCCGCTACGGGATTCCAGTTTCGGACTCACGACGATGATATCGCCGTCCTCAATCTTCGGTGCCATACTGTTGCCTTTGACCTCGAGAGCGAAGGCACCGGTGTCATGCACGCTATCGACGGTAATGTACTTTTCGACATAATCAGGGTGAAACATAAGACTGGGCGCGCCGCCAGGTACGGATGACAGCAATGGGAGGGAGATCAGGTCGACTTTTTTATACCGATTCGTCGACAAAGGGAGAATTTTTTCCGAACTCTCTCGTGAGTACATCGACCCGACCCCGGTGAGGAGCCATTGCGGAGAAACACTCATGATCCTGGCCAGCCGCATCAGGTAATTGCTGTCCGGCACCTGTTCTCCTTTTTCCCATCGCTGAAGTGTTCTGGTGGCAACATCAAGCTTGCCAGCAAGGCGCGCCTGATCGAAATCTTTGCCCTGCCGCGCCTGCCGGATTCTTTGCGCAATAGATTGTTTCATTCATACTCCGTTGACAATAATGTCTCGAGTATTTACTAGAACGACATTTATGTCGTATGATAGGTATTATTCGGAATTGAGTCAAGATGCGGCAAAAAAACTGCGAACAGGTCAGGGTTTTGACCCCTATCACCCCGTATGTTAAACCGTACAGGCAAATTTGTGTCAAACGTCTGAGTTCGCAATAAAATCAAGCAACAATCATTGTTCATTTCTTTGGAGGAGTTGTTATGAGGAATATCCTGTTGGGCCTGGCCGCTGTTGCGGCTTTGGCATTGTGGGGATGCAAATCTTCAACGGAACCTGTGGAGGATGAGATAAGTGTCCTTCAGGAGATGATCGCTTCAGACGCTTTCTTCACAAGTGATCAGGCAATGTTCAGTGATGCTGATCAGGTCAACCTCGGCAAAACAACAGTGCCAATTCTTCCGGCGGCATGGGGTCGCAGAGTCGACTCGGTGAGCAGATTGGTCTCGTTTGTTCGCTTTGGAGACACCGTAATAGTGGCCACGATCAACGTGACCATGTCCGGTCAGATTAAGATCGCAGCGAAGGACTCGGCGCAAGACACGACGATCACGATTGTCAGCAAGCAGTTTACGGAGACGACGACACGTAACGTGAGATTCTTTCGTATTGCAAGGACAGATCGCCCGCGTGATAACTGGCGTTTCCGGGAAGTATCCGGTGTGGAAGGCGGAACGACAAATTCTCAAATCACCTTCGATCAGCTTGTTGCCTTCGTAGGCACCGATACTCTCACGATCACGGATCCGACGGAGTTCTATTTAAGATTCCCCGCGTTTGCCGGGCGTCATTTACCATCGGTCGGAGGTACGGCAACGATCAAGGTCCAGCTCACGCTTACGAGTACGGAATCAGATACGGATATGGTGTTCCTGCACCGGCCGTTTCAGTGGATGAATTCCTCGGTTCTGCGTCCTGCCCGGGCGCGGATGACGCTAGTGTCCCAAACAGGGAGCGGGCCCTACACCCGTGTTTACGAACATTCGTGGACGGGTCACATCCAGGGACGGCATCATTTTTTCGTGAGCGGCATCACGCGGAATTCCTTGTTTGATGACGCGGCACCGTGGTCAACGAGGCTCTGGGGAATTCCCTATTTGGTACCGTAAAAAAGACACCATGCGGTAAGAAACGCACGACCCCCGGCTGACGAAAGGCCTGGGGTTCGTTTTTTGGGCGATTTTGCGGGCAAAGAAGATTGGCACAACGATTGCGACAAATATGGTGGAATCGCACAAAAACAGGGAAGGTATTTTATGCAACTCCACGTCTCGACACGACCGTTGACAGACAGGGAATGGGGAGAGATTGAAGAGGTGCTTCTCGAAGAGGTTGAAATCCAGCAATGGTATGTGGTAACAGCTCTCCCCGAATTCCAAGTGGATGTGCTCATTATGATTCAGTAACAACAGAGGAGGTGTTATCTGTTTGCGTTATAACCTTGGCAAGGTTAAACCTTGGAAAGGTTACAAAAAGCATGCCGCACTTTCTTCACCCCCCATCCTCTGCTGTTCCCTCTTTACTCGACTTAAAGCACCCTATCTTCCAGTATTTTCCGAACAATTGTCAAAAACTCCCGGGGGGCCTCCAGTTGTGGCACATGACCTGATTGTTCAATGATATGAATCGTCCTGGCCGGAAGGCATTCCGAAAGAATCGTAAGCGTTTCGGAGGAGAGAAGCTGATCCCCCTTACCCCAAATCACACTTACCGGCATGTGGAACCGGGAGAGGTCGGCATTGAGGAAATCCCCCTTCTGAATGGCCTTTACGATCTGAGGGACCTTTCTACGAACCAGATCTTCGAAGACAAACGGTGTGAGGAGCCGGAAGTACCAGGGGTAACGCTTCCATATTCGGTCGAGAAGCCGATTGGTATCCTTTGTTGATCGAATGTCAAACAAATCAACCAATTGCTCGGAACCTTGATAATAGATGCCGGCCGTGTTTACCAGAACGAGTTGATTGACGCGTTGCGGATTTCTTAAGGCATACTTCATGGTGATCCATCCGCCCAGCGAATGCCCAAGAAGTACAAATTCTCCCGAGAGCGTGTTGTCAAGAAACTGCTCGAGCACCGCAACATACTCATCGATGGAATACACGGGAAAGCCGTCCTTGGGAATGGAAAACCCGAAGCCGGGCAAATCGGGGGCAATGACATGGTATTCGCGTGCAAGATCTGGAAGAATGTGAGTCCATGTCGAGGTGGATGTCCCCAATCCGTGCACGAGTACCAGCGTGTCCCGGGGGTGCTCGGGACATGCCTCGTAATAGTGAATGCTCGTGCCCGCAATGGAAACACGCTTGCTCGCGATTCCCTGGGACGTCAAATTCCTGCGGACGAGCCGGTGAATAAATGGAATAACCATACTTAGAAGGGAAACTTCTGGTTCAACCAGTCTTTAGTCATTTCAAACCAAAAAATCAATCCGCGCCACGAGCCATGCTTCTGATATGTGCGCTCGATAGTCCGGTCACTCACTTTACGCCCGCCATGATAGAGCTCGGCGTATTTCGCCCGAACCCAGGAATCCAGCGCGAGGTAGTCGTACCGTCCCAACAGTCGTAACAGATTCCCGGCCGCATATTCCCCGATTCCTTTGATGCTGCACACCTCCTTGAACAATTCTTCTGTCGGTAGCATTGAGCCCCTCCAGGACTCGACGTCCAGTTTCCCTGAAGCGACACGTTCTCCAAATTCAACAAGATACGGAGATCGATACCCCGATCGTATTTCTTTTCTCATGAAAGCCTCGGTGCACGAAGCCAATTTCGAGGGTGTCGGAAACGAATAGACACCCGTCGGGAATTCCTCGCCCAGTTTTGTCGTCAGGTTGGTCACCATGACTTCCGTCAGGCCCCAGGTACAATTCGTTGTGCACATCATTTTTAAAAGATCCTCGAACACTGTCGGGGCCCGCAAGAGCCTTCCCGACCCCGAGCTGCGAATCCAGCGTAATCGTCGATCGTTGTTGACAACCGCAAAGAACCCGGTCAAATCCTCATCCAGGCGGAAACACGATCGCAACTGAGCGCGGACTTCCGATCGCTGTGGAGTGGTGAGGGATTGGCGGGATTCAGAGCGAACGCTGATTCCGGAGGGCGATTCCCGGAGAGTACAATGAACAAGTACACCACCTGCAAGCCGCAACAGCCGTTTCAACTCATAGCGTTCCTTGTCGACAAGAAAAGGAGGGAGGGAACACCAGCCATGGCTGTAGACGGTCCGCCAGAAACTGAAGTACTTTGGAACCGAAATAATGCTGCGGGTGACAACAGACGAATCAGAGGAGCGCATGAATTCGCGCCGTCGTTTCCTTCACGCGTTCCAAGATGGTTTCCAGGATTTGGATTTCCTTGGACACCGAGTCCCAATCACTACGTTCGGCAGCTTGCACAATGCCAGGCAGACCGACTGACTCATATCCGGTCGCGGTGACAATCCGGTGTTTATACCATTCACGTCCCGGCAAACCCTGCTCGATGGCAAAGGATCGCTCGAGACCCATCAACAAGGCGTTGACGCGCTTCAAGTTGATCGGATCGTTGACGTTGGCGATCTTTGCATCAACGGTTTGGGCCAATATTTTCCACTCTTCAGTCAGTTGTCGCAGCGACGCGAGGTCTGTGGTCTCCGGCCAGGATCTTCCATAGCGCGTTTCGATCTTTGTGAGCTGATTGAGAACCTCGTCGGCATACGGTGTCAGGACAAACGGCAGAACGTCCGCATTCGCCATGCGCATGGCCGCCAAAGCTGCAAGCCGAGCGCCCGCCGCGTGGTAATAGAATCCCGGGTCAGCAAACCGCTTTACCCAGTCGAAATTATCATAGTACGAATGATATATTCCGCCGGATCCGCCGAACCCGAATCCCATGGACGGTATGCCGAGATGATTCTGGAACACCACATGATCGGATCCTCCTCCCATCCGGCCCACATTGATTGCCGCGGTTTCCGGGATCGTTTCTTCGAGCCCGCGCGCGCTGTCTTTGTTCTGATTGTACCACCAAGCGGACAGGATCGGGACCTTTCTGATAGGATCTGTGACATCCGCAGCGAGGTTACGCAGAAAAAGGTCCAGCGACGGTGTGCCACTGGCGCCAAAATTCGATCCGGAGATCGTGGCGTCGAAGTTCATATACACGACGGCTTTCTTCCGGAGTTCGTCGCGGAGTTCTTCTCCCCATTCCGTCGAGCCGATTAATCCGAATTCCTCCGCATCCCATTGAGCGAATACAAGGGTCCGTCGCGGTTTCCATCCGGCCTTGACCTGCTGGCCGATCGCCCGCGCCGCCTCAAGTAACACAGTCGTTCCGCCGTTCGGATCCTGAGCACCGAAAACCCAGCCGTCGCGATGTCCCCCCAGAATGATCCATTGATCCGGTTCCTCGGTTCCTTTGATGATTGCAATGTTGTTCCAAATGGGCCTGACCTTGAACTCCATCTCCAATTGCATGCGGACCGTTGTTGGACCCGGTCCCAGGTGGTATGTGAAAGGAAGCCCTCCCTGCCATTCCCGAGGTACGCTTGGGCCATCAAGTGTGCGTAATATATGCTGGGCCGCGCCGTAGGAAATCGGTGTGCAGGGGATTGTCGGCATATCCGGATCTTCTTGGATCTTGATCCGCCTGGCGTTTTTCGTTGCCGCAATGCCGGGAGTCAGGGGATCACCGGGATATTGCTCGGAGAACCGGATGCTCCCTCGTTGAACTCCGTCCCACGGACGCATTGGACCTTTTGGATACACATCCCCGGCCATGAACCCGTCGTCGGAAGGATCAGAATACAGAATAATCCCTACCGCTCCCGCTTTCGTGGCTTCGAGAACCTTCAGTCCGCGATACACGCGCCCGTATCGAGCGATAACAATGTTTCCTTTGACGTCGATGCCGAGCTCTTTGAGTCGCTGAAAATCGGCTGCCAGTCCGTAGTTTGCATAGACGACTGTCGAGGTAACGTCACCCGACGGAGAATAGGAGTTGAAGGGGATAAGAGCGTCTGGGTGAAATTCCGTTTCTTCCTTGATAGAGAGTTCTTTTTCAATAGGATCAAGGATCGAAACGTTTACCCGGCGCGGGTAGGGCAAGAGGACATAATACTCGCTCAACTTGGAATCGAATCCGAATTCCTTGAACCTCTCCTGGACATATTCCGCCACCCGGCGTCCACCCGGACTCCCTGCATGATGTGGTTCTTTAGTGAGATCAAACAGGAATTGCTCTGCATTCCTCTCGGAAACATTCGAGAGAACGACGGACTCATGCGCCCTTTGTGATGGCGTTCGGTCCGGGAGAAATCCTTGAATCCCCTTGTCCTGGCACACCGCAATGATCGGAATGATAATTACGAGGGTGGTAAAATTCGTTCTCCTCATTGTGTTCCTCTAGTCAAAGATACACTGGCCTGTCGGCATCCATATCAATTTTGCCTTTGACGTCGGCAAAGATGGGTGCAGATTTTGTGGGAGGAATCTGGATTGCCCAATCGCCCTTGGCATTCCGCACGATAGATCCCCAGAGTTTGCGCGCCTTTGTTTCTGTGAATTTCTCCCAGAAAACCCAGCCAAACCATGCGGTGGTGTCTTCAATGAAAAAAGCTGGTACGCGCTCGCCGATCTCCACCTCGACCTCGCCAACAGTCGTTTTTGTGAATCCGTTTTCCTGGAGACACCGGAGAAAATCATCAACGACCGGCTTTCCATCAAGGATGAGGAGATGCTTAGCCCTCGTAGCCCCGCGGCCCGTAACGATATCTGATAATGCTTCTGAGAGCCTGGTCTGGGTACTCATGTGAATAATGTAGCAAGGGAATCTGCAATTTCCAATTTTCGAAATTGAACAACAGTGTAGTGTGAGAAGTCCGTCCCCGCCCGACCAAGTCGTTCGGGGGCGTGAAGTGTGAAATGATACTCGCCTTTAAATATATGCCCGACAACCAATAGCCATTAACTAATAACTATATTGCACTCCATCCATTCTCTGACTATTTTGTCAACACTCGAAAGGCAACGTGTGAACGATCTAGCGATCGAAGTCAGAGATCTTATCAAGTTCTACGAGAAGCGCGGCCAACCGCCGGTGCGGGCCGTGCAGGGTGTCTCGTTCTCCGTTCGTAAGGGCGAGATCTTTGGCCTCCTGGGCCCGAATGGCGCCGGAAAAACCACGACGCTGAAGATCCTTACGACACTCCTCTTACCGACCTCAGGATCTGTCCGGGTTATGGGGTTTGACGTTGCGACACAGTCGTTGGACGTGCGGAAGAACATTTGCGTCGTCGTGCAGGATAACGCCATTGAACTCTACCTGTCCGTTCGGAACAACTTCCGGACCTTTGGTCGGTTTCACGGTCTGACAACGAAAGAAATAGAGCAGCGGATGGGGCGGATTTCGGAGCTCTTTGAACTGAAAGAGCACCTCAATGCGAAAGGGGTGGATCTGAGCGGAGGGTTAAGAAGGAGAGTGCAGGTTGCAAAGATGTTTCTGGTCGACAAGCCGATCGTCTTTCTGGATGAAGCGACAACGGGAATGGACACGTTTAACAAGCGGTCCACGATTGCCGCGATCAAGGAAGAAGCGAGAAAGGGGCGGACGGTTGTCCTCACAACACATCTTTTGGATGAGGCGGAGGATCTTTGCGATTCATTGGCCATCATTAATCATGGGCGGGTGATTGCCGCCGGAAGTACGGATCAGGTCAAGGCGATGGGTCTGAAGATGATGTATGTATGGTTGGATTTCAAAAAACTCGGGAAGAAGACCGCTCAGATCTTAAAGAAGTGGAAACCGGTGAAATTGGAAACAAAGGGCACGTCGGTCGAATTGACGGTAAAAGACGAGAAAGCGGCTCTTGCGATCGTTGCGGCGGCAAGGAAGACGGGGATGTTGAGGAATTTTGAGATCATGAACGCAACCCTGGAAGATGTGTTTGTGGAGCTGTTGGATAAGAAACAGGAGGCCGCCTGATGCAGGCCATCCTTGCTGTCGTCTATCGGGAGTACCTGATTCGATTGACGAGCCCCCTGTGGTTGTTTTTCGATCTGGTTGTTCCGCTCATGTATTTGCTCATGTTTGGCGTTGGCCTGGATCGTGCAATTGGATTGGGAATAGCGCTTGAAGGGCGGGCGGTTTCCTACAACGAGTTCTTCTTGGCCGGTGTACTTTCCATGTCGTGCTTTGGGAGCGCGATCAACCAATCGTACGGATTCTTCATCGACCGCGATAACGGGATTTTTTATGAATTCCTGACATACCCGATGACCAGAGGTCAGTTTCTGATCGGGAAGATCCTCTTCCAATGCCTCATGTCCATCGTTCAGGCCGTGTTGACCCTTTCGTGCGCCGTCTGGATCCTCGGAATTCAACTCAGGTGGGAATTTATCCTTCCGCTCCTGGCCGGAGTGGTCATAGGAATAGCCGCCTGGTTCTTTTTTTTGGCAATCTTTGCGTTCCGCATTCGTCGCAACGATACATTTAACACGGTCATCAACGTCGCTTATTTTGTGCTGATGTTTGTCAGCAGCATGTTCTATCCCCTCGACAGTGTGCCGGCGTGGCTGCGAATTCTGGCCATGGGAAATCCGCTTACCTGGCATACGGATGCATTACGATATTTTACCATCGGCCTCGGTGACCCGCAAGTTGTCTTTTGGGAGATCATCGGCTTTGGATTGTTTCTCCTTGCATCATTCTGGGTTGCAGTGAAATCGTTGCAAAAAGCAGTCTAAGCGTGAGTTGGTGAGGTACAGTTGATCAGTGGAGACATCGTATCACATCTTACCTTTCACTTTTCACTGACTTGCACTCTTCACCCTATACCCATCACCCTTTACCAATTTGATACTCATGAAAACGGCAATCCTTTTCCTTTCAACCATCCGGATTCTCATTTCACTTTACTTTGCCC
>JBBDYD010000126.1:0-3389 GCA_040901865.1 Bacteroidota bacterium | reverse complement strand
CACCTCAAAGAGCAGACCACCACTACCTCCCAAATAAAGATAGATGATTTCGTCAAGATCACGGGCATCATCCCCGATGTGTTCTCGATTGATGTGGAGGGTTCGGAGTTCAATGTGATCCGGGGGATGGCAGAAGTAACGAAGCGCCACCGACCGCTAATCTATGTTTCGATTCACGAGCATTTGATGGCGGATATGTATGGGACCAAGATAGATCAAATCTTCAATTTCATCCGTGAGTTAGGATACGAGGATAGATACATCGCCACCGATCACGAAGCTCACTGGCTCTTCAAACCAAAATGAGCATAATCTACCGAGGCACAATCCCCGCCGAGATTTTGATGAAACATTGGCAAGCCGACTACGGATGGGACATTGACCGAATCCGCCTGCTGGAACACGAGAGAGTCGTGGGCCTGACCGCATTCATCGTCAAGCACGGAATCCCCGGCGAGGTTGTTCTCGGCTCTGACGGGAGGGTCTGGGATGGGAAGCACCGGATCGCTATCGCCCTCTCTCTTGGGATCAAGGACATCCCGTTCGTTTACAAGGAAGTTGATCGAGAGTTGCGCCAAGTGATTGAAGAGTTCGCTACCTTGAAAGAAGATGATTGATGTAATTTGGTATGGGCATAACGGGGAATATCGGGTCTGGTGGGATATGGCGATGCTCTCGGAGATTTTCAGCCGGGAGCTTTGGGACCCGGTGCGCGGCCACCAGTTCGCCCACTACGATGGTTTTGAGAGCTTGCCCCAAGATGCACCCGGCGCTGTCCTAGTAATCCCGGCCCGGCACAACGCGGATAAGATCGGTTTGATTAACCAGAAAATTTCCCGGCTGGGTTGGGTGTTGCTACTGCTAGTCGGAGATGAGGAGGCGCTTTTCCCCGTAGATCAACTCTCCCACCCGAATATGGTGGTATGGGCGATGACCCCGCATCCCGGCAAATGGAAGAGGATCGACCGCTACCTAATCAATGGCTACACGCCCTACACGAGGAAGACCCTCCAGAGCCGAAAAGACAACGCCGACAAAAGGGAGTTGGGCTTCTTTTTCGCCGGACAGAACAACCACGACCGCCGCGCTGGTTGCCTTAACGCCCTTAAGAAGATGAAGAACGGGGAGGTAATCGAAACCCCCGGCTTCACAAAAGGACTTCCCCACGAGGAGTATTACGCTAAGATGGCCTCCGCTAAAGTGATCCCCTGCCCATCCGGTGCGGCCGTCCCCGACAGCTTCCGGCTCTGGGAGGCGCTGGAGGCCGGGTGCGTGCCGATAGCGGATGTCCTCGCGCCGGTCATCAAGGAACCTAGATATTGGAACATCCTGCTAGGAGAAGATGAGTTGCCGTTCCCGACCATCAAATACTGGAAAGACCTTGCTGGCACGGTTCAGTATTTTGTGGATACTTACCCCAGATTCCAAAACAAGGCCTTTGCTTGGTGGCAGAAATTCAAGCGCCAAATGGCCTACAACTTGGAAGAGGACATTATCAGAGTTAGCGGTGTTGTGCCAGAGGAAAGCGGGTTGAGGGATAAAATTACGGTTTTGATACCTACCAGTCCGATCAAGTCCCATCCAGATACGGAGGTCTTGGAGAAAGTCATCGGCACTGTAAGGGAACGGTTGCCAGATTCGGAAATAATCCTGATGTTTGATGGGGTGCGGGAAGAGCAGAAAGACTACACGGAACGCTACCAAGAATACATCCGCCGGGTTTTGTGGAAAGCGAACTTTGAGTGGAAGAATGTCCTACCCCTAGTTTTTGAAACCCATCACCATCAGGTTGCGATGACGCGGGAGGCGATGAAGTATGTGCGCACTCCCACGATCCTCTTCGTGGAACACGATGCGCCTCTCTGCGAGGAAATCCCGTTTCCTAATCTAGTGGAAGCGGTGATCTCCGGGGACGCAAATATGATCCGGCTGAATCACGAGGCCAAGATTCTGGACGATCATAAGTATCTGACTCTGGATGAATCGGCAACGAATCTCTACGGAGCGCCGCTTATCCGCACTGCCCAGTGGTCGCAACGGCCGCACTTGGCCTCGGCCGAGTTCTATCGGCGGATTCTAGCTGATTACTTTAGCCAAGATGCGATCACGATGATTGAGGACCGAATCCACGGCCCTATTGTGCAGGCGTGGCTGGAGCGCGGCCGGCCGGGATGGAATGATTGGAAGATTTGGGTCTATGCGCCGGACGGAGATCAGAAGCGGAGCTACCATCTGGACGGCCGGGGCGGCGATAAAAAATACGAGATGACATTCTAATGGAAAAACTAAGGATCGGTCTATTCGGGGCGCAAGCCAGCAACAAAGGGCTAGGGATACAAACTTGGGAGTTCTTCCGCCACATCAAGCCGGCCAAGACGGTGGTGATAGACATATCCGATCTGAACGGGATGCCGGTCTTTCCCGAACGCTTCCCCGGCGCGGTGGTCCACAAAGGCCTGCCGACAATGGAACTGATCGATGAGTTCCTAAAAGACCTCGACCTCGTGTTTACCTGCGAAACCCCCTACGATTGGGAACTGGGCTACTATCTGTTTCATACTGCCCGGAAACTTGGGATCAAGACGGTGCTGGCCCCAAACTGGGAATTTTCCGACTACCATCAGCGTCCCAACCTGCCTAAGCCCGATCTCTTTGCCCTACCTTCGATGTGGCATTGGGAGGAGTTCCCTTATGCGAACAAGACTTTCCTGCCCGTTCCGGTGGACAAGACCCGGATAGAAGCTCGCCAGATAACCGAGGCCCGCATCTTTCTCCATATCGCAGGCAAGCCGGCTAACCAAGATCGGAACGGCACGCGGATCGTGATCGAGGCGGCAAGGTTAATCCCGTGGGCGCAATTCATTATCAGGATTCAAGATAGGGGATATATCAAATCCGATATACCGGCAAATGTGCAAATTATCGAGGAAAATGTTGATAACTACTGGGATATGTATAAAACCGGCGATGTTCTGGTGATGCCCCGGAGATACGGCGGCCTCTGCCTCCCGGTAAACGAAGCACTGGCGGCCGGGATGCCGGTGATTATGCCGAACATTGACCCGAATAACCGGTGGCTACCAGAGGATTGGCTAGTCCCGGCTAAGAATATCGGAGAGATCACGGACCGCACTCCGATAGATGTAATGAGTGCTACTCCCTACGATCTGGCCCAGAAGATTTACGAGTTCGCCACCGACAAGAACTTTGGTTTCCAGAGTATCAAGGCCAGCAGGATCGCTGATGAGATTAGTTGGCGAGCGATGAAGCCGCGCTACTTAAAGGTTTTCTCCGACCTATGCCGAAGCTGACCATCCTTGCCACCTTTACCAGAGCTTGGGCTACCCGGAGCTTCCTGAACTGCCTTAGAGCGCTCAAACACGACCCAA
>JBBDYD010000125.1:0-3395 GCA_040901865.1 Bacteroidota bacterium | reverse complement strand
CGCTCAGGAAAACGCCGAAGGGCACGTCGCTCATCATTCGATCTTTAATGGATTGTCGCAGCAACGCCCGAATTGCAGCGACGTGCTCTTCCTCTGAATTCTGCATTGCCTGCTCGAGAAACACCGGACGCTGGCTTGGGGAGCCGTCGAGGCCTATCGTAGGCTGATTCGGCCATCCTCCCGCGTCCCAGTATCGCTCGATCGCGGTCGCGCCATCGTTTCCGGTCAGAAGAAAGTGTCCGGGCGGTAGTTTGCGGATTCCCCGGAACAGGGTGAGCGGCGAGGGAGCCGCGAGAAACGTCAGATAATGCACCATTGCCTCTTCATCGAGCTCGCGGCTTACCGAGGGATGAGCCAGGATGGATTTGATTTCGGATCCGAAGATCAGGGTTCCATCTGCGATCCTGTAATAGAGCGGCTTGACGCCGATCCGGTCGCGTGCCATGAAGAGGCGCTTTGTGGTATTGTCCCAGATTGCAAACGCGAACATTCCCAAAAGCTTATGGACCATGCCGGTCCCGTATTCCTGATATGCATAGAGCAGGGATTCGGTATCGCTGTGCGATCGGTAGCGATATCCTTTGGCTTCAAGCTCCCGCCGGAGGATCCTGTGATTATAGATCTCTCCATTGAAGATCACTGTGACGTTTCCATCGGAAGTTGACATCGGCTGATGGGCAGCGGGGGAGAGATCGACGATCGACAAGCGGCGGAAACCAAATCCAACTTTTCCATCGGGCGAGACATACGTTCCGGCGTCATCAGGCCCGCGATGGTTCATCGTGTCGCTCATCCGGATGAGCAGAGACTCATCGAATGTCGCACGACCCTTTCCGTAATCGAAGACGCCGCAAATTCCGCACATAACAAGTAAAATGTGAAATGGAAAATGGAAAACAGAAAAGGGAGGGCTGGCGAAGACTCAGGCCTTGCTCTTTTGCCAGGAGCTCCAGCCAAAGTAGCAAAGCCCGGCAAGGACGAGGATGTTCGTTCCCAGGCTCAGGTTTTTTCCCATGGCAAATCCTGTCGGCTCAAAAAGCATTTCGAGAACATGTTCGCCGGGCGGAATGACAACCGCGCGGAAGTGATAATTTGCGCGCAACACGGCAATTTCCTTACCGTTGAGAAACGCTTTCCATCCCTCCGGATAATACGATTCGCTCAGAAAGAGGAGGTTGTCGGCATACGTTTTCGTGTTGACCGTCAGACTTTGAATACCGTACTTCACTATTCTGGCCTGAGTGCCCGGAAACGGAGGGCGGATATTCACTTTGGGGTCTTCGGCAAGATAGACCACGTCGCGTGCATCACGGAGGCCGGAAATCTTTCGGAGAACTTCGATCCCGTCTGCCACTTCATAGCTATTCGCAAAGAAGACTCTTGGGAGGACGAGCCTGTTCACATAGACTTTCTGGTCCGGTCCGTCGTACAGCAATCCCAGCGCACGGCTGGAATCCGGCTGATCGGTGATGATGTACTTGACGTTCATGATCTGCCAAAGGATCGGATGATGCAGGCCGACCACATCCACGAGATCCTGGTAGCGTCGCATTTTGGCGCCCTGATAGCCGAATGCGCTCTGGATTCTCCAATAGGCGAGCATATTATTGAGCGGTGGCTGGCCGTTTTCGAATTCAAGCACGCGGTACGGCGTGACCAACGACGAATCGTTCGTACCGCGCTCCTGGTCGAGAATTGCGCTGACTGCCGGCGAAGGGGAAAAAACCGATTGTTGCGCATTCCGCTCCCGCGGCTCCATCGGCTGTGTGTTCACACGCCATAAATCGATGATGACGACAAGGGAGAGAATCACCGCCAGCGTCGAAAGTCGCATCGAACGCCGAATGAACAGGAACAGGGAGCCAAAGGTCAGAAGAAGCAGGAAGAGTGCGACAACGATGTCTGTAACGACGAGACTGGTCAAGAAATCATACAGTTCCGCAAGCACCTGCGTGCTTCGAATTCCGAGCCGCTGTGCGTAATGTTGATAAACCGTTTCCGGGGGGAAAAAAGCGCTGTACATGCCCGCATAGAACCCGCGCGCGACCAGGCCGATCACAAAAAATCCCGCCAGGGCCGCAAGAACGTATTTCCATTTCTTTTCCGCCGTCGGAGTCAGATGCTCCTGTTGTCTCTGAATGAACGACATGAGCCCGTATCCGGCGAGAAACGGAACCATGATCTGGACAAGGACCAGGATCATCGAAGGGACGCGGAATTTGTTGAACGTCGGGAAATACTTGTACATCAGATCATAGACAAGGGGAAATTCTTTTCCGAAAGCGACCAGCATGGAAAATCCGACCATGATGCCGAGATATTGAACGAAGGGGTCGCTGCGAAACCGCCAGAATCCGATGATCGCCAGGACAAGCACTACCACCCCCATGTATTGAGGTGCATCAGTGAAGGGCTGGGGTCCGAAGTAAAGCGGCAGCCGGATTTCCTGTCCGTTGCTCAGGCGTCCCTGGTAATCAACATTCCCAAAGCCATACAGCGAGGGGATGAACATCGTGAACGCCTCACCCACACCGAGAGACCAGTTGGTTGCGTATTCATAATCCAGGCCACCATCGGCAGATTTTGTTGCTGCCTGAACCGTTTCCGTTAAAGGACCGGAGCCGCGAATGGAATACGGGTTGTATTCGAGTACCGAAAGGTAACGGTCCGAATCCATGAGAAAGGCAGCCAGCGCCGCAACGACAAAAGCCAGCGAGGGCCGCAGGACTGACCTCCAGGATTCTTTCTTGCGGAGTACTCCGATCCAATACCACAGGAGATATCCCCCGACGGCAAGGAAGACGTAAAACGTGATCTGGACATGGGTGGCAAGGAGGAGATAGTGGATGGCAATGGTCAGGGCAAACAGCTTCCACCATTCCATTTTTTCGCGAAGAGATTCGATCAGAAGGAAAATGAAAGGGAACATTGATGTCGCAAAGATCTTTGTGTTGTGACCCGACATGATCCAGATGATAATATAGGTCGAATAGATCGTCGCGAGAGCAACAAGAAATGCGGGAATCTTCTGCCGGAGCTTGTGAAACGCCAGGAAGTACATGCCGACAGCCAGGAGGACATAATAGAAGAGAATATTCCCCACCTCGACATTTGTTGTAAGAATACCAAATACATAATGGAGAATATGAAGGGCTCTTCCCGACAGATCAAACCATCGATCTCCGGTCACAGTCAGGGATCCGTACCCCGGCATTCCGCAAAAAATGTACGGGTTCCAAAGCGGAAACACACCCTCCTCTTTGGCATCCGCCATGAATGTATTGAAACTCTGTGACGCAATATTATCCGTTGCAAGAAACACCTTGCCCTGGAACAACGGCTCCCGGAAGAAGATCACCAGGCTCAGGAGAAGCAGCCCGATCGCCGCATGATGC
>JBBDYD010000124.1:298-3455 GCA_040901865.1 Bacteroidota bacterium | reverse complement strand
AGCCGCGGAGGGCTGACCCCAAGCTATAGGGGCTTGCTGAAACAACCGGATAAGCCCTCGTTTGTCAGGTGTTTACCGGCATTCCGGAACCGCGAAATCCGCTGATGATGGGATTATCTACGTTACGCCGGAAAGAGTGCTACGATTACCCTGATTATGCGAGTGCTAGCGGCAGCGCTCTCTGGCGGAACGGTAGAGTCGTTCCTTTCCGACTGTGCCGCCGCGCTTTTCCAATCTTTTCACTTGCAAATGCTTCTGCGTTCAGATAAAACATACATTAACGATGTTGTTTTCGAGAAAGACAGCCTCTTGAGCGAGGCTCGCCCGATCTCCGGGGACAGCCCGGAGCCGGTCGGATTGGCGGATGTGGCCCGAGTCGAGACTCGTCCCCTTCCCGGAGCACATTGTGTCGGGAGCCACCGTAGCACTCGCGAAGATATCCACAACCAAGTTGTCCGGGTTGCTGCTATAATCATAGTGGATGCGTGTTGTAGCCCGCATCTGCAGGCAATTCCACGAATTTTCAGCCTTCCCTGCAAGCCATTAACAACACATGTCTAACACAATGGAAATCACATACGAACAGTCAGGGGTCGACACGAAACGTGAAGAGCACGCCCTTGGTCGCTTGTCCGAGGTGATCAAGACAACTTGGCCGCATCGAACCAAAGGTGTCGGAGCAGTGAAGCTCGACATCGGCTTCTATGCGAATGTGATCGACATCGGCGGTGGGATGGGACTTGCACTTTCCGCAGACGGTGTCGGTTCGAAGGTTCTCATCGCCCAGATGCTGAACACGTACGATACGGTTGGGATCGATTGCGTCGCTATGAATGTGAATGATCTCATCTGCGTAGGCGCAACACCCTTGTCCATCGTCGACTATATAGCCGTTCAGGAGCCGAACCCTGAGAGGGTCGCTGAGCTGGCTCGTGGTCTCGCTAAGGGTGCAAAGATTGCTGGGGTCTCGATTTCGGGTGGTGAAATTGCGCAGCTCCCCGAGATCGTGACCGGTATCAAGGATGGGTATGCATTTGATCTTGCCGCAATGGCAACCGGTCTCGTTAAGTTGGACAAAATGATCGTGGGACAGGATGTCCGCGACGGAGACGTTGTCATAGGGATCGAGAGCAGCGGAATCCACAGCAATGGTTTCACACTAGCCCGCCGTATTCTAGCAGAGGAAATGGAGCACGCGGCCGATAGCAATTTAGGGACGCGACTCCTAACACCGACAAGTATTTATGTTAAGGAAGCGATGGATCTGCTCGCGCAAAGAGTTCCTGTGAAAGCATTCGCGCATATAACCAGTGACGGATTACTAAACCTGAATCGGTGTCAAGCTGAGGTTGGCTTCGTGATCGACAGCCTACCCCCGATCCCTCAAATTTTCAACCTGCTCCAGGGCTGTGGCAATGTCAGCGACGAGGAGATGTTCCGTGTTTACAATATGGGAATCGGCTTCTGTGTCGTTGTTGATAGAAAAGATATAGAGCGGACAAAACGCATAATAGAGTCTCATGGCAAAGCGACTCATGTGATCGGCTATGCGGTGGCGGACAAGCGCCGTCGTATCAACTTGACGCAATATAAGCTTATTGGTACTGATACCAGCTTTGAGCGCGTAGCATAAGGCTTAGTCTTGCGACCAAGCACTGCTGCAGACTTAATCGATAAGTCTCGTTCCAAAATATCAGAGTTTCATAGCCAAGGATCGCCTGACCCTCAATTTTATCGGTGGCGCGAATCGGTCCTTACCGTGCTAGAAGGCGTATTCGGAAAAGCCTCTGTAGAATACTTGGAGTTCTCTCAGCTTCGTTTTGAGTTATCGCCGGTGCACGCTTTGCAAGCCGAGCATCAAGCAGGAGAGCACTTTCGGCAACTCACGAACGTCCCATCCTTTGAACATATCTCTTTTGATACACATAGGTACTATCGCTCGAGACTCGACGAGGCTAGCGAGATTCTTCTGGGATGTATTCTCAAGTTACGCAGCTGTAGATAAACCCCGCGCTCAGTACGCGTCTGAAAAAGCCGCAGCAGATCCGGACAACACTGCCTCTGCAGCGCGCCACAGCCGGGGCCACGACAAAGGCGCGATCGGAGAGAGCCTTCCGACGGGGCAGGCTTCTCCGTCTCGATTCCGTTCTCCACCTTGATCACGATACACCCAATCGCAGAATGATCGGACAGATGATTGCGCCTTCCGCGCAGCTGATGTTGCTGTCCTCCGGCGGGAGTCCAGAAAAAGACGATTTCAGATGATCGATAACATTATTAGTTTTCCCCGATTTTGAAAAATGTCGAAGCAAAGGCAACGGCATCAAACACGGCCATCGTCTCTGCTTCACTCATCCAGAGCTTTCTACGGGGAGGTAATCGCGGTGACAGCTCTGGGAATCGCTTGGCGACGGCAGCAGCGATCTCGTGCTTAATTGTTCCGCCAAACTTCGCAAAAGTACGCTGTACCTGGGCCTTCGAAACGCGTCGGGATACGATCCGCTTCTCTGCCGCCAAGTGCCGAATTGCTTCCAATAGCTTCTTGACTCTTGTGGGCCGTCGCCGATTCCGGGAGAGATCTTCGATGATCGCAATATCCGGCCTATATACTTCAAGAAGGTCATCTACGCGTGCGAGGCATCGACGATGCCTATCTCCTCTAACCTGGACCACGCCCCAGTCGATGAGCCGCTCGGGGCCTTCAAGCACGGCAAAGCCGAAGCCGCGGCTGGTCGGATCTATGGCGAGAATGCGCTTGCTCTTTGCCGAGGCCCTATTCATTGTCGTTGTCGGAGAACCTTACCAGCCTCCCGAACGGCTACGGCCAGGGCTTCCAGCTTTCGCTCTGAAAAGCGGTCTCCCTTGGAATTGTGAAGCTTTCGAGCTAGCTGCCCGACACGTCGAATAGTCTTCCGCTCGACCTTTTCAAACAACCCGGCGAACAGTTCCCGCACCGGTACTCGAAATATTACTTCATAGGCAAGAGCAGTCTCAAGATTCGGCACCCGTCTTAGGCGCTCACAGCGTGATACCTTCGAACCGCTCTGGCAGCCTAGAAGAAAAGCGATCTCGTCCTGAGAGAGACCGGTGCGTTTGCGGAAGGTCCGCAGGTAGTTTTGTAATCTCTTGGTTTCCACGGATATAAATACAAACGCGT
>JBBDYD010000124.1:0-288 GCA_040901865.1 Bacteroidota bacterium | reverse complement strand
CGCACGCCTCAAAGACGGGGAAGATTGCCGAAGACGGCAGGTCCGGTCGAGCTCGGAGTATCTGAAGGAACAGAGTCAGGCGCCTGATATATCTATTAAACCATTGATGGGCAGTGAATGAGATGTGGACAAGTATGTCGCGGTTCAGTGGACTTTGGGGACTTGGGGACTTGCAAACGGACTGGAGGTGCTCTGACAAGTTCCAGGACTACTGCATTTGCCTTGCCGTGGTTTCTGCGGATTCCGAGGGATGGCGATCAGCGTTCCGAACTGATGTCGATCACGATT
>JBBDYD010000123.1:0-23895 GCA_040901865.1 Bacteroidota bacterium | reverse complement strand
ACCCGCGACCTCAACCTTGGCAAGGTTGCGCTCTACCAACTGAGCTATTCCCGCGATGCGCATGACAAATATATTGAAAAACTCCCGACTTCGCAAGGAGGAAGGGTCCCAAGTTACTCGAGTATCTTCAGAAGAATTTTTCCGACATCAGTATTTGGGCGAATCCCGGTGAACTTCTCCGCCCCTGGTCCCATTGCAAAGAGGGGAACCATCTCCCCTGTGTGATCTTCGACTGCAAAGTCACCCTGAATCGTTCGATCTCTGCAGGAGCCATTCACGATTGCATACCCTCCGGTTTCATGATCGGCAGTGACGATGATGAGGGTCCCGGGATTTCCTTTTGCATATTTTACCACCTCCCCGATTGCATCATCAAAATCGGCCATTTCCGCCATGACCTGATCCGATTGATTGTCATGGCTCGCCCAGTCAATCTGTGAGCCCTCGACGAGTAGAAAAAAGCCCTCCCGTCCGGAAAGAGTTTTCAAGGCATAGGCGGTTAGCTCGGCAAGGCGTGGTGTACGCGTTTGAGCGTTTCCTACATGTTCCTCTGCAAAAAGACCAATCAACTTTGAGATCTTCCTCTGTTCAGAGACGCGAAAAGCGCTATCGGATAAGGCGACTGTGAAACCCCTCATTCTCATTTCCGACAACAAGTCTCTTCCATCAGTTCGCCTCCCACCCGACGTTTTCGGCAAAAACCATCCCCAACCGCTTCCGAGATAAAGGTCCGCCGTCGCGCCTGCAATCTGCAGAGCGATTTCAACGTGCATATTTCTCGAAGGTACATGAGCTATATAACTTGCAGGAGTTGCGTGCGTAATGCTGCAAACAGTGACTATTCCGGTCTTCATCCCCCTCTTCTGTGCTCGTTCGAGAACCGTTTCACGGCGGACACTGTCTGGACCCATGCCAATCATGCCGTTCAGAGTCGCGACACCGGTACTCAATGCCGTCGCAGCCGCCGCCGAATCGGTAATATAGTCCGGGCCGTACGCATGAGTCAAGAGGAGGCCAAGGTGGCGAAACTGCTGTAACTCGAGGCGGCCTTTTTTGGTATGGCCTGCCGTCACCTGCGCAATCCCCATCCCGTCACCAATCATCATAACAATATTCGACGGCCTCTCCTGTTGCGCCGATACGGGACACAGCCAGAACAAAAGGGTGATGGAAAGGAGGGAGAATTTTTTCATATGATCACCGGGAGCGATTAATAAGCATGGTGCTATACGATGTTCCGATGCAATCCCGATCTCGCACAGAGAAAGCAGTTTTTAAAACATTCATGAGACGCTTTGCCTGCGGCAGACCGTAGCGTACAATAACCTCGAACTCCACAAAACTCCCAAGTCCCGAAACTTGATCAAGATGGATGCGCGCATTCTTCATGGTATAGAGTCTCCGGCGTTTTCGAACGACCACCTGCACTCCAAAAAGGCGTCTCAGCACTTTTCTAATTTCACGCGGATAGCGAACGAGCATAATGGTATATCGTGAGATCCGGGCACCTTTCCTGTCCGACCTTGCATAGGAAATGAGTTCGCCATGCCCGTCTCGGAATTCTCTCAATTTCAGACGACCCACAGGGAAAGTGAAATACGTATCAATATGATAGAGGAGGCCTTTATTTCGAGCCCTGAGGGAACGCGCGATCGCCGCCCCCGTTCTGAGCGAAGGAAGAGGAGCTTTCAACTCGAGGTTACGCGGCATGGAAGGATGAAACCAGGAGGCGTGTATTATCGGCGAATTTCAAGTAATTCGTATTCCAGAAATCCTGCAGGGACCTTCACCTTGACCGTCTCTCCTTCTTTGCGGCCCAGAAGCGCTTTGCCAATCGGTGAAGTGACCGAGATTTTGTTTTTGTCAAAATCTGCTTCTTCCGGCGAAACAAGACGGTACTCTATCGTTTCTTTTGACTTGGTATCCCTCAATTTCACGACAGACAGGATGTACACCTTGTCATTTGGCAATTCTTCACTCGAAAGGATCTGGGTACGGGACAATGTGAGCTCAAGTTTCTGAATACGCAGTTCCAGGTGTTGCTGTGCCTCTTTCGCGGCATCATACTCCGCATTCTCACTCAGATCCCCGTATCCGCGCGCCTCGCCAATCTTCTGCGCCATTTCGGCCCTTCCACGGACCTTGAGGTCCCGGAGTTCTTTCTCCAATTCGACGAGACGCTCCCGCGTTAAATATACGTGTCCGTTGTCACCCATACTTCCTCCTTAAAAACGCAAGCGCTTCATCTCAGAATGCTGGACGAAGCGAGCCGACATAAAAACAAAAGCCAACATCGGAATGATGATGGCTGTTTCATGGTCAAAGGCAACGTAAAACAAAAATCCGTGAGGCGCAAGCACAAAAAACCGCCCTAACTCCTTTGTCTGCTTGCGGAGGACGGGTCAATCAATATCAGGTGACCAAGTTTGTCCCGTTTGACCGTCAGGTAACGTTCATTGTGAAAATTCGGATCGATTTCCAACGGGACTCTCTCAACAATCTCCAGTCCATACCCATGGAGACCAACGACCTTTTTGGGGTTGTTCGTCATAAGACGCATTTTGCCCACGCCGAGGTCACGAAGGATTTGGGCGCCGATCCCATAGTCGCGCAAGTCCGGCCGGAATCCGAGTTTTTCGTTTGCCTCAACGGTGTCCAGGCCTTCATCCTGAAGCCGGTACGCTTTGAGCTTGTTCACAAGGCCGATGCCTCGCCCCTCCTGACGCATGTACAGCACAATGCCCCTGCCCTCCCTCTCGACCATTTGCATGGACGCAATCAATTGCTCGTTGCAATCACATCGGCGTGAACCGAACACATCCCCGGTCAGACATTCCGAGTGCACCCGGACAAGGACAGGCACTTCGGCTGAGATATCGCCCTTCGTGAGCGCAAGATGTTCCTTCTCGTCCGTCTGACTTCGATACAGATGGAGCTGGAACTCGCCAATGAATGTCGGTAACGTCGTTGAAACAATCCGTTGAACAAGCTTTTCCCGCTGCATCCGGTATTCAATCAGAGACCGGACGGTGATGATCTTCAAATTGAATTTCGCCGCCAGGTTCATTAATTCCGGAACTCGTGCCATTGTACCGTCTTCATTCAGGATTTCACAAAGCACGCCCGCAGGTGAGAGCCCGGCGATCCTGCAAAGATCAACAACCGCCTCCGTGTGGCCCGCACGGCGAAGGACACCACCGTCCGAAGCCCGAAGAGGAAAGATATGGCCTGGCCGGGCAAAATCCGCAGGATTTGCTTCGGGACTGATGAGCGCCCGTGCGGTGACAGCCCGGTCCGCCGCAGACACTCCCGTGGTTGTTCCATGGATGTAATCCACGGAGACGGTAAACGGGGTCTCGTGAAGGGATGTATTGGCATCGACCATCGGCTCGAGCATGAGTTCCCGCGCCCGGGCATTCGTCAATGGTGCACATACTACCCCCCGGCCCTCCTTGACGAAGAAGTTGATGGTCTCTGCGGTCACAGATGCTGCCGCAGCAACGAAGTCCCCCTCGTTTTCCCGGTCTTCGTCATCGACCACAATGAGGACTTTCCCTGCCTTCAGGTCTTCTATTGCAGATTCAATGCTGTGGAACCGCATTTCGCTTTCGCTTCGCATGGCCATTTGCCGGAAGATCAGGCCTCACTCACAATCGATGCAACCGACCCGCGGTCAACCTTGACCTTCACGTTGTCGGCGATTTGAACCAGCACCGTCTTATCTTCCACTCCAATGACCGTTCCGTGAACACCTCCGGCTGTGATAATCTTATCGCCTTTTTTAACCGAATCCAACATCTTCTGACGGTCTTTCTGCTTCTTTTGCTGCGGGCGAACAATCATGAAATAGAAAATGAGGAAAATCAATCCGAACATCACAAGCGTGCTGGTGATGCCCGACCCGGAATCCCCCTGTTGGGGCTGCATGAGGAATAACACTGTCTCGATCAAATGGACCTCCCTGGTTCTGTGTGTAGTGTCGATTGTTTATTCATCTGGTCCAGTTGCATGCGTTTCCACGCCGAATACCTGCGGGTGAGAATGGCAGATCGGGCCTCGCGCATCAGCCAGAGATAAAACGCCAGATTGTGTATCGTTGCGAGTTGCAGAGCAAGGATTTCCTTTGCCTGGAACAGGTGACGCAGATATGCTCTTGAATGTGTCTGGCAGGTATAGCATTTGCATTCCGGATCAAGCGGTGAAAAATCCGCTTTAAATACCGCATTCCTGATATTCAAAGAGCCGTTGCGGGTAAACAACATGCCGTTGCGGGCATTGCGAGTCGGCATGACGCAGTCAAACATGTCCATTCCGCGTTCAATTGCTTCGAGAAGATTCTCCGGGGTTCCGACGCCCATCAAATACCGGGGTTTGTCCGCCGGGAGGATTTCTTCGCACTGTTCGACAATGTCATACATGGTCTCTGCAGGCTCTCCCACCGCAAGACCACCCAGCGCATAACCATCAAAATCCATGGCGATGAGTTCCCTGGCGCTGCGCTCCCGGAGGTCAGGGTATGTTCCTCCCTGGACAATTCCGAACAACGCCTGGTCGAAACCATGAACCGGGCCGTGTTGTTCTGCGTATTCCCTGCATCGGCCCGCCCAACGAATCGTAAGCTCGTTCGATTCACTCGCGTACTCGAACGAGGACGGGTACGGCGGGCATTCATCCAGAACCATCATGATATCAGAACCCAGCGCCCGCTGAACATTCATAACCGATTCCGGCGTAAACACGTGTTCAGATCCGTCGAGGTGTGACCGGAACCGCACGCCGTTTTCTTCAATTGTTCTTAATTCTGTGAGACTGAAGACCTGATACCCGCCGCTGTCAGTAAGGACCGGGCCGTTCCATCCGGTAAACTTATGAAATCCCCCTGCCCTTCCCACGATCTCCGGTCCGGGCCGTAAGTACAAGTGATAGGTGTTTCCCAGGATTATCTGTGCCCCGAGTTCCTTCAACTCACGATGCTCGATGGCCTTGACACTCCCCTGTGTTCCGACCGGCATAAACGCCGGTGTCTCCACAATCCCATGAGCCGTACCAAAAGTGCCTGCCCGCGCACGTCCTTCTGTTTCCCTGAGCTGAAACTTCACAGGGTCTCGATTTGCCGGCAATGGTGCATCAACAGAAATCCGCCGAAAGGAATTCCTCGCGGCGGATTCAAAGCCATCGTCATTTTCAACGTCTTATTTTTGAAGTCTGAATCGGATGGGAATCGACATGCGGACCTTCACCGGTTTTCCGCGTTGTTTCCCAGGCTTGAACTTGGTCTTGGCCACTGCAGACTTGGCGGCCTCATCACATCCGGCACCGATACCTTTCACAATGTTGGTTCTTGTAACCGTACCGGATTCATCAACAAAGGCCTCGACATACACTGTTCCTTCAACCCCCGCGCGTTTTGCAATCTCAGGATATACGACAGCTTTTTGAATGGCAGCAATCCCGCCTATGGGTTCCGGAAGATCCTCTACTGCCACGAAATAGACCTCATCATCGCCCTCGGGCGACGGCGGAGGCGCTACATCTTCCGGCTGAAGCTCGCTACTGCTGATCTCTACATCATCAATTGCTTCATCACTTGGAGCTTCAATGGGGATGGGCGGTCTTGGGGGCGGAGGCGGACGATTTTCCTGTTTCGTAATTTCAATATCCTCAACGTCCACAATCTCCTGCTCGGTCTTCATGATCTTGTCCGGTGGAGCAACATCCGGGAAGAACTTGAATGCAACAATAATAAGAAAGAGGGAGATGATCAATGCGACCTCGAACGTCTTTTGGTACTTCGCCCTGAGATCGACTTCCGGATTCTTTCGAATCATAACGATCGCCTGTCAATGATGTGATCTGAAGAAATATAGTCAGAAAACCACCCTATGTCAAATTCTTTCGTTCCTCGCCCCGCGTCTTCCATTGACGCCATAGGAGGAAGAGCCCGGCGCCGGCAGTATCGGCCATGGTGTCGTAGACGTCCGCTGAACGGCCCGGGACTGACATTTGATAAACCTCATCAAATATCCCGTGAGCAGCCGTCAGGCAGAAGCTCACGAGCAAGGCGTGCCTGCGAAGAAACTGAACCTTGTCCTGATGGAACAGGGCTCTTTCCCATAACATGCAGAGAACAAAGTAGATTCCCGCATGGCCGAGTTTATCGGGACTTATGGGAAATTTGAAAGTGGGAATAGTAGGAATGGAGGACAATGTAAAGATTGCCAACATCCACACGAACACTGGAACCTGGTAGCGAAAAACGTGCAGGAGATTCACTCGTCCCCCTCGATAGCAACGATCGCCTCTGGGAGGCACTCTATCAGGTCGCTCGCAACGATGCTTCGCTCTCCGTACTTCCCCGCAGCGAGATCTCCGCTCAGGCCATGCAAGAACGCACCACCGTAGCTCGCGCGGACAGCATCCGCCCCCTGTGCCCAAAGGCCGGCAATCATGCCGGACAATACATCTCCTGTTCCAACGGTTGCCATGCCGGGATTCCCGCTCGAGTTCACAAACACTGAGCCCTCCGGCGTCGCAGTCACGGTCGGGGCTCCCTTCAACACAACAACGATTCCAAACTTCTTTGCGGCGGCCCTCGCGTGCTGAATTCTCTGTGCCTCGATCTCTTTCGCCTCCAATCCAGTCATACGGGAGAACTCACCCACATGCGGCGTGACAATGTACGTTGCTTTCGTTTTTTTTAGGACATCAATCCCCCCCTTCGCTATGCTGGTAATGGCATCGGCATCAAGGAGCACATTTCCCGAAGCGCGCAAAACCAATGTCCGCACAAGGGAAGTCGTTTCCTGTTCCTGAGACAGACCGGGTCCAAGAACAACTGTATCAGCCCAATCCATTCTTCGCATGATGGCGTCCATGGCGGCGCCGGCAACGGAACCCTGCGCTGTTGATGGGAGTGGTTCTACGATGACCTCAGTTACCTTTCTAGCGACGATCGGATAGATCGACTCAGGAACACCGAGAACAACGGCACCCGCGCCCATACGCAATGCCGAAGTAGCAGCCAGAACGGCGGCGCCTGTGTATCCCCGAGATCCCCCGAGGATAAATACTTTTCCTGCCGAATACTTGTGAACTGTTGAACTCCTCACCGGCATGCAACTCTTTACGTCGGAGCGGCCAACAAGGCGGACGGGAGGTTTCACGGCAGAGAGGAGTTCAGTTGGAATCCCTATATCCAGAACTTGTATCGTTCCGCTGCTGTCTCTTCCATTGTTGCAGAGTAATCCGTACTTCATAGCGCCGAGCGTCAGCGTTGTATCCGCTTTCACCGCCGTCGCCCCAACACCTGTCGTCCCGTGAATCCCCGAAGGAATGTCGATTGCAATCCGTGGCACCGATTGCCGATTGATCCATTCGATGACTGCGGCATATTGTTTCCTAACGTTTCCCGAGAATCCCGTTCCGAAAATAGCATCGACAATGATATCCGGATGGAGGGAGGGAAAAACTGATGATCTGCCTGAGTGAACGGAGAGGTTATCGGGGAAAGCTCTCGCAACCTTCCGAAGGATAGCGGCATTGATTGCAGCATCACCCCGGTCGGAGTGGCCAAGGAGAACAACCTTGACCCGGGCCCCGGCGTTTGCAAGGTGCCGGGCAGCAACAAGGCCGTCCCCCCCATTATTGCCTTTCCCACAGAAGATCGCAACCGTTTTTCCTCGTAAGGGGAATCGTTGCTGAATCCAGCGCGCAACGCCAAGCCCTGCGTTCTCCATTAACAGAAGGCTGTGAATACCAAAGGACTTCACAGCGGCACTGTCGCATCGCTGCATCTCCTCAGCCGACAGAAGCGTCTGCATCCGTCACCCCTTTACAATAGCCCGGCGATGAATCTGAGAATCAAAGAAGGTTGGACTCCAAGCAGGAACACCATGAAGGCAGCAATTCCCATCGCCACCAAAACTCCCAGCGGCTTCCGGCCTGTGGACGGCTGATCACTGTCCCGGAAATACATCTGCACCACAAGCCGCAAGTAATAATATACGGAAATGAGGCTGGTGAGGACCCCGAGAATCGCAAGCCAGGTCAAATCGGCTTTCACCGCCGCAAGAAACACGTAGTATTTACCGAAAAAACCGGCGAGGGGCGGAATGCCGGCAAGAGAGAACATGAAGATAGACATGAGAAATGCCAAGACGGGTTGACGCGTGCTTAACCCGGCATAGTCATCGAACAGAAGACCTTTGTTGTCTTCACCTTCCAGTAATCCTACAATGGTGAAGGCACCGATGTTCATGAACGTGTAAGCTCCCAAATAAAACATGATGCCGATTTGCCCTTCGGCATTTCCCGCAGCAACGCCGCTGAGCATATATCCCGCATGTGCGATACTCGAATAGGCCAGCATTCTCTTGACGCTGTTCTGCGCGATCGCCGTAACATTCCCGACGATCATTGATGCGGCAGCGAGGATTGCAAACAATGTGCTGACCGACGTGCCCGCAAACTCAATACCACGCAGAAAGAAGACCGCTATGGCGGCAAAGGCTGCGGTTTTTCCGGCGGTTGCCATGAACCCTGTGACGGAAGTCGGAGCGCCTTCATACACATCCGGAGCCCACATATGAAACGGCACAGCGGCCACTTTGAACGCGAGCGCTACAATGATCAGTCCTGTCCCTATGAGGAACAGCTGATCGCTTAACAGGGAACCGTTCATCGCACTGATTCTGGTTGTCCCGGCAGTTCCGTACACCAGCGCAATACCATAAAGAAGGAACCCCGTTGCAAAAGCCCCGAGGAGAAAGTACTTCAGGGCTGCTTCATTCGACGTACTCTTTGTTCGCATGAACCCCGCGAGTACGTAAAATGGCACAGACATGAGTTCAATGCCAAGAAAGAGCACGACGAGATCGGTCCCGCTGGCCATGAGAATCATGCCGGCAATCGCAAAGAGCACAAGGGCGTAATATTCGCTCCGGTGAATACTCATTCGGGTCAGATATTCCCGGGACGATATGATGGAAAGAATTCCGGCCACAACGAACACCAGAGTAAAATAGCTTCCAAAAATCCCATGGACCATCATTCCACCAAAGGTCTCTTGATCGGGCCCATACGTCACGAGAGCGAGGATCCCCGCAACAACGAGTCCTGCGAGCGAGATGGCAAATGCAAATGTGGCGGAGTTTCGTCTGATACCTTCGGCAACAAGTACGGCAAGGCCGGTCAGAATGATCGCGATGAGCGGACTGTGATACCAGAGGTCCATTGAATTCCATGCATTCATCATTACGCCTCTGACGGTCTGTTCTGCGACCTACGCTCGCCCCGTGCAAGGGAAAATTTGAGCAACGGGGGTGTTACGAGAGTGGTCGCGATCACCATGATCACCACCGCCGAGAATATTGAGTCATCGACGACGCCAAGTCCCTTACCGATGCTCGCAAAGATCAAGCCTACTTCACCTCGGGGCACCATCCCCAAACCGATGGAGAGACGATCAAGTCCTTTTTCAACAACGGCGAGCCCGCAAACCTGTTTTCCGATGAATGCTGCAACCGTCAGTGCAAGAGCCAGACCAAGGACATTGCCATCCATAAAGGTTTCAAGCCGCACCTGAATTCCCATGACAACAAAGAAAATGGGAACAAGAAACGTTGTGACCGGAGCCAGGAGTTCGTGAAGGTGTTTCTTTTCCTTGAATTCCGTGAAATGAACTTCTTCCAGGATCAAACCGGCCGCGAACGCTCCGACAATGGCAGCCAACCCTGCAAGGTTTGCCAGGTAAGAGAACACGAAGCAGAACAAGAGCGCCGAAATGAGCATGACGCCATGAGTCCTCAAGATGGCGATCTTCTTCAAGATCTTTGGGACGACGGTGATGCCGACCACAATGGCGCCGACGAGGAAACCGATGGCAATACCGGTGATCTCGAGAACGGCAGCCAACTCCATGGGCACGCCGGTCTCGCCCGCGACGATGATCCCGGCCGCCACTGCGAGGATGATGAGGCCCATGACATCATCAATGACCGCGGCGCCAAGGACAATCCTCGATTCTTTGATATGAAGTTTCCCCAGATCCTTCAAAACCCTCGCCGTGATCCCGACACTGGTTGCACAAAGAGTGGCGCCAATGAAAATATGAATGTTGCTGATATCAAATTCAGCATTCATGGCAAGGATCGATTCCGGGACCTTCGTGATAAATGTTGCGCTGGCAAAATATCCGAGCGCAAAAGGAGCCACAACTCCCACCGTTGCCACAAGAAATGATGAGACGCCTACACGCCGCATTTCTGCCACGTTCGATTCCAAGCCCACTTCAAACAACAGCAGAATGACTCCAATCCTTGCCAAAATGTCCACGGCAGATGCCCATTGAACATCAATGTGCTCTGCACGTAGTGGCCCGAAAAAATCCCATGAAGGATTGATGAGCGCAAGGTTGCCGAGTACCACCCCGACGATGAGTTCACCAAGGACAGCGGGTTGATTCATCCGTTCAAACAGCTCCCCGCCGATCTTTGCTGAGACAAGAATGGCCGCAAGAGCGAGGAGAACTGGAGCCACCGGATCATGGTGGCCCGCGGAGGGAGCAGCGTGTTCCTCCCCTGTTTGCCAGGGGCTAAATCCGCCCAATGCCACGATTGCGATGACGATCACAGCGAATAAGAGAAATCTCTTTCTTTGCGATGTTGAGAATCCTATCATCAAATCTCCTCACTGAAAGAATAAAAGCCAGACAGCGGCGTATATCGGTATCAGAATTGGCAATGCGAACTTAACGACATATCCGAAGAAACTCGGAACCTCGACCTTCGCGTGTTCGGCGATGGACTTTACCATGAAATTCGGACCATTGCCGATGTAGGTGCATGCGCCGAAGAACACCGCTGCGACAGATATGGCCTGAATGTAGCGCCACGAGTCAGCCGTAATTGCCTGGACTCCATCATGGAGCGGAACCGGCAGTCCCAGCGACGCCGGGGTTTCGACCCCGAGCATGGCAGACATATGGCTTAGGTTGTCTACGCTGGCACCATGAAGTCCGAACGACGCGCTCAGAAAATTCAAGTAGGTCGGAGCGTTATCCAGTACACTGGAAAGAATCCCGGTTCCCCAGTAGTATTGAGCCGGGCTGACGATCCCCAATGTCTGAGAATTAAGTTCCAGCCAATCGAGTGCCGGTATCATTGTCGCAAAAATCCCCGCAAAGAGAATGGAGACCTCCTTGATGGGAACAAAATTGAATTCGTTCTTTTCGTGAACCTCGCGTTTGGTTGTGTAATAGGAAGCCAGTGCAGCAGCTCCCATCAGGATCTCGCGTACCATCACCGGATGCGAGATGAAGACGGCGCCCAGGATCACTGCCAGGTAGAAAATATTGTGCAGTCCGCTGAATTCCGGCTTGTCCGGGGATTTGGCTTCTTCGCGCATCTCGGACTGAACAGCGCGGAATTCGCGGGAGTCGATGAAGTAGAACACGACCAGCAGTGCCGTGACGACGATGGCCCAAATGTGCCAGACGCGCGTGACAACCCAGAAAAACGGCACCCCTTTGAGATATCCGAGAAAGAGAGGAGGATCACCGATAGGGGTCAGAGCGCCTCCCACATTGCTCACAATAAAAATGAAGAATACAACGTGATACGCCTTGATCCGAAACTTGTTGATCCGCAAGTACGGACGGATGAGAAGCATCGAAGCACCTGTGGTACCCAGCAGATTGGAAATCACGGCTCCGGCTGCAAGAAGGATGATGTTTTCGTACGGTGCGGACTTTCCACGAATGTCCAGATGAATTCCGCCGGAGACGATAAACAGCGAGCCAATGAGACAAATGAAGCTGACATACTCATGGAAGGTCAGCAATAATCGAGGAGTATTATCGAGAATGAATATGTAGTACAGAACAATCAACAAACCCAGGCCGTAGGAGACATTCGGGTAGTTGTGTTCCCACCAATGACGCGAAATGAACGGCATGACGGCAATGGATCCCAGCAGGAGGACAAAGGGCACTACGAGCCAGGCTGGGACGGGCTTGGATTCGGCCCCTTCCATTGCATGTTCGGCCATCGTCAATCCCACAAAGAGAATGACCGCAAGGATGGTAAACACGAGGGCGCTCTTTTTGAATCCTTCTTGCATACCTGATCAGGGCCTTTCCATGAGGTTCATTTCAGCAGTGCGTGTGGCTCCCGTGCGCACTTCTTCCATCTTCTTCACCGAGTCACGCGCGAAGGCACCAGAAATTGTGAGAAATGTTGAAGGATAGAGTCCAATCCAGACAACCAGAATGACGATTGGGACGAGAGCGGCGATCTCCCTCAGTGAAAGGTCTTTGAGATGATGGCCATGGTAGAGCCCCCCTTCGCGAACAGAGCCGAACATGACGCGCTGAAACATCCAGAGCATATAGACTGCCGCAAAAATTACACCGGTCGAGGCAATCACGGCAAACGCCACCGACCCAAGGGCTGCAGACTTGAAGGAACCAAGAAGGATCAGGAACTCCCCAACGAAACCATTCAGGCCAGGAACGCCGATCGATGAGAGAGTGATGATCATGAAGAAAGAAGCGAAGACAGGCATCACTTTTGCGACGCCGCCGAAGTCGGCGATCAGGCGGGTATGGGCCCGGTCGTAGATCATGCCAACGAGAAGAAACAGCGCTCCTGTCGACAGCCCGTGGTTGATCATTTGGATGATCGCACCCTGCATCCCCTCTTCCGTCATGGAAAAGATTCCCAAAACCACAAATCCAAGATGCGATACAGAAGAGTATGCGACAAGCTTCTTGATATCGGTTTGCACCATGGCAACGAGCGCCCCATAAATGATGCCTGCAACGGCGAGGGCAGAAAGATACGGAGCGGTATCAAGCGCCGCTTGGGGAAACAACGGGAGGCAAAATCGTATGAAGCCGTAGGTCCCCATTTTCAGCAAAACACCCGCGAGAATGACGCTTCCAGCCGTTGGCGCCTGCACATGGGCATCTGGCAGCCATGTGTGCAGGGGAAAAAGCGGCACCTTAATGGCAAAACTCAAGGCAAAAGCGAGGAATAACCACAACTGCATTGCGACGGGCATGCCGGACGAGGCATCAACGAGAGTCCGCAAATCCGTCGTGAAAGTTCCCTCCGGAACTCCGGCGGCATACAAGCCAAGCGCCAGGATTGCCACCAGCATCAACAGACTGCCAAACAACGTGAAGAGGAAGAATTTCACAGCAGCGTAGACCCGATCCTGTCCGCCCCAGATTCCGATGATGAAATACATCGGGATGAGCATCGCCTCCCAAAAGACATAAAAAAGGAACAGGTCCAGCGAGACAAACACGCCCGTCATCCCCACTTCCAGCAGCAGCACCATCATCGTGTATTCTTTGAGACGATGGCTCACCGAGCCCCATGTACCAAGCAGGGCAATGGGAGTGAGAAACGTCGTCAGGAGTACGAGAAGCAGCGACATCCCATCAATCCCGACGACATATCCGATATTGAGTCCTTCGATCCAAACGACCGACTGAACAAACTGATAACCGCCGAGGGAGGAATCAAAGCCGATAAGCAGGAAAAGGGAAAGGAGGAAGGTCGCACAAGAAGCTGCCATTCCTGCGCCCTTGATCATCGCCGCATTGTCATTTCGCATCCACAGCAATGCGACAATGCCTGCGACTGGAAGAAAAGTTATTCCGGTGAGAAGGTATTCCGTCATTCTGCAGATCTCATTTGAAAATCAACCATGAGAGAACCAAAAGGATGCCCGCCAGAAACGCCGTGGCATACACCTGCGCCACGCCGGTTTGCCACTTTCGAATCCCTTGCGCGGCCCAGGCAACGACCTTTGCGGCCCCGTTGACGAGGCCATCGATGACCGTGACGTCAATTCCCTTCCAAAGGAGATGTTCCGAGAGGCGAACCGTTGGCCGAACGACCACTCCGTCGTAAACCTCATCGACATAGTATTTGTTGAACAGGAGCTTATGGATGGTGGAAAATCGAGCCTTCACAGTCTCCGTAATATCCCGCCTCTTAAGATACACGAACCTGGCAAGCGCAATTCCCGCCGCAGCAACCCCGACTGAAAGCCCCATCAGAATGTATTCCGCAAGTTCAGGGCCGTGGTGATCCAGCCCCAGTTTTGTATTCGCGGCATGGAAAACGGGCTCAAGCCAATGCTCAAGAGCATTTCCGCCGAACAAACTCTCAGGAATCCCCACGAATCCGCCGATCGCTGAAAGGACAGCAAGGATCATTAACGGCACCGTCATGGTTTTCGGCGCCTCGTGCGGATGAATCTTCTGGATGTCGAACCTTGGCTTCCCCTCGAAGGTCAGAGAAACCAGTCTGAATATGTAAAACGCTGTCAGAAACGCGCCGAGTACTCCGCAAATCCAAAGCAACGGCGATCCGTATTCACTGCTGAAGGCTTTCCAGAGAATTTCATCCTTACTGAAAAACCCTGCCAACGGCGGAATGCCGGCGATGGCAATCGCTCCTATGAAAAACGTTCGATAGGTTATCGGGAGGTATGATTTCAGTCCGCCCATTTTTTTCACATCCTGCTCCTCATGCATCGCGTGGATCACGGCTCCGGACCCGAGGAACAACAAAGCCTTGAAGAACGCGTGGGTCATGAGATGGAACACTCCCGCACCGAAGGCCGCAACACCCATACCCAGGAACATGTAACCCAGTTGGCTCACCGTCGAGTACGCGAGGATTTTCTTAATATCGTTCTGAACAAGCCCCATGGTCGCTGCGAAGACCGCTGTCGCGGCTCCAATAACGGCAATAGTCGTCAACGTGACGGGCGCAAGAGCGAATAGAACGGAGCAACGTGCGACCATGTACACTCCGGCAGTCACCATGGTGGCGGCATGAATCAAAGCGCTGACTGGTGTGGGGCCGGCCATAGCGTCCGGGAGCCACACATAGAGGGGGATCTGTGCTGATTTTCCCGTAGCGCCGAGAAAGAGCAGCATGGTGATCCACACGATCGTCTCATTGCCGGGGCTTAGCACAGATGCGGCACCGAAAATGGTGTCGAAGTTCAGACTTCCAAACCGGTTGAACATCAGGAACATGGCAAGCAGGAAACCCACATCTCCTATCCTGTTTACGATAAAGGCTTTATTTGCCGCATCGCCTGTCCACGAAGTGCCCGGCGTATATCCTCCCACTTCGAACTTCCTGTCATACCAAAACCCTATGAGCAGATAGGAACAGAGCCCCACCCCTTCCCATCCGAGGAACATCAGGAGAAAATTATCTGCCAGAACCAGATTCAACATCGCCACAATAAACAAGTTCAGGTATGTGAAAAACCGCCAGAATCCCGGATCACCATGCATGTAGCCGATGGAATAAACGTGGATCAAAAAGCCGACTCCGGTCACGACGAGGGCCATGAGGATTGAGAGCTGGTCGATTTGATAGGCAATCGATACCGAAAACGAAGATGTGGATGTAAACGTGGAAATCCACTGAAACAGTTCGACGGTGAAAACCCTGTCCGCCTCATCCCATGACAGCATGCTGCCAAAAATCCACACGGAGACGGCAAAGGAAAGTCCCACCATTCCGCTCCCAAATGCGCCAACGAGTTTCTCGCTCTTCACGCGGGATCCAACGAGGCCCAGGACGAGCACCCCGATGAGCGGGAAAACGACGATAAGGGGAACAAGAATATTCATACGATCAACGAGTTGCTCTTCAGGTTACCACTTCAGAATGTTGATTTCGTCAATATTGACAGTCTGTTTGTTCCGAAAGAGAGCGATAATGATCGCCAGCCCCACAGCCGCCTCTGCCGCAGCCACAGTCATAACCAGGAACACCAGCATCTGACCCGTGGAATCACCCAGGAATGCCGAGAAAGCGACGAGCGTCAGGTTGACCGAGTTGAGCATCAATTCAATGGACATGAAGACAATGATCGCGTTGCGACGGGTAACAACGCCGATCATCCCCAGAACAAACACCGCGGCCGACAGAATGAGGTAGTATTGAAGTTCAATCATGGTCAGTCTATTTTCCGTTTCGCAAGGATGACCGCACCAACGATTGCGGCGATAAGGATCACCGAGGTGATTTCAAAAGGAAACAAGAACGTTGAAAACAACTCTTTGCCAATTCCCTCAACGGTCCCAATCGCGATGGCTCTCTCCATGTTCTTTTCGGGAAACGCGGCGCCGGAAAAGCCGAGGATATACGTCAATTCCAACAGGACTCCAAAGCCCAATCCAACCGCTGCCATTTTCCTGATGGAGATTTTTTCCAACAGGGAGCGTTCATCACCGAGATTCAAAAGCATGATCACAAAAAGGAACAACACCATGATTGCGCCTGCGTAAACGATAATCTGGATCACCGCTATGAATTGTGCGTGAAGAGTCAGATAAATCCCCGCCAGCGCAAAGAAATTCATGATCAGGTACAACACAGACATCACGGGGCTCTTCCGCGTAATAACCATGATCGCGGATCCGACCATGACAACGGACAGGATAGAGAAAAACACAATTTCGAAATTCACAATGTTATGATCCTTCTGATTACGGGGTTCGAATCCAACGTGACAGCTCCCTCAGCGTTGGCCGCTTCCCATACACGAGAATGGCGATCCTGAATATTTTTCCTGCAGCCCACATGCAAAAAGCGGTAAAGAACAGAAGCATGCCTATTGTCGCAAGAATCTCCCAGGTCGGCGGCATTTGGATGGGGATTCTCATCAGCATAAAGGCGGGGGTCAGCAGTGGAATGAACGTCAGCACTTTGATCAGGGTGGAGTCCGGATTTTGCATCGCCGGCATGGCAAGGACGATCGGGAAAACCAGGGTCAAACTCACGTATGTCGTTATCTGCTGGGCCTCTTGTTCCGTGGTGACCGGAGAACCCGCACCGACAAAGATCGCCGAATACATAAGATATCCGAGGATAAAATAAACAAGGAGTAAAAGAATATGTTCTGAAGAAACGACCGATGACCCGGTCTTCAGAGATATCGCCAGGGCAATCACTCCCCAAATCAGGATTTGCAGGAGGCCCAATCCGCTTAAACCCAAAATCTTTCCGATCATCAGATCCTGTGCCGAACAGGAGGAAAGCAGGACCTCAATGACCCTGTTTGATTTTTCTTCGACGACGCTGCGAATCAGGAGCTGTCCCGATGTCATGACCATGAACATCAGCATCATGATAAAGACGTAGGCGCTAAAAAATGTTTCAAGGAATCCCGATTCTGACTCCTTTCCTTCGCCGGTGACTTTAAGGGCCCGGATGTCAATGTCTGTTGCCAGCTTTCGTACGAGCTCAGGGTCGTAGCCGCGTTCCGACAATCTCTTTGCGACGATGATTTCCTCCATCGTCCTCGAAAACCGCTCCACCACCCTGAAATTGCCGACATTTTCCGCCCGGTAGTCAACCTTGCCGCTATCAAACACTGTTGCCGGGATGCTGAAATACCCCTCGATTTCGTCCTCTGCAACCATGAGCGTCGCGATCTCCCTTCGTTGCGCGTCATCCGTGGATCCAAGACTCGCCAGGTTCTGCAAGACATAGACCGGTTCCCCGTTTTCAAGCCGGTATTTTTCCCGTAAACGTTTTTCGAGAGGGGCCAGAATCTGATTCGTTTCGTCAATGATCCCGATGACAATCGATTTCTCTTCCGTTTGACTGGCAAGAAAAGTCGGCAGCACGCCAAACACAACCATGATCACCGGAAGGATGACGAGGGAGAACAGGAAGGCCTTTGATTTGATCTTCTCCAGAAATTCCCATTGGGCGACGGTGAGAAATTTCATGAGCTCCCCGGTCCGGATTTTTCTCTTTCCCGCACCTTGTGCCAGGCATCCCATACTTTATATCCGCTGAACGCGACTGCGCCAAGGAGAACGGCCGGCAGCATCCAATCATTGGAATCCGATTGAACCCGGGTGAGAATAACGAAGATAGTGATCGCCAGGGTGAGACCCAGCGAGATCAGCGCTTTCCGAAGGGCCTTATCCATCGGCTTTCGTGACCGGCGGCCACCGGCGGTTGAGGCCTTTGACTCTGCCTCTTGCGGCGTGGCGGGAATTCCCACGACATCAATGAAAATGGAATTGAGCGACGGCTCCACGACTTCGAATTTCCTCAGAGAGATCTTACCGTCAAGGTGATTCAGAAGGTCGGATGGCCGTTCCGGATTGACAAGTTCCAGTTCCGCATAGTTTTGGTAGATATTTGCTTTTTTGACAAGCGGAAGTTTTGCAAGAAAAGCACCATCGCCGTCAAACTCGAGGTGAACGGAATTCTTTCCGTACTGTTGCTTCACGTGTCTCAAAGATCCCTCGAGGACAATTCTGCCTTTGTTGATAAGGCAGATGGCATCACACATCTTCTCCACCTGTTCCATTTGATGTGTTGAAAAAATAATCGCGACGTTCTTCTTCCGTAGGTCCATCAGTACATCCTTAAGCAGGATCTGGTTCACGGGATCAAGTCCGGAGAACGGTTCATCGAGGACCAGGAGGCTGGGTTCATGGATCAGGGCAGAAATGAGTTGAACCTTCTGTTGATTTCCCTTGGAGAGTTCTTCGACCTTGTCGTTGAAGCGGTCTTGAAGGCCAAAGCGCTCTAGCCACGAAAGAGCTCGGGATCTTGCGGTCTCTTTGCTGACTCCCTTCAGGGCCGCAAAATACAAGATGGTGTTCAGAATTTTGCTTTTTCGGTAGAGTCCGCGTTCCTCGGGGAGATATCCGATGGTATTCCATGTTTCGTGCGTAAAAGGGAGCGAATCGAAAGTGATTGTGCCGTGATTCGGTTTGATAATATTAAGGATGGTGCGAATCGTGGTCGTCTTCCCCGCGCCGTTGGGTCCCAGGAGGCCAAAGAGTTCACCGCGCTGAACTTCCAACGAGACGCCGTCAACGGCTACCACCGTATCAAATTCTTTTCTGAGGTTTTGGACTCTAAGCATGAAGGCAGTGGTCTAAAACACAGACAGCTTTCGGAATGTCGAATTGCGAATTGCGAACTGTGAGATAACAAGAGTCCTGTGGTTAATTCGAAATTGACAATTCGACATTCGTAATTCTCAAGGCGTGATCCGATAGATCATTCGCGGAAATGGGCTCGTTTCCCGGATATGGTCCAGTCCGCAGATCCACGCCACCGTTCGTTCCAGACCCAATCCGAATCCCGCATGCGGGACACTTCCGTATTTCCTCAGATCGAGGTACCACTCGAATGCCTCGCGGGGTAGGTTATGCTCGAGGAGACGCTTCAGGAGCGCGTCAAAATCGTCCTCGCGCTGACTTCCGCCGATCACTTCCCCGTATCCTTCGGGGGCAAGGACATCCACGGCGAGTGCCAGCTTCGGGTTTTCCGGATCCCGTTTCATATAGAACGCCTTGATCGCAGCGGGATACCGGTGAACCATGACGGGGCGATCGAACTGTTCCGAAATGATCGTTTCATCCGTACCCCCGAAATCGTTCCCCCATTCGAAAGGAGATCCGTGCGTCTTGAGAATCGAGACCGCCTCGTCATAGGAAATTCTCGGCAACGGGCGTTTCACGTTCTCGAGAAACTTCGTGTTTCGCTCCAGCGTCTTCAGCTCCTCTGACCTGTCCTTGAGAACACATTCAACGATGTATTCGAGGAATTCCTCGGCAAGATCCATATCCTGGTTCAAATCGCAGAAAGCGACTTCTGGTTCGACCATCCAGAACTCCGTCAGGTGCCTGCGGGTCTTGGATTTCTCGGCCCTGAAGGTCGGTCCGAAGCAGTAGACTTTGCCAAATGCCATGGCACCCGCCTCGGCGTAGAGTTGTCCGGATTGCGTTAGATACGCCTTACCGAGATCGAAGTAATTAGTTTCAAAAAGAGTGGATGTGCCCTCGCATGCCGCGGGAGTCAGGATGGGGGAATCGATGAGGGTGAAGCCCCTGCCGTCAAAGAAATCCCGGATGGCCTTGATGATCCGGTGGCGGACTCGCATAATTGCGTGTTGACGGGAAGAGCGGAGCCAGAGATGACGACGATCAACAAGGAACTCCACTCCGTGGTCTTTAGGGGTAATCGGGTATTCGCTGGCGATCTGATAAATCTCAAGGCTGGTGACATCGACCTCGACCCCCCGGGGCGCACGATCGTCCTTCCGGACGGTTCCTTTGACGGCAAACGAGGATTCCTGAGTCAACTCGTCAAATCTGCCGAACACATCGTCCGGAACGGCGCCCTTTGCCATGACGCACTGGACTACCCCGGTACCATCGCGCAAAAGGAGAAACCGGACCTTGCCGCTCGATCGCTTATTATACAGCCATCCCTGAAGAAGGACTTCCTTGCCGATCTTTTGATGAAGGTCCTCTACGTACGAGCTCGACATTCGTGTATAACAGGTATTCAAGGGTGAGAAAACGCTAAGAATATATCAACAATTCGCCTGATGTCCAAGCAAAAACGGGCGGCGGTCGTGTTACTCAGTGTTTGGAGGTGATTATCGATTCTCATCGCTGGGAAGATCCTTGAATTTGGCCTCCTGAATGTCTCTAAATGTCGCGGGTGATTTTGAGGATGGTTGTCCGGGGGGAGGCTGGGCCGGGCCGCTCTCGTCTGATGACTTCCCCAGTACTGAGGCAATGATCCTCCACAAAAAGCGGATGAGGAAAAAAACGATGACGGACCACAGAAGAATACGAAGCAACAACGCTACCGTCCTTTGCCCAGGGGGCTGTAGTACTCAACAGGAGCGCGGTTTGGCCGCAGGATTTGT
Organism: Bacteroidota bacterium; assembly: GCA_040901865.1. GTDB lineage: Bacteria > Bacteroidota > Ignavibacteria > UBA10030 > UBA10030 > JBBDYD01. The sequence goes on along the minus strand of JBBDYD010000123.1, from coordinate 3,162 downwards.
TGCAGTAGATCTTCGAAATCCTTCTCATTATTAACAAAATCGATATCGGTTGCCTTGACAATCAGCAACGGAGACGATTTATAACGGAAGAAGAAATAGTTATACGCCTCGTTCAATTCCCTGATATACTCCTCCGACATGTTTTCTTCGTATTTGCGGGCACGATACCTGATATTGGTCATCAGCCGGTCAACACTCGACTGCAGATAGACGACGAGGTCGGGAACAGGGATGTTTTTCTCGATCGCTCCCAGGACTGCTTCGTAGAGCTTCAACTCATCGTCCTGAAGTGTCAAATAGGCAAATATCTTGTCCTTGTCGAAAATATAATCCGACACAACATAATTATGAAACAAATCAGTCTGGAACAACTCTTGTTGCTGTTTGTAACGGCTTAGGAGAAAAAAAATCTGGGTTTGAAACGCGTAGTGGTCCTGGTCTTCATAAAACTTGGCAAGAAAGGGGTTTTCATCGAACCGTTCGAGAACGAGTCGCCCGCTGAGCCGTTCCGCGAGCATTCTCGCAAGCGTGGTTTTCCCGGCGCCGATGACCCCCTCAATGGCAATGTGTCTGATTTCCCTGCTGGCAATTTGCAAGCATTACTCCGATCGCGTCAATTTCATGGAAGTCTTCTTCACCCATCCCTTGTCAGGGCACTGTCTGTACAGGTCTGCAATGGAAGTCTTGAGGCGAGGGTGTACAAAGTCCGGGGCCAATTCCCTCAACGGTTCCAGCACAAATCTGCGTTTGTGCATTTCGGGGTGCGGAATAACCAACCGGGCCGAGTCGAGGACAAGGCCGTCAAAGAGGAGCAAATCAATATCGATCTCACGCGGGCCCCATCGTTCAGACGCCGTTCGACCCAGGGAGAGTTCGAGACTTTTCAATGACACTGCCAGCTCCTCTGCCGAGAGAGCACTTTCTGCAAGGACGGCGGCGTTAAGAAAGTCCGATTGACCTTCCACACCGCGGGGTTCGGTTTCATACACACTGGAAACGGCTTTTATAGCCACTCCGGGGATGCTGTTGACAGAATCAACGGCCAGGCGAAGGTAACCGAATCTGTCGCCTTTGTTGGATCCAAAGCCAAGAAACACTTGACTCACGACTGCCTCCGCGTTCGCGTCATCTCCACCTCCACTGTGTCGATCACACCTTTTACCGGAGCGTTTGGCTTCCTTACCCGAACGGTCACGACCTGCACTTTACTGAACTTCTTCAGAATTCCCCGGATGATGGCTCCACCGAGCCCTTCCAGCAAGAAGTACTTCTTCCCGAACACTGATAACCGAATGCAATCGTATACCTGCTCATAGTCCACCGTGTCACGGAGGTTATCGGATGTAGTTCCCTTTCGCAGATCGCATCGAAGCTCAACATCCACTTCGAATTTTCCGCCGAGTTTTTGCTCGTCTGAAAGAACGCCGTGGTAAGCATAGAATACGGCATTATTCAGGCGAATAGTATCCAGGGGGGGGCTTGACCGGCCAGCCATAGTTAGTCCTGTTCTCTCAGGAAGCAATCGACAATGTGATCATGACAAAATATATCGAAGGAAGTGCGGAAAGGCAACTACATCAGTTCCATTGCACGACGAAGCCGTCGAACTACGGTGTCTTTGCCGAGCAGTTCCATCATTTCAAAGAGGCCGGGTCCGACAACCCTGCCGGAAAGTGCGAGGCGGGTGGGATGAATGAGTTTTCCGGCACTCACGTTCAATTCCTCTGCAAGTATGCGGAGGACCTCCTCAATTGATTGGGTCGTAAATGATGCAACCAAGGCGAGCCGATCCGCAAGGGCAACGAGCGCTTTTTTCGAGCCCTCGTTCCAATGTTTCTGTTTTCCTTTCTCATCATATTCAGTCGGATCGCTGAAGAAATATCCCGCAAAGTCGACAAAATCAGGAATGACCGTGACGCGTTCCTTCATCAGTGCGATAACCGAGAGAAGATAAGGCTCCGATTGCTCCGGAACCCCCGCTTCCGCTAGCAGGGGTTTGAGAAGCGCGGAGATTTCTTTTTCAGGTTTGAGGCGAAGATGCTGTTGGTTCAGCCAATTCAGTTTCTCGACATTAAACACAGCGCCGGATTTGCCCACGCGCTCGAGTGTAAAATCTCTGATGAGGTCATCAAGAGTAAACAATTCCCTCTCGTCACCGGGATTCCATCCGAGAAAAGCGATAAAATTCACGATCGCCTCTCGCAGGTATCCCTTCTTCCGATAATCCTCCACCGCCACATCCCCCTGCCGTTTGCTCAGTTTCGAGCGGTCAGGATTCAACAGGAGCGGAAGATGTGCAAACTGCGGAACTTCCCATCCAAAGTACTTGTACAGCATGATATGTTTCGGGGTACTCGGAAGCCATTCCTCTCCGCGAATCACGTGACTGATCTTCATCAGGTGATCATCCACCACCACCGCAAGGTGATACGTGGGAAATCCGTCGGATTTGAGAAGGACCTGATCGTCAAGGACCTTATGTGCAATCGTAACATTCCCCCTGATGATATCTTCGAACGTCATTTCCCCGCCAATGGGCACTTTCATGCGAATGACACCCGATTCGCCTTCCCGGTGGCGTTTTTCAGACTCTTCGCGCGGAAGATCGCGGCAATGCCGGTCGTACGCGGGTGGGAGTTTCATGGCCTGCTGTTGTTTCCGGACCTGGTCAAGGCGTTCGGGTGTGCAAAAGCAATAGTACGCATGCCCCCCAGACACGAGTCGATTGACATGTTCATGGTATATCGGGAGACGTTCCGATTGTGTATAAGGCCCGAAGTCTCCAGTTCTTCCCGGGCCTTCGTCGAAATCGATGCCCGCCCAGCGAAGGGTTTCGATAAGGTTCTCAACCGCACCTTCGACTTTTCGGGATTGATCTGTGTCCTCAATGCGCAGGATAAATTGACCGGAATTGTGCCGTGCGAACAAGAAATTGTAGAGGGCGGTCCGCAGCCCGCCAACATGGAGGAATCCTGTTGGACTCGGTGCAAAACGGACGCGGGTTGGCTGGGGCATTGGATTTCTCTTCAGCGGAATAAAAAAGGCGACACGTTGTCGCCCTCACAGGTCATTGCAGGATTCATTCTGAATTGAATTTCGCCGCACTCTTGCGGAGAGGGAGGGATTCGAACCCTCGATAGAGGTTACCCCCTATGCAGGTTT
>JBBDYD010000122.1:0-3510 GCA_040901865.1 Bacteroidota bacterium | reverse complement strand
TTTCGCAGATTCAAACGCTGATTGCTGATTTCGCCGATTATACGGATTCGTGATTCAAACATTCATCCCCCTTGAGGGGGATTGTGCTTAACGCCTGCTTATCTAGACCGGGGATTTATCCCCGGGCGTGGTGGGTGATTTTCGCCGATTCCGCAGATTCAAACGCTGATGGGGATTTATCCCCGGGCGTGGGTGATGCAACATTATTTGCATACTATTTGCGGCCTCCCCATGGCGTTTTGACCCTACCGCTGTCCTCCACTCGCTCCCTCCCGGCTTGACTTTCACCCCGGGCCAACGTAGATTGACTTCCCGTCTTTTCACATCTTTGGGCCGTTTCCATGCATCTGCGATTCGCCCTTATTCCGGAGCATATGTACTCGCTTTCCACGAAACGACCCGGCATATCAACGCTCCCACATACACGGGATACAATTCACTGATCCGTTCACTTTATTCGCGGAGGAATTATGCTCAATAAACCTGCGACCTTTGGAGCAGCATTCGCGTTCTTGCTGCTCCTTGTTCCATCATGTGCGCTCGAGCAAAGCGGCGAGATCCCCGTGACGACCTCGTCCGAGGATGCCCGGAGCCTCTTCCTGCAGGGAAGGGACAAACTTGAAAACAGCGAATTTGTTTCTGCTGCGGCTCTGCTCGACCAGGCGATTGGAAAAGATCCGAATTTCGCCCTCGCCCATTTATACCGCGCCCAATCGGGTGGAGGAACAGCGATTTTCCAGAAACACATCGACAAGGCCGTGGAACTCGCGGAGAAGGCCTCTCCTGGAGAACGTCTTTTTATTCTCGCGACCAAGGCCAACATCGACGGCGACCGCGCAACGTTCAAGAAACACCTCGATGAGCTCATGAAAGCTTTTCCGAACGACAAGCGCGTCCTCAGCACGATGGCCGGGTATTATGCCGGAGAGGGCAATACCAAAGCCGCGGCCGAATGGTATCAGAAAGTAACACAAGCCGACCCCAACTACGCACCGGCCCACAATTTACTCGGCTACGCCAACAAAACGCTCGGCAACTACGCGGAAGCTGAGGCGGCATTCAAGAAGTACATCGAGCTGGCGCCGAATAGTCCGAATCCCCCCGATTCCTACGCCGAACTGCTCCTGAAAATGGGACGCTTCGATGAATCGATCCAATATTACCGAAAGGCCCTCGAAATAGCCCCTTCCTTCACCGGCGCCCTCGGAGGTATCGGTTTCAATTACATCCATAAAGGGGATTTTTCAGAAGCGCGCGAGTCTTTCGAAGAACAGTATCAAAAATCCACGCAAGTAAACGGAAAACTCGCCTCGCTCGGCAACATCGTTTATTCCTATCTGCATGAATGGGACATCCCAGGTGCACTCAAAGCGGCCGACCGCTACAGAATGTTCGCAGAAAAGGAAAATCCGCCCAGTACGATTTTTGCTCATTTTATGGCCGGCTGGATCAACGTCGATTCGGGGAATCCGAAAGGAGCAAAGAAACATATCGATGCAGCAAGAAAGCTGAACGAAACAGTTGCGCCGACCCCCGCGGCCAGATCGGCCAACGATATTAATCTGAATATCCTCGAATGCTATACTCTCCTCCGGTCAAACGACCTCCCCGGTGCAAAGAAACAGGCAGAGAAATGCAGGGTGGCGATCGAACAGCGGAACATTCCCTCCGAAAAACGTATGCTCCATTTTACGCTCGGCGACCTGGAATGTGAGCTTGGCAACCACGCCAAGGCACTCGAACATCTCGACCAGGGACCCATCGATAACCCGGGCGTGATGTTCGCAAAAGGCCGGACGTACGAACGGATGGGGGACAAGGCGAAGGCAATGGAATGGTATAAGAAGGCGGCAAACTGGAACTGGACAGGATTGCAATATGCGCTTGTGCGCGCACGGGCAATGAAGAAAGCCCTGTAGGCGCCAGCGGTTCTGCAGTCAAGGCCCGACCGGAAGCAAACGGCCGGGCTTTTTTTGTGTACACTTTCGCAGATTCAAACGCTGATTGCTGATTCCGCCGATCATACGGATTCGTGATTCAAACATTCATCCCCCTTGAGGGGGGATTGTGCTTAACGCTTGCTCATCTAGACCGGGGATTTATCCCCGGGCGTGGCGAATGATTTTCGCTGATTCCGCAGATTCAAACGCTGATTGCTGATTCCGCCGATTATACGGATTCGTGATTCAAACATTTATCCCCCTTGAGGGGGATTGTGCTTAACGCCTGCTCATCTAGACCGGAGATTTATCCCCGGGCGTGGGTGGCGAGCTTGTTGCTCCGGGGGCTCTCAGACGCCAAACCCGCATTCTGCCGGGATTATCTAATCCTGTTAATCCTTCAAATCCCATAAATCCATGTTCAGACAATATTGCGAATCCAGTTTATATGCAAATGCGCAAAGATTAAGCAATAATGTTCAGATCCTTCGTCCCGCCTCATCTAAGAAACAATGAAGGCGGGACTCAGGATGACATGCGCATTTTATGTTTAACCCTGAATTAACGCAGTCCGCAATCGACAATCCGAAATCCGCAATCCAGAATTGACTCCCCTTCTATTAATATGTACCTTAGCCTCTTCCACAGGAGGGACCATGAAAGCACGATCTTTTCTCACTTTTACGACTCTTGCATTGACGTTGTCGATGCTTGTCTTCTTTTCCTCCTGTAAGAAGGAAACCACAACGGGACCCGCTGGCGATCCCGGTGCAGCCGCGCAAAAAGCGGCTCAAGGCCACGATATTCTCATTCCGAAAATCGCCCTGCTCGCCAACTCCGGCGGTTCAGATACCACAGTCTTCAACTTCACGAACGCCGTGACACTCTACAACGAAGCAATCACCCTCGATCCGAACAACGCCGACGCGCATTTCGGATTGGCCCTCATCGATTTTCTTTCGCTTGCTGGAGACCCCCAGGTGCGCAATCTCGCTTCGGGTCAGATGGGTGACTTCAGGCCTGTGTTTCTTGAGTCTCTTCTGAATCCGTCTTCAGGTACGGCAGGGATCTTCACTCAGTACGCAACAGCTCTCAGGGACAGATTTACCGGCTCTTTTAACCAGCGCATTAATCAGGCCCTCGGTAAGGGAACGATGTCGGCTGCGAATCCGCCTTCGTATTACCAAAACATCCTCGAGACAGCCATGTTGACGAAACTGATTAGTGCTATTAATCACTTGAACGTTACCCTCTCAAATTCCTCGTACGCGCTGCTTATTACTCCGACCATGATGGGCGGATCAACCACGGTAACCTATCGCATCGATGCGACGGAAATCAACCTGCTGAGGGGGTTTTTGCAATTCCTGACCGCGGATATTTCCGGTCTCGTTGCATATAACTTCGACTATAATCGATCGGATTCTGCCGCTGTTCACGCTGCCTGGCAGCCGGCTTCATCCTTCCTGGCATTCCGCCCAAACGGCGGTCAGCGAATGCGCGACGTCCGCACTTATTTCACGGGCGCGGCGACGAGCATCCAGGGCGGTCTGAACTTCCTGATGAACGA
>JBBDYD010000121.1:22576-24405 GCA_040901865.1 Bacteroidota bacterium | reverse complement strand
GCAAAGTCCACGGGAGCCAATGTGATGATCAAGCATGATCCCGGTGATGCGGTAACGGGAGCTGATGTGGTGTACACCGACGTGTGGGCATCCATGGGACAGGAGTCGGAGCAGGAAGAACGTCGAAAAATATTCCGCCCCTGTCAGGTCAATGGGCAATTGATGCGAAAGGCCGGACCGGGGGCACTCTTTATGCATTGTCTTCCCGCCCACCGTGGTGATGAGGTGACCGATGAAGTTATTGACGGCCCCGCGTCCGTTGTGTTTCAACAGGCGGAAAATCGGCTGCATGTCCAGAAGGCGCTCTTGGTGGAACTAATGCGGCCCCGATGACGTGACACGAAGCGCTCTCATAGCGATCGGCGGGCATGCCCTTATACGGTCAGGTCAGCGCGGAACGATACAGGAACAGCTTGCGAATGCGCAGGCAAGCGCCAAGAGCATTGCACAATTTGTGAATCAGGGATGGAGCATCATCCTGACTCATGGAAACGGACCGCAGGTTGGAGCAGCGTTGCTCCGGTCGGAGAGAGCGGCTTCCGAGGTCTATACCCTGCCGCTTGATGTGTGCGTGGCATCATCGCAGAGCGAGATCGGTTATCTCCTCGAGCTGGGTCTTGAAAAGGAACTGCGGGAAGCAGGGGTACGGATCCCGGTGATGACGCTCCTCACGCGGGTCGAGGTGGACCGCGATGATAAGGCCTTTGAACATCCCAGCAAACCGATTGGCCCGTTTTATTCAAGGACAGTCGCCGAGCAGAAGAAACGGGAACTCGGCTGGAACATTTGTGAAGACTCATCGAGGGGATATCGAAGAGTTGTCCCTTCACCTATGCCGAAGCGCATCGTCGAACTTGAGATCATTCGGCAGCTGCATTCCATGGGTATTCTTGTTATCGCTCTTGGCGGAGGAGGCATTCCGGTCGCGAGGGATGCATCGTGCTCGTTGACCGGTGTGGAAGCGGTCATTGACAAAGACCGCTCATCTGCCTTGCTTGCCAGCGGGCTTGGACTGGATGCACTCATTATCACGACGGATGTTGACTGTGTCTACACAGGATACAAGACGGCTCAACAAAAGAAGATTTGTCGCACAACATCAGCGGATCTCCGGAGCCATTACAACGCAGGCAATTTCCCTGCCGGGAGTATGGGGCCCAAGATTGAGTCGGCCCTGTATTTTCTGGACCACGGCGGGAAAGAAGTGATTATCACAACATGTGACCTGTTACCAGAAGCGATGAGCGGAAACGCCGGAACGCATATCATTCCCTGACCCATGCAACTTCATCATGTCATAGAATCCCAGCAGTTTACGGTCCCCGGCATTATGGAATTGTTTGCCATTGCCGCAGAAATGGAACGAATCGTCGCCAGGGGTGGAACAAGGGACTATGAACAGAAGATCATGGCGACGCTTTTTTACAAACCGTCCACTCGGACACGGTTTTCGTTTGAGGCGGCGATGCACCGGTTGGGCGGAACGGTTCTTTCCACGGAATCGGCCCGGGAGTTTTCGTCAGAAATTCATGGGGAACAATTGGAGGATACTATTCGGATCATCGGCGCTTTGTGCGACGTCATTGTCCTGCGGCATCACGAACTGGGTGCGGCGCGCCGTGCCGCAGCTGTCTCTCCTGTACCGGTGATCAACGCGGGAGACGGTGAAGGAGGGCAGCATCCCACGCAAGCCCTTCTGGATTTATACACAATCTACCGTGAGTGTAAAACGCTGGACGGCCTCTCCATTGCTTTTCTGGGAGCGCTGGACAAAGGAAGAACTGTCCGCTCGCTTGCGTATCTCTTAAGCAAGTTCCAACGCATTCAGT
>JBBDYD010000121.1:12296-22476 GCA_040901865.1 Bacteroidota bacterium | reverse complement strand
GGAAGAACTGTCCGCTCGCTTGCGTATCTCTTAAGCAAGTTCCAACGCATTCAGTTGTTTTTTGTCGCTCCGGAGGAACTCCAAATTGGAGATGACATCCTCAGATATCTTGGGGATCAGAATGTCCGGTATCATCTGACCTCGGATGTGCGGTTGATTGCGAAAAACGTCGACGTCATCTATCAAACACGAATTGAGAAGGGACGGCTTCGTGAGAAATCCGTCGACAGCACCCGGTTCAATATTGATGCGAGTGTTCTGCCGTTGTTGAAACCCGATGCAATCATCATGCACCCGCTTCCGCGATCGGTGGAGATTGCTCCGGAAGTGGACAAGGATTCACGGGCGGCGTATTTCCGCCAGGCGAAGAACGGACTCTATGTTCGCATGGCTCTACTGAAAATGCTCTTTGATGAAAAGGAGTCACAATGAAAACGAACGAATTGATTGCAATCGAAGGCCTCTACGGGGCCAATAATTATCATCCGCTCGACATTGTCCTGTTTCGGGGCGAAGGCGTTTGGGTATGGGACGTGAACGGGAACCGCTACCTGGATTGTCTGGCCTCCTACTCGGCAATTAACCAGGGACACTGCCATCCGAAAATCCTCGAGGCATTTGTTCGACAGGCACAAACGCTGACTCTGACGAGCCGGGCATTCCGAAACGACCAGCTCCCGCTACTGTATGAATTACTGCATCGCCTCACCGGGTATGACAAAATCCTTCCCATGAATTCGGGAGCGGAAGCAGTAGAAACCGCAATCAAAGCGGCCCGCAAATGGGCGTACACGGTCAAGGGTGTTCCAGAAGATAAAGCGGAGATCATCGTGGCAGACGGAAACTTTCACGGACGGACGACGACGATTGTCGGATTTTCCAGTGAAAAGCAATACCGCTCGGGTTTTGGTCCATTTGCGCCAGGCTTCAAAACGGTTCGGTACGGCGACATCAATGATTTTCGCAGGAACGTGAACAGCACTACTGCTGCGTTTCTGGTTGAACCCATCCAGGGTGAGGCTGGAATCATAATCCCGCCGAAAGGATACCTGAAGGCCGTGGCGGATGTTTGCTTGGAAAATAATGTGCTTCTCATTATCGATGAAATTCAATCCGGATTAGGCAGGTGCGGAAAGATGTTTGCCTATGAATACGAGGACATTCGTCCGGATGCCGTGATTATCGGGAAAGCCCTCTCAGGGGGATTCTACCCCGTGTCTGCCGTTCTGGCCCGGGATGAGGTGCTGGATGTGTTTCATCCTGGCGACCACGGGTCCACATTCGGCGGGAATCCGCTCGCGGCGGCGACAGCCCGTGCTGCCCTGGGTGTACTAATGGACGAGCATCTGTTCGAGCGGGCAAACGAAATGGGGGAATATTTCATGGAGGGGCTCAGATCAATCCATTCCAGTCACATCGCGGATATCCGCGGAAGAGGGTTGTGGATTGGGCTCGAGCTCGACACTCATGCCCGCCCGTATTGTGAGTTACTTGCGCGACGGGGAATTCTCTGCAAAGAGACCCACGACAAAGTACTTCGCATCGCACCCCCGCTCGTGATCGGTAAGAAAGAAATCGACTGGGCCCTGGAACGATTTCAGGAGGTGCTCACAGTTTTTGAACCCAAAAACGCGATTCAGAATGAAAGGGAGTTGTCATGGCAGGATTACTAAGGACCAACACGATTATCGTGGGAGCGGCCGGCAGGGATTTCCATAATTTCAACGTGTTGTACCGGAACAACCCCGGCAGTAACGTGGTCGCTTTTACCGCAACACAGATTCCAAATATTGCCGGAAGGCGCTACCCAGCGGAACTCGCCGGTTCTCTGTATCCTTCGGGGATTCCCATTTACGAAGAGAGCGAGCTCGAAAGTCTCATCAAGGCCCACAACGTTCGTGAAGTGGTTTTTTCGTACAGCGACGTCTCGGCCGCCCATGTCCTGAGCCTTGGCTCAAGGGTTTCAGCCGCCGGCGCCAGATTTGTATTCCTGAGCGCGCATGAGACCATGCTCACCTCATCGAAGCCCGTTATTTCTGTCTGTGCGGTCCGAACGGGATGCGGGAAAAGCCAGACCAGCAGGGCAATCTCCGGGTTTTTGCGCACCATGGGTTATAAGGTCGCGGCGATTCGGCATCCGATGCCATACGGCGATCTCGTGAAGCAACGGGTCCAGCGATTCGACTCGATTGACGACCTTACCAGCGAGCGTTGTACGATCGAGGAAATGGAGGAATACGAGCCTCACATCAAGAACGGCACGATTGTGTACGCTGGCGTCGATTACCAGGCGATTCTCGATCGTGCGGAGCAGGAATCCGATGTGATCATTTGGGATGGTGGAAACAATGACACGTCGTTCTACAAACCGGACCTGGCCATTGTGGTGGCGGATCCCCTCAGGGTCGGTCACGAGACATCATACTATCCAAGCGAGACAAACCTTCGTCTGGCCGATGTCGTGATCATCAATAAAATCGATTCAGCGGAAGGAGACGCAGTTCAGCGACTCCGCGAGAACATCCGTCGCGTGAATCCGCGGGCGCGCGTTCTTCTTGCAAAATCACCAGTCTCGGTGGATAATCCGGGTGCGATCAAAGGGAAGAACGTCCTTGTTATTGAGGATGGTCCCACGTTGACACATGGGGAAATGAAGATCGGTGCAGGCTCCGTCGCGGCCAATAAATTCGGTGCTTCATCGATTATCGATCCCCGTCCCTGGTGCAGCGGGGAAATCAAGAAAACATTCGAGCGTTATCCCGGGATCGGTACACTACTGCCTGCCATGGGATATGGCGATGCCCAGATCAAAGACCTGGAGGAAACAATCAATCGCGTGCCGTGTGATGCCGTCATCATCGGGACGCCGATTGATCTCGGGCGGTTTATTCACATTGATCACCCGTCTGTCCGCGTGACGTATGATCTTGTAGAAGTGGGGGAGCCGATGCTGGAAGGATTGATCCGGGCGATGCTTGAGAAGCGGGATCGTGCAACGATTGTCGAACCAGAAACCATAAGGTGATTATCATGAAAAAGAACGGTCATAAATCAAAAGTCAAAAAAGGATATCGGTATGCTCCGGAGACCCGTTTGATATGGGGCGAATCCGTAACGCCCAAATGGGACTATTCGCACCATGTTATTCCGCCCATATCCTCATCTTCGATGTTTCGTCTCGATTCAACCAAACGGGGAGCGCGCGGTTTTGTGGAATTCGCCCATCACGTGGGGGGATTCCGCGTCGAGAGCAAGGCGCCCGTCTATATTTATGATCGACTCGGAGAGCCGAACAAAGACATGCTGGAGGAAAATCTTGCAACAGCGGAGCAAGGGGAGTGTGCAGTAACGTTTTCCACCGGGATGGCCGCGATCTCAGCATTATGCGGCATTCTGCTCGGAAGCGGAGGAGAAATTGTCGCACATAAGATGCTGTACGGATGCACCTATTCTCTTTTTAAAAACTGGCTTCCCCGGTATCGCATTTCCGTGAAGTGGGTCGACTTCAATGATCAGAAAGCCCTCGATCGCGCGATAACAACGCACACGCGGCTGCTCTATTTCGAATCACCCGTCAACCCCAGCATGGAGCTTATCGACCTTGGTTCAGTCGTTGAGATTGCCGCGCGGCATAACAGGCATCGGAGTCCCGAGCATCGGCTGTTTACCGCCGTCGATAACACCTTCGCTACACCGTTTTGCCAGCGGCCCATCGAACACGGAATTGACTTTGTTGTGGAATCGCTTACCAAAGGGATTTGTGGATTTGGAACCGACATGGGCGGAGTTGTCGTCGGCCCCCATTGGAGTTATGATCAGCTCCTTCTGTATCGGAAGGATTTTGGGGGAGTCCTTGCAGCAAAATCTGCATGGCCATTGCTTGTGTACGGTTTGCCATCTCTTGCTGTCCGGTTTCGTCAACAGATGCAAAGTGCGCACGTCGTGGCAGAAGCACTCGAGCGAGACCGGCGCATTTCAATGGTCAGTTATCCGGGGCTTGATTCGTTCCCGCAACGAATCCTTGCTCACACCCAAATGCAGGATTACGATGGGAAGTTTGCCCCCGGCACAATTCTTCACTTCATCCCCAAAGGCAACACCCCGGCCGAGCGGCATAGGAAGGCAGAGTTGATTGTCGACTACGTTGCAGAGCATTCGTACGCCATGACGCTTGCGGTAAGTCTTGGAAGTATCCGGACTCTCATTGAGCATCCGGGATCGATGACACATTCGAGCATTCCGCCCGAGGAGCAATTGAAACGAGGGATGGATCCGGGCGGAATACGGCTTTCCATCGGACTTGAGCAACCGGAAGATATTATCAATGACCTTCAGGAGGCCCTCGACTCCATAGAGTCTGCCGGGCACAAGAATGGGGTTCATGCCGGTAAAAATGGTCAAAAGCGAAAGGGAGCTGCCAAGCCATCGGGCATTTCTGCCTGACTTTTTTTGTGTAAATTCTCAACACATTTCAGTATTCTTCATTGTCTTAATAGTCTATGAAGTTCATCGTGTTTTTTTTGAATTGAGAACCGGAGCATAACGGTGAGAATAGCAATTCCCAGGGAAGTAATCGCCGGAGAAACGCGGGTGGCAATCATTCCGCAGATGATCCCGACACTCACGCGCGATAAGCATGAAGTGTTTGTCGAAACAGGCGCCGGATTGGGGGCGTCGTTTACGGATGCGGAATATAAAGAAGCTGGTGCAACAATCGTTTCACAGCCGCGGGCTTTGTACGAAGGAGCTCAGGTCATTCTCAAAGTGCAGCCCCCGGCGTCAATGCATCCATCGGAGCACTGCCCCGAGGCGGACCTTTTTCCGGTTGGTGCCACGTATGTCGGTTTTCTGGCTCCGCTGGATCGGCCGGATGTTGTCAGGACATTTCTCGCCAGAAAAATCTCTGGATTTTCCATGGAGTATATTCCCCGCATCACCCGGGCGCAGAGCATGGATGTTCTCAGTTCCATGTCGACAGTGACCGGATACAAATCGGTACTCCTTGCAGCGGACCGCATGCGCAAAATGATTCCCCTGCTGATGACTGCCGCGGGAACCGTTCCTCCTGCAACAGTCCTCATCCTTGGGGCAGGTGTTGCGGGACTTCAGGCAATTGCGACCGCCAAACGACTTGGGGCAAAAGTAGAGGCATTCGATCCCAGGCCCGCCGTGAAGGAACAGGTCAAGAGCCTTGGCGCAAGTTTTGTCGAAATGGAAGTCCCGGAAGGTGTGGAAACCGCCGGGGGTTACGCCAAAGAGCAGTCGGAAGAATTTCTAAAGAAAGAGCGCGAGGCCATCGGAGGACGGTTGCCGAAGGTGGATGCCCTGATCAGCACGGCCCAGATTTTCGGAAAGCGGGCGCCGGTGCTCATCACAGACGCAATGGTTCAGCGGATGCGTCCGGGGTCTGTGATTGTTGACCTGGCCGCGGAGCAAGGAGGGAACTGCGAACTGACAAAGGCGGGAGAAACGGTTGAGCGACACGGTGTGACGATCATTGGTCCCGTGAACCTTGCGGCCTCCCTTCCCGTGGATGCGAGCAGAATGTACTCCAAGAATGTCACAACATTCTTCAAACTCCTGTTCCCGAAGGCCGATTCGTCCCCGGATTTTGCCGATGAGGTGATAGCGAAAAGTTGCATCACCCGCGGGGGTGAAATTGTCAACGATCAAATCAAGTCTGCGATGAAGTAAGGAACTACCATGACTGAACTCCTCATTGTCTCAATTACCATCTTCGTGCTGGCGGCGTTTCTTGGAGTGGAAATCATCAGCAAGGTTCCGCCGCTGCTGCACACTCCGTTGATGTCCGGTTCCAACGCAATTTCGGGAATCACCCTTGTGGGGTCCCTGATTGCCGCCGGAGAAGGCCATCATGGCCTTGGCGTCATTCTGGGGAGTATTGCGGTTGTCCTTGCGACCATTAATGTGGTGGGAGGATTTCTTGTGACAGACCGGATGCTCAAGATGTTCCGGAAACAACGCCCGAAATAACTCTCGAAGGATTCGTCGTTTATGAATGCTCTCGTTTCTCTGCTGTATCTTTTTGCCTCTGTTTTATTTGTCGTCGGGCTCAAATTGCTGAGTTCCCCGAAGACCGCGCGTCAAGGCAATGGCCTGGCGGCTCTTGGGATGCTCATCGCCATCGTCGTCACGCTCACCGACCAAAAAATCCTGGACTTCACGTATATCCTTGCCGGTCTGGTGGTCGGATCCGGTTTGGGGCTCTGGTTGGCGGTTCGTGTACAAATGACAGCGATGCCTCAAGCGGTCGGCGTACTGAACGGTTTCGGCGGCGGGGCCTCTGCGCTCGTGGCCTTTGCAGAGTATCTGAGATTGTCCGGTGACACGGACCTGACGGTTTGGAAAGGGGAGGCAAGCGTCGATGTGCTTGTAACCATTGTGCTCAGCGTTTTGATTGGGACGGTCACTATTGTCGGCAGTATGATTGCCTCGGCCAAGCTCCATGGGCTCATGCGCGGGGCACCCATTCTCTATCCGTTTCAAAAACAGTCGAACGCCGTCATGGTAATTGCAGTGATCGTCCTTGGAGTGTTCTTTGTCCTGGACCCCTCTCTCTGGTACGTTCTGATTATCATCGCAGGCCTTGCCGTCATTCTTGGAGTCACGACGGTAATTCCCATTGGCGGCGCCGACATGCCGGTTGTCATTTCTCTTATGAATTCCTATTCTGGTCTTGCAGGTGCCATGACGGGATTTGTGCTCTCGAACGACGTCCTCATTATCAGCGGGACCCTGGTGGGCACGTCCGGACTTATCCTCACCCAAATCATGTGTAAGGCGATGAACCGTTCGCTTGGCAATGTGCTGTTTGCTGGCGTTGGGGCTGATTACGATCCGACCGTCCAGGCAACCGAGCAACGGACAGTTATTCGCTACACACCGCTGGACGTGGCGACCATTCTGGAAACCGCCCAGTCGGTCATTATTGTACCCGGCTATGGCCTTGCCGTAGCACAGGCCCAGCATGCATTGCAGGAGCTGGTCAACGTGCTCACGGAGCGCGGAATGCAGGTACGGTATGCAATTCACCCTGTCGCCGGCCGCATGCCCGGTCATATGAATGTGCTCCTGGCGGAAGCCAATGCCCCGTACGACATCCTTCTGGAAATGGATCAAATCAACGATGATTTCCAGAATACCGATGTCGCTCTCGTGATCGGAGCGAACGACGTGGTGAATCCGGCCGCACGGACGAAGAAAGACAGTCCACTCTACGGAATGCCGATTCTCAATGTTGACTATGCCCGGACGATTATTGTCTGCAAGAGGAGCCTGAATCCGGGGTTTGCCGGTGAAAACAACGAACTCTTCTATAACGAGAAGACTATGATGGTCTTCGGTGACGCCAAAGACACCCTGACAAAGCTTTTGCAGCAGTTGAAGGCCTGACCTTCCAGCTCCTCTTTTTCAAAACCCACCTTTTTGTATATTCTCAGACGCATGTCTGTCACAATTATCATACCCTCTCCATTGCGTATCCATACGGCGCATCGGGAGCGTATCACCGTCGAGGCAGCCAACGTCGGTGAGGCGCTCCGCTCTCTTTGCGAAACGAATCCGGAGATACGCAATCATCTCCTGAGTGAGGATGGCGCTGTGAGAAAGTTCATCAATGTATACGCGAACGATGAGGATATTCGTTTTCTCTCAGGCCAAAAAACAGGGCTCCGTGCGAACGACGTCGTCAGTATTATTCCATCAATTGCCGGAGGGTAGTGCATGGTGAAATCGGGCGGCATGGGGCCGGAGCAATTGAAGCGTTACGGGAGACACATCATCCTGCCGGAAGTGGGGATGGAGGGACAGGAGCGGCTCAACCGATCCAGCGTTCTCATCATCGGTGCCGGGGGTTTGGGATCTCCTGCTGCACTGTATCTTGCCGCGGCGGGAGTTGGGACTATCGGCCTCGTCGATTTTGATTTGGTGGACCTTACGAATCTCCAAAGGCAAATTCTGCACACAACAGATTCTGTCGGGACCTCAAAGCTTTCGTCAGCGAAACAGCGGATTCAGGCGCTCAATCCAACGGTCAGCGTCCGAACCCATGAATCGCGTCTCACGTTTAAAAACGCGATGGACATCATTGGCGCGTATGACGTGATCGTTGACGGAACAGATAATTTTCCCACACGGTACCTGGTCAATGATGCCTGTGTGTTTCTCGACAAGCCCAATATCTACGGCAGTGTTTTTCGTTTTGAAGGCCAGGCGTCAGTCTTCCATGCGGCGAAAGGGCCGTGTTACCGGTGCCTGTATCCCGAACCGCCGCCCCCCGGAATGGTACCCAGTTGCGCCGAAGGCGGAGTCTTTGGAGTGCTTCCTGGGATCGTGGGGACCATTCAAGCAACTGAAGCCATCAAAGCGTTGCTGGGAATAGGAGAATCGTTGATAGGCCGTCTCCTGCTGATCGACGCGTTGACGATGGAATTCCGGACAATGAAGTTGAGAAAAGATCCACAATGTCCTGTGTGCGGGCCGCAGCCAACAATCAAAGAGCTGATTGATTATGAAGACTGGTGTACCGGAGTTTCCGGAGGCATTTCCGATCAGAATGTTGCGGATGTGATTTCGGTTCAGGAACTGAGCGAAAAACTTCAGGGGAAGGATAAGTTTCAGCTTGTGGATGTTCGTGAAGATTTCGAGAGGGAGATTGCAACGATCGGGGGAATTCCGATTCCACTGCGTGAATTACCGGGTCGAATCCGGGAACTTGACACCACGCGGGAGGTGGTTGTCTATTGTCACACCGGTCAACTAAGCGGCCGCGCGGTTGCCTTCTTAAGGGAACAAGGGTTCTCGAAGGCGAGAAACCTCCTCGGAGGCATCGAGGCATGGTCCACTTTGATCGATCAATCTGTCCCGCGCTATTGAGCATTCAGCAAGAATGACCGCGAGCTCCTTTCATCCCGATCGATACCGCCCGTTGTTCCCATTTCTGAGGAATGGCACGATATTTCTCGACCATGCCGCAATCGGCCCTGTCCCCGAACCAACGCGGAAAGCCATTGAATCATACCTCCATCGCCGAAGTGAATCGGATATCAATGTATTCCAGTCCTTCCTGAAGGTTCACACACAGACGAAACAACGCATTGGAGCACTGATCAATGCGCCACCAAAACGCATAGCATTCTGCGATAACACGTCGCATGGTCTGAACATCCTGGCCGCCGGTTTTCCATGGAAGACGGGAGACCGGGTGCTTTTGACGGACGTCGAATTTCCTGCCAACGTGTATCCCTTCCTCAATCAGAAGCGACATGGTGTGGAAATCGATTTTGTCAAGTGCCACGACAACAGGATTCATCTTGAGGATATCGAGCGCGGGCTGACTCCGAAAACCAGAGTTCTCTCAATCAGTTACGTGCAGTTTCTGAACGGCTTTCGCTCCGACCTCACCGCAATCGGCGCGTTGTGCAGGCGGAAGAATGTGCTCCTGAGCGTCGATGCAATACAGGGAGCAGGGGCAGTGCCGATTGATGTTCAGGCTGCGAATATCGATTTCCTCGCTTGCGGATCGCAGAAGTGGCTCCTGAACACCGAAGGGACCGCGTTCGTGTATGTTTCGGAAGAAACGCAGGAGAAGGTTCAGCAGGCGTATCTCGGCTGGTTGAGCATCAACGATTTCTTCAGCGATTTTTTCCGGTACCGTCTGGATCTCGATGCAACAGCGCGCAGATATGAAGGGGGTACTCTGAATGTCGCAGGTATTATCGGTCTCAATGAATCTCTCGCCATCCTCCTGGAGGCGGGTATCCCGCAGATTACACATCATCTCGCGGATTTGACCGGGCTGTGCATTGAAAGGCTCAAGAGCGAACAAGTGGAATTGCTCACGTCTGACCTTCCGGCGGAGAGAGCAGGGATAGTCAGTTTCCGTCCACAGAATGCTCAGCCAATCTTTGAAAAACTGAAAACGAGGAATATCATCGTTTCGCTTCGGGAAGGGTGCATCCGTTTATCTCCGCACTTTTACAATACCCGCGAAGAGATAGCCGTTGCGCTTGACGCGGCGTTTGGCTGAGTGTAGTTTGTGATTGCACTTCCGGGCGTCTCTGTTTACCTTTCAAGTTTTTTGGAAAAGAGGTGGAGTACGGGTAGATGAAGGTGAAGGGTGAAGAGTGAATGGGAGATGGAAGCTTGCCCTGCCCGCCCC
>JBBDYD010000121.1:3788-12196 GCA_040901865.1 Bacteroidota bacterium | reverse complement strand
ATGAAGGTGAAGGGTGAAGAGTGAATGGGAGATGGAAGCTTGCCCTGCCCGCCCCGGCTGAAGTTTCAAGAAGGCGGGCCGGGGAGCGGAGCGAAGGGATGGAGGGTGGAAGATGGACGGGGAGGAACGAATCAACGAACCAATGAATCACGAATCAACGAATCAACGAACCAACGGATCAACGGATCAACGATGAAAACCATTACAACACTGCTTATTACATTCTGCTTGTTGCTTGTCTCTTGTTCAGGAGGAGGGGGATCGAAACCTGATAAGATCATCGGTGTAGCCCTGTTGACGCGGGCACATGTGTTTTATCGTGACCTCGAAGAGGGGCTTATGTCGGAAGCGAAGAAGCACAATTACGAGTTGATCATTACTACCGCAGAGTTTGACCTTGGGAAACAAATAAGCCAGATCGAGGATTTCGTTGCGCGCAACGTTAATGCAATTATTGTCTGCCCCGTGGATTCGAGAGGTATCGGACCAGGAATACGAAAGGCCAACGATGCTGGAATCCCTGTGTTTACTGCTGATATTGCCGCTCAGGAGGGAGCCGTCGTCTCTCATATTGCATCGGATAACGTTGCAGGTGGACGGCTTGCGGGGGAGTATCTTGGCAGAGCGCTGAACGGCAAAGGATCCATAGCGATCATTAATCACCCTGCTGTCACCAGTGTGCTTGACAGGGTGCAGGGGTTTAAAGAAGCCCTGTCTGCGTTTCCGGGTATTCGCATTGTGGCAGACGTAAGCGGGCAGGGAGTGCGGGATAAGGCAATGCAGGCTGCTGCTGATGTGCTTCAAGGACATCAGCGACTCAACGGAATTTTTGGTATCAATGACGATTCGGCCCTCGGCGCCCTGGACGCCATTCAGCAATTCAAGCGGGAGGGAATTATCGTCATCGGCTACGATGCGACCCCGCCGGCCGCCGACGCCATCAGGAAAGGCACAGCCCTGAAGGCAGATGTCGTGCAATATCCTGATAAGATTGGCACCATGACTGTTCAAACAATTTTCGATCACTTTTCAGGAAAGCAGGTTCCGCCGATCGTCCCTGTTGAAGTCGGCATCATTGATAAACCGGCTCTTGACCGAATGGCGGCGCAGGAGGCAGTGAAGTGAGCGATCTCCTCCAAATGCGGGGGATCGTCAAAGAATACCCGGGCGTGCGTGCGCTGGATTCTGTGGACTTTGATCTCCGTTCCGGCGAGGTGCACTGTCTTGTTGGCGAAAACGGGGCCGGAAAATCCACATTGATAAAAATTCTGGCCGGTGCCGTGAAGAGAGATGCAGGCACCATTTTGTTGCAGCAGATGCCGGTTGAAATTCAGTCTCCCATTGATGCCCAACGTCTGGGAATTGGAATCATCTACCAGGATTTCAAGCTCGTTGATGAACTTACCGTTTCTGAAAATATTCTCCTGGGGCAGGAACCCCAATACGGCAGGTTCATTCGTCTTTTGAACCGGAAGAGGGAAAAAGAGAGAGCGCGGGAAGTGTTGGCGCAACTTGGAGAGAATATTGACACTGATATTCGGGTTGGTCAACTCAGCACGGCGAAACGGCAGATCATAGAAATCGCCAAGGCCCTTTCCCGAAGCGTCCGTATCCTTGTCCTGGATGAGCCATCAGCGGCACTCACCGGTCACGAATTACAAAACCTTTTCGCCATCATCGGCCGTTTACGGTCCGAAGGAGTTGGGATCATTTACATCTCCCACCGTCTGGACGAGGTATTCGACATTGGTGACCGGGTTACAGTTTTGCGAGATGGTGCCCATGTCCACACCGCTTCTGTACGGGAGGTTGATCGCAAAATACTTATCCGTCACATGGTTGGGAGAGAGCTGGAGCAGGAGTATCCCAAGGTCCTCACCAAACGAGGAAGTGAAATTCTCCGTCTGGAAGGAATTGCCTCTGACTTCCTCGGCGATATCAGCTTTTCGGTATTTCGGGGGGAAGTATTTGGGATTGCGGGATTGGTGGGTGCCGGGCGAAGTACGCTGGCACACACTCTTTTTGGCGCAGGACAGGATCATCGCGGGCGAATGTTCCTCGACGGAATGGAATTCAATCCGAAATCACCCCAGGATGCTATTAACGCGGGAGTCGGTTTACTTACGGAAGACAGAAATCGCTACGGGCTTATTCTGCCAATGAACGTGCGCGAAAACATTTCACTCTCGAATCTCAGCCAGGTGGCCCGGGGAATAATGATCGACCGCAAGAAGGAACGGGAAGTTGCAGAATCGTACTCGGGGCAGCTCAGGGTCAAAGCGCCTTCTGTGGAGTCCGCGGTTGAGACCCTCAGTGGAGGGAATCGGCAGAAAGTCATTTTGGCCCGATGGCTTTTCACGCAATCCCGTCTGCTCATATTTGATGAACCCACGGCGGGGATCGATGTAGGCGCAAAACGGGAAATCTATCTGCTCATGAACGATCTCGTTGAGCGGGGAGTCGGTGTTATCATCCTCTCCTCCGAGCTCCCGGAGCTTCTGGGTATGTGCGACAGAATTGCGGTCATGTGCGAAGGGCGCGTGACGGGGATTGTGGGCCGGGCAGAAGCCACCCAGGAAGCCATCCTTGCCCTTGCAACACAATTCTCCGGGGAGAATGCTCATGCCCGCTGATGCCGTAACGTTCAGGAGGATATTGTCGGAGTACGGTATTGGCGTCGTTTTTGTATTGGAACTGATCCTCTTTTCCGCGCTGTCGCCGCATTTCGCAACGGTCGACAACCTTCTGAATGTCACGCTTCAGACTTCCATTACTGCAATCATTGCCGTGGGAATGACGTTTGTCATCCTCACGGCAGGGATTGACCTCTCGGTAGGATCGTTGGTGGCATTTGCCGGTGTAGTCACTACGTTCGGCCTGCGGATGGATGTCCCGCTCCCGGTTGCATACATTCTGGGAATCGGAACCGGCCTCTTGTTCGGGGCGTGTTCAGGAAGCCTGGCCGGCCTGTTTGTTACGAAATTCCGAATCACACCATTCATCGTCACGCTCGCGTTGATGACCATTTGGCGCGGGGCAGCTTTTGTCGTGACGGAAGGCAGGCCCGTGTGGGAGCTTCCCGAAGGATTTGCCGAGATTGCCCGAGGCCGGCTCTTTTTCATCCCAATTCCGACACTTATCATGTTGATCGTATTCGGGGCGGCCCATTTCACACTGACACAGACCCGATTCGGCCGTTATGTGTACGCAGTGGGTGGCAATATCGAGGCCGCACGCCTTGCAGGGATCAACACGAAAGCTGTGTTGATCCGAGTTTATGTTATATCGGGAGTTCTTTCGGCTCTCAGCGGAATACTCCTCGCCTCGCGCGTAAACTCAGGACAGCCGAACGCCGGGCTCATGTATGAGCTTGATGTGATCGCCGCTGTGGTTGTGGGCGGAACGAGCCTCTTCGGCGGGAAAGGGACGGTTCTTGGAACATTGATCGGATCATTGCTGATCGGGGTGTTGCGGAACGGATTGAATTTGATGAATGTAGAATCGTACGTTCAGCAGGTAGTAGTCGGGGTTGTGATCTTACTGGCAGTGTTGATGGATCGCCTGAGGAAAGGCTGATGCAGAGAGCCCGATCGGTGCACCTATTGTCCTGCAGATCTGATCTCCCGAATAACTTAATAACCCACTAACTAATAACATCCTTGCCCCCGATGACCGAACTCAAACGCGCCCTAACGTCTTTCGACATGACGATGATCGCGATCGGGGCATCCATCGGATCGGGAATCTTCCTTACACCTGCACTCGTTGCCGGAGTGTTACCGTCTCCGCTTTGGATTCTCGGAGTGTGGGTGCTGGGAGGGGTCATGGCTCTCTGCGGGGCATTGACATACGCCGAATTAGGAGCCATGATGCCGCGGGCCGGCGGGCTTTACGTGTTCCTTTCCGAGGCATATGGCGGGCTTTTTGGATTCCTGTTTGGGTGGGCTTACTTTCTGGTCGTCAATACTGGTTCACTTGCGGCCCTCGCTATCGCCTTTTCAACGTATTTTGGATTTTTTGTCCCGCTCAGTGGTATCGGAATAACACTTGTGGCGATTTCCGGATTGGTCCTAGTCACTGTGTTGAATGTGATTGGGGTGAAGGCGGGTGGGATATTTTCTGACGTATTTACGATACTCAAACTCCTGGGCATAGCGGTTCTTGTGTTTGCAGGGCTTGGGTGGGGGTCCTGGAACACGACGGATTTTTCTCAACCCCTTCAGCTTCCCGAAGGTGAACTGTGGAGTGCCCTGGCGCTTGCAATGGTGAGCGTACTGTGGTCCTATGGCGGCTGGCAGCACGCGACTTTCACCGCCTCAGAAGCCGTGAATCCTCAAAAAACAGTTCCCCTCGCTTTGATTCTTGGCTCTGCTATTATCATGGTCGTGTATATTCTGGCAAATCTGGCGTACATGTTTCTCATGCCCCTTCAGGATGTTGCTAATTCTCCCCGAGTTGCTGCCGACGCCATGACCGTCGTTCTTGGGGGCTTCGGCGGGGCTTTTATCTCCCTCACGATCTTTATTTCTACGTTTGGGACCTCAGGCATCTATACTCTGACTGCTCCCCGCATTTACTATGCCATGGCGCGCGATGGTGTGTTCTTCAAACGCGTGGCAGAAGTTCATCCCAGATTTCGCACGCCGGCGTATTCCATCGTCATTCAATCTGCATGGGCCATTGTCCTCATTCTTATCTGGGGAACATATGAAAAGCTGATTTCATATGTCGTCTTTACCGATTGGATTTTCTTTGGTCTCGCGGCCGCGAGCGTTTTTGTATTCCGCCGCCGGCTGCCGGATGCCGAGAGACCATACCGGACTTTGGGTTATCCTTTCACTCCACTTTTTTTCACCGCCGCTTCACTTTGGTTCGTCCTCAATACATTCATCAACAAACCTCTGGAATCAGGGGCCGGAATCGGTTTCCTGGCTCTCGGAATTCCAGTGTATTACTTCTGGAAAAAACGGTCGGCGTCGTGATAAAAGTCCTGTCCTTCTGCTTGTTGATTGTGTGCCAGAGTTTTTCCCAGGTCGTTTGGTTTGAAGACCGCCTTGGGGATGATGAACTCTTTGGAAGTGGCTCTAAGGGCTTCATCCCGAATCTCATTAAATACGGGATCGGGAGACTCGATGACGGTGGAACGACGAAACAAATCGCGAAAGTATTTTGCCTGCCTTCTCGAAACTCCGTTGGATCTGGTGCAAGTCGCCGGCCCGAGGGTGTAACGTACATTATGGAGGGAATTGAAGGGAAAAAGTACGATCTTCTCCATGAAGATTCTGCGGAGATCGTTCGGGGCGCCCCAAATGCCGAGATCGTCCGACGCAACAACGGGCTCGGCACACTTCGGATCACGATTCCCGGCACCGACCCAACTCGGTACAGAAAGACGAAAGTGAGTCTCTTGACGTGAGTAAAACAGATGCATCCGAGTTTTCCCTTGAGACGCTTTCTGAAGCGATCCATTACAACGAGTTCGTTTACGATCTGATGTGTCCGTACTTAGGTCACAGGGTGCTGGAACTTGGAGCAGGTATCGGCAATCTCACGCCGTTGTTTCTCAGGGGAGGAACAAAGGTGTTGGCAATAGACATCGATCCGAATCTTATTCAGATTCATCGTGAACGCGTCGCTGAACATTCCGATTTATCGGTCGAGTGCGTTTCTCTCGAAGATCTTTCCCGGCGCCAGGACATGCGTGGCAGCTTTGATTCCATTGTCTCTTCAAATGTCCTCGAGCACATTCCGGATGGAACAGTGGAGGAAGTCGTTCGTGCGATGCATCTTCTTTTGAAGCCCGGCGGTTACGCCGTCCACTGGGTGCCTGCATTTCCGGCGATTTTCGGCAGTCTTGATGAGGTGTTTCACCATTGCCGCCGGTACACAAAGGCATCGGGAAGAACGTTGTTTGAATCGGCGGGGTTTAACGTTGCCTCAGTTTCGTACTGGAACATGCCGGGCTTTTTCGGTTGGTGGCTTTATGGCCGAATTCTGCGTGTGCAGTCGATTCCGCGGACTTCGGCGCTCACGTTCGATCGGTTTGCCGTGCCCGTACTCCGTGTTATCGAGCCACGACTCTGGAGGCCGTTTGGACAATCACTTCTCATTGTTGCCAGGAGAAACGCTTCATGAAGAAACAGTCCCATTTCAAACTGTCCATCATTATCCCAGTGTACAATGAGGAGCAGACGCTTGAGAAGATCGTGCGCCGCGTTCTTGCCGTTCCCGGGCGGAAGGAAATCGTGGTTGTGGATGACGGATCGACCGACGGGACGAAGGCCGTCATGGAAAGACTCGGGAAAAGACACCGCAGGGAGCTCATCTGCTTGTATCATGCAAAGAACCAGGGCAAGGGAAAGGCCATCCAGACAGGTCTTTCAAAAGTGACAGGGGAAGTGGTAGTGATCCAGGATGCCGACCTGGAGTATCATCCTGAGGAATACCCGAGGGCCCTCGAGTTCATCGAACAGGGCTGGGCAGACGCGGTCTACGGCTCACGGTTTCTCGGAGCGCACCGTGTATTCCTTTTTTGGCATTATCTTGGGAACAAGATGCTGACACTGTTGACAAACATGATGACATCCGGGATGCTGACCGATATGGAGACCGGGTTCAAAGTCATTCGAACAGAAGTCCTCCGGTCGCTCGATATCCGATCTTTTACATTTGATTTTGAGGTTGAGGTAACGGTAAAGCTTTTTCGCGGGGGGTACAAGGTCTACGAAATTCCGATAACGTATACAGGGCGGGGATATGAAGAAGGGAAGAAAATTACCTGGCGTGACGGTGTACGCGCTCTCGTTGCCTTGTTCAAATGGAGCTTGATGACCCGAAAGAAAAAGCGCCCTTGATCACTTGGCGGAAATTGGTTCTACGCGGGAACCGATGGCCCTATAGGTCGGGTAGTCCGGAAATTGTTTCATAAGAATCTGATTGTTCCTTTCCAGATCGATTGCATACATGATCGGAGATTTCAAAAATGGATCATTCTGCGGCAACACGCTTCCATAGTACGACTTCACAAAGATGAGACCCTTTTCAATTCCCATCTTCTCCACAGCCTTCACCACGTCTGCGTTGACCCCCCAGTAACTTTGCCCGTAGAGCTGTATGAGCGGCGGAAGGTTCGTCGCGAAGCCGAGAGCGAAGAGAAACGCCAATCCAGTCAGAGAAAGTATCCGAACTTTCGTTCGCTCCGTGCGAAATCCGAACACATCGTTCCAGAGCGTCGGGAAATGCTGAATCCCCCGGGCGGTAATAAGAATCAACGGGACGGAAGCCTCAAATAAGAACCGCGGTCCGAAACACCAATCCTGAAACCAATAGAAGAAGTACGCGAGCGTCACCAGGAGAAACGATGCGATGAGGAGATAATCCCAGCGATTGTGCTTTCCCGAGAAGAAAAGCGGCATGACAAGGAGGAGGGATGGGATCGGAAGTTCGAATAGATACTTGTTCATTCCGTTGAGGTTTGAAAGCATCTGTTGAAGGCCGCGAAACGGCGTATGCGGCTCCCCCCAGCCACTGTGGCCAAAACCGGGCTCTACCATGTCGCCCCAAAGGACCTGGAATCCGAAGAGAAGCGGGTGCCCGTTTGTTATCCAGTTGAAGGCGAGCAAAAGTCCGATGAAGAGAGAGAACGCGGCGACAAACCCTATAACGGCACGTTTAAGTTCCGGCCAGCGCTTGAACATCAAAACGAGTCCGTACAGGAGAAACGGCGCGGCCAGGGCGGGAGCGCTATAGGGACGGATATGTGCAAGCCAGCCCAACGCGCCTCCGGCCAGCAGTCCGTGGAGAAGGAATCCCGTTCTTAGAGACTTGGCAAAAAAGAGAATGAAAATAACAAAGAAGAATAGCGCCGTCGTGTGATTCATGAATTCTGACGACATGAAGAGCACAAAAGGTGAAAGAAGAGTCAGGGCGGCAGCGATGCGGCCGGCCGTTTCGTCGAAGAGTTCCTTGCCCAGGGCGTACGCGGCGATGATCGTGAGAGAGCCGAAGAGCGGATTGATAATCCAGGGTGCATTCAGAAGGCTTCCGGCAGCGAGAAGAACGGAATGGCCTGGGGGATACTGAGAATACCATTTGCCGTCCATGATGATCATGTGGAGAAAATTGAAAAAGTCTGGTGGCACCGGCGGGGCTGGAGCTGTGAGGGCTCCTTGGGCGAGAATCTTTCCGTGGAAGAACTGAGCAATACTGTCCTGAACATGCGGAATATGTTCGAAGAGCATGAAGGAAACGAGATTCGCCAAGGCAAATCCCGTGATCGCCAAAGTTCCCACATAGTACGATGGCCTGGAGGAAAGGACGATATGCTTGACAGATTGATAAGCGCGCTGTAGCGGGTCCGCAAACTTTCCGTAAAGGGAGAGGAAGATCGGCCCGGCTGTGATTACCAT
>JBBDYD010000121.1:0-3688 GCA_040901865.1 Bacteroidota bacterium | reverse complement strand
GGTCCGCAAACTTTCCGTAAAGGGAGAGGAAGATCGGCCCGGCTGTGATTACCATGAGTGTGAGGGCAAGTGTGCTTACGACAAAGTAGAACGTGACCGAAGTTCCATCACGGACGAAGTCGAGTTCCGCCGGCATCAATGTGAACACAAAAAGGTCAAAGGCAATCAATCCGCCGGCAAACGCGCGTGTATTGAGCCGAAACGAGCGCCAGGCATGGCCCAGTTCCTTTTGGGGAATTGCCACTACCACGAGGACGAGCAGGATGACAGCAACGATGAACGTCACTTTGGTCGAAAGAATGAGAGTCGATGGAACGAAGGCGAGGTTGATGATGAAACAGACAGTATCGTCAATCACCGTCCTGGAGATGTTGCTCAATCGCCAGGGAGATTCATGTGGAATGAGCGTAAGGACGATAAACAGGCCGAGGAGGAAGAGGACGGCTCTGATCAGACCAGAAATGATTCGCAGGGGCATGAAGGCGTAGTCAGGTTGGGGAAGGAATGGTATGGTGAGCGAGTCCCGCTACAAGCGGGAGGAATCGAACCAGTGCCGGAACCCCGATAGAAAGCATCGGGGCAGGCAGGATCCCGCCTTCCTGTTGGAAAGCTTCAAAGGCGGGATTTTGCTCGTCCAGAAAATGGACTCGCTCAATCCCGCCAAACATTTGTGGAGCTCTAAGCGGGATTTCGCTCGTCCAGAAAGCGGACTCGCTCAACTTGAACTCTTTTTCAATCTGCAATCTGCAATTTACAATCCGCAATCCTTTGTGCCCGGAACCCCGATAGAAAGCATCGGGGCAGGCAGGATCCCGCCTTCCTGTTGGAAGGCTTCAAAGGCGGGATTTTGCTCGTCCAGAAAATGGACTCGCTCAACTTATCGATGAACGCTGTTCAAATCTTCAATCTACAATCTGCAATCTTCCATGTTAAGTGCCCGGAACAGGACTTGAACCTGCACGTCGTTGCCAACACTAGCTCCTGAATCCAAGCATGTCAATCCTGTGTTCGCAAAATCGCTAAATTTGAATCAATTTGAATATTTTTCTTTACACGAGCAAGGTCAAAATCACCACATTTCATGCAGCGTGGTCACAAAATGGTCACACCTTGGTATTGGATAGCATTGAGTGGTAAGAGATAGTGCAGGATGTGGGGACATGTTGGGCACACGACGTTAGTGGTGGGCTGCCTGACTTAGAGACCTGAGGCAGAGGGACTGGTATCCGATCTTTTCCAAGCAGATGGCTATCCGAAAGTCACGTTGCATTCGTATTAATAGTCGTTTGCTCCTAACTCAATGACACCCCCTGGACAACAATGGCCCTTTCGACCGACGGCCACGATAGTTCAAATAATTTCAGGGCGAGCGTTCTAACCAAGGAATCCTCCGTTTGAAACAAACTGAAAGCGTTGATATTGAATGTGTCAAGCCTCCCGAGCTGCGTACTGAGCGCTTGAATCATTTGACATTTCGTTGGGAGAGAAGGGCAACAAGTCGGCGGGAGTTCCTACTGGGTTCTTAATTCACAACATTCGCATTCTGACAAGCCGCCTCGGTTATTATAGCTTTTTTGAGTCAACACGAATACGAAGAGTGGTTCGGCGATTTTGTGCAGCATGGGGCGATGAACTACGGTAGAGGGGCTGCGAATCTGCATATCCAATAGCAACAATATTGTATCGAGGTGGCTTCATTCCTGCGTCAGAGAATTCATAAAGTACAGCCGTGGCACGTCTCGAGCTAAGATTCCAATTGTACAAAAAGCGGTCCCTCGGATTCAACCGTATTCCTGGCTGCTGATTATCAGTATGGCCTTCTATGACCAATTCGATCACCCTGAGTTCTTCAGATGTCAATTGGTCAAAAGCCTTCTTCATACTTAGCGCGACCGCTTTGACTATAGCCCGATCGCCTAAGTTAATAGAGTCCTTATCTATTGGAAAATGAATATACAGATCGATACAAATCTCTTCGCCACATTTTCTGACGTTCGATTGAACTTTTCCCCTGAGGACAGTCTCGACATTGCGGCCAATCTTGTTGACTTTCTCTTGGATTCTTGAGACATCCAAATAAGTACCAGAGAAAAGAATCAATCCTGCAAACGACACGATGAAGAGGGCCGTAAACATGTCGACAAAAGCTGGCCATGGATTAGATCGATGACGCATCGATAGTTAGGTCTGCCGTCCCTGGATTGGAGCTACTGCTTTGCTTTGTCGCCATGAATGCGAAAGCTCAGGATGTTCGCGAGAGCGATTGATGGTGTGTGCTTGGTAAGGCGCCCCAAAAAAGAATTCGATTTCTCCAGTTGCTCAACAATCTTTGCGAATTCGCCGGTAAGAGGCTTGTTTTTTAGTTGATCTATTTGTGCTGCCAGAGCCTCGCGTACTCTGTTAATTTCCGTGTGGAGCTGTCCAACCCCCTGAAGCCATTGCATGAGACCATTTTTCGCTTCTGAAGCTTTCTCCACTATGCTACCGAGCTCACCTAGAAGCGCCTTCAATTCTAAACTGATTTCTGGGCGCTTCTCAAGCAGTGCTTCTCGAAGATTCGTAATGATCCGGGGAATTATCTCTTCCTGGTTTCTTATCAACTCTTCATATTTTGCATTAGTCTCAACAAGCGCTTTGTTAATAACTTCAATATTTGTCTTTATACTCCCAACATAGTCAATCATGTCAGTCTTGATGTCCTTCAGAACAGACTCGCTGCGTTCTGCCCAGACTGTCTCAGCAGTCACAGAAAATTCGGCGAAGGATTCTGCGAGCTTTTGTATCATTTGTGATGGAAGTAACTTTAGCTCCTCAGAGAATACCTTATAGTTTGCCAACGCTTGTTCGTGTTCTCCTGCCAAAGAGCTTAATTGCCCTAATACCTTGGGAGCATCCTTGAGGGTTTTTTTGACTTCCTTTGTTGTTTCGCTGAGTTCAGCGGTACTAGTGGCAATTGACCTACTCGATTCCTGCAGATCTTCAAACTGAGAATTCGCCTTCTTGAGAAATCCTTCGATGTGCGTACCGAATTCCTCAACTATTTCAAGTGTCCGATTCCTGAATACGTCCGCCAATGGTTTCATCTTCTCGTCTAAACTTGAGAAAGCCGCTTCAACTGCAGTAAGTGCGTTTGAAAGGCGATCAAGCTCTGATCGGCTTTCATGCGTTCTAAAAAGGAGTGCCTTTTGTGTTGCTCCTGCGACTGCGTTTCGTAACTCATCCTCATAATGTGCCGAACGAATCTGGAAGACAATCGTCAAAAAGATTCCGAAAATCCCAACAGGAAAGGCTCGTCCTATAGAATCACTAAAACTCGTGCTTAGGACGCCTACGACACCTGAATCGCCGGTTTTGAATATTTCGTAGGCGTTGGCAGCAAATTCAAAAACACCGAACATTGTCCCTGCGATGCCGACGACAAGAAATAGATTTATTCGGTCGTGCATAGTTCCCAACATGCCATCAATGGTTGAATCTATGCGGTCCGAAAAGTCTGTCATTGGAACAAACATGCCCTTTGGAGCAAGCACTTTCACTTCATCCACAAAGCTCATTAGGACGGCAACTGAACTTGCTGGATTCGACTTTTCGGCAGAGTTCGGAGGATCGTATTGACTTAGACTGCTTGTCTCAGATTGAATATTTAAGCGAGCCTTTCTGTAAAAGACAAAGATTGCTATGTGAGCGG
>JBBDYD010000120.1:0-24405 GCA_040901865.1 Bacteroidota bacterium | reverse complement strand
ACCCGGCGTATCTCCCGTGAGGATCATTCAGTCTTTGTGCGCGCAAACGCCATTCCAACGGTTCCCTTTTCCACAAGCTGGTCCCAGGCGCGCATGATGCGGGGTGCCAGCGCAAGAGCAACAAAGGCGACGAGAACGCCGACCACAGCGTCAGTCAGGTAGTGATAGCGCCCATAGAAGGTCGACACATACAAAGACAGAATAATCGGTGTGAGAATGTGGAACGAAAGGCGATGATAGCGGTAGGCCATCACCCACATGATCGTTGCCGCTGCCGCGTGAGGACTCGGAATCGATCCGCCCGCGTAATGAAGCTGACTGCGCATCAATTCACCCAGCGTGGTGAATAGATACCCGTCGAGGGGAACGGAGTATACTTCCGGAATGAAATAGAGCGGACTGGCAACGGGAAAGAGGATAAATCCGACATCACAGAGAATGTTTGTAATACCCAGAGCGAAGAAATATTCCTCCATGGGGAGCTCGCCCCGAATAAAGTAAATAATTCCGCACAATGCCGGATACAAAGGGACATAGATTACATACGAAAACATCATCCATTCGGTGAGCCAGGGTGTTGTGAATTTTTCCATCCAGAGTGTCGGCTGTACCCCGAAGAGATACTGTTCAAAATCGAGCACGTAGGGGTCCATCCACTCGGAAGATACGATGTGCTGGAGAGGGGCCACGGCGCCAAAGAGATAGGCATAGGAGAGAGTGATTGCGGCGACCCGGACAAAGAAGCGCCACACGCGGTGGCGGATTCTCGGCGTGATGTACACGGCACCGAGAAATACAACTGCCACGCCGATATTCTTGAGAATCAGAATCTGCCATCCGTCAACGAGAAACAGTAATCCCAGGAGACTGAAAAGCAGAAGTGCAGACAGAACAAGGGCATCGGTGAGCTGGAGTTCAAATCGGCCTACAATAAGACGTCTTCCTAAAAACATGATATCGGAATCCTATGTGACAATGAATAAATCAAGCGCGACGCCCAGGAGCCAATGAATCACCAGTCCATAGACGATCGAGCGCGAACGAAAAGCGAGAATCCCCCAGACCAATCCGCCAAGAATGGAGCTGTACGTTTCCGCCGCCGGCTTTCCGATGTGCACCAGGCATGATGCCATAACCTGAAGGAGTATGCTGTTCCAATCGCCGAAAGTTGAGCGCAGGCCGAATTGCATGAAGCCGCGGAAGTAAATCTCCCAGCCGATATAAAAGAACAAATACGAAAAGGCATGAGTTATGAAGGCCCCCGTCGTTGCCCCGGCCCCCGAGTACAACGGGTACTCAGCAAGAAAATCCGGCATAAACGACGAGGGATACGCCGAGAGGACAAACAAAGGCCCGAGGATTGCCACCGCTTTCCACCCAAATTTGCGGTCCCCCATCTGGAGGCCATAGGATGCCAGAGTTTCTTTGAATATGAACCTGATGATTAAAAGCGGAACGACTCCGAACAGGACGAAAGAAGCAAAGAACACATAAAGGGCCGCCGTTAACTCTGGATTTCCGGCTATAACGAACCAATCTCTCACCATTTCAAAATACCATTGTCTCGAGCCATAGTACTTGAATGTGACGAGCAGAACCGGTGTCATCAGCAGAATCAGCGTCGGTTTCATACGGTCTCCGCTGAAGAGCCCTCCAGGGAAAATACTGCTGTCGAACCGGCTCATACGGCACCCTTGATAAGCCACTCATACGTTTCGCGAATTCCGTCTCTGAGCGATATGATGGAGTACCCAAGCTCACGCTCCGCCTTTGCGCACGAATATGCCCAATCCTGAAGAAAAGTTTCCACCCACCCGGGCGTGATTTGCGGATACAGGCCGAGCCATTCCGCCTTCTTCTGCTCGAATCGCGCAAACGCAAAGGCAAGAGCAGGCGGAAGATTGATCTGAAAATGCTTTTTCCCACTGACTTCATTGACGAGTTCGAAGATGTGCTTTAGTGAAGAATTCTCTCCGCCGAGAATGTACGATTGGCCTGTACGCCCGCGTTCCATGGCAAGGATGTGTCCGCGTACAAGATCATCAACATGCACGTAATTCCCGACATTGACTCCGCGGCTGAGCAACACGGGGACCTTTCCCTTGTCATACAGGGAAATCATGAGAGAAACGGAATTTCCCTCAGTCAGCTTTCCCGGCCCATAGACACGGGTCGGATTAACGATAACAACATCTTGCCCCCGCTCCACATACCGAAGGGCCTCTTGCTGGGCATGGACTTTGCTTTCTTCGTACTCCGTATAGCAGCGCTGAATGATGCGCGGCATGGATTCATCACCAATCACGCCTGGTGCGGTTGGTCCGTACACGACGATAGTTGATGTGAAAACGACACGCTTGACGCCCGCCTCGCGCGCGGCCTCAAAAACATTCTTCATTCCGTCAACATTGTGATTGAAGAAGACAGACGGATCCTTGGCCCAGTTTTTGGCGTATGCGGCGAGGTGATACACCTGCGTGCAACCCTCCATTCCTCGCCGCAGCGATTCTCTGTCAAAAAGATCGCCGGACACAAACGAAATGCGTTCATGCTCAAGCCCCTTCCGGTTGCTGGTACTGCGGGAAAGTGCACGGACAGAGTGACCCTTCTGTACCAAAGCATTCACGAGCTTGGTGCCGATAAATCCCGTCCCCCCCGTTACGAAAACTCCGGTCGGTTGTGTCATCGTTGGTATGCCCTTGTCGGTGGAATCCAGCCGTCCCGTGCCCAACGCTCTAGTTCAATATTAACAGTGCCAAGAGTGATGCTCATTTCTGCACGGATCGGAATTGCCGCTGAGTCGTTGCTGAACCAACCTTTGAAATCACCGGAAAAACCGCCAAACGTTGTGCCCTCAAAATTAGCCCGACCGAAAATCTCGCGGGTCATGATCGATTCTTCCATCGAACCGATAGAAACAGGAACGATCTTGCCGGTGATCGTCAAATCAGTGGAAAACATGTCGAACTCCACAAGAGTGGGAACCGTCAGGGTGGTATCACCGTGGAGGATCGTGCGAGCGAAGAAAAACAAGGATGCCCCGTCATAGAACCTGTCCACACTGTCTTTGATTTCTTCGCGCAGTACATTGTCAGCCGGGAGCAACGATTGCCACATGTGAACCCGCCGCGAAGGTTCGTCGAATGTATATGATGTCAGCAATGTATCGTCACCGTCGATCTCCAGGGAACGGAAGGCCTCGCACCGCACAGGATTGCTGTTCACAAGCGCTTCATACCGGTTGTGAATACTGATGAAGAAAAGATCGGGATTAGAATCCAGGGTGATCGAGGTGCGGAAGATACCAGCGGAGTCAGCAACCCTGTTGGTCGTGACAACGATCGTTCCAAGACGGAAGAACAGCCATTTGACCTTGTATTCGAGCCGTTCTCCCGATAAGAATACTCCATCGGGACTTTGTTGCACCGCAGGGACGGGAAGCGAAAACCCGTCGAGAAACACCAAAAAACACAAGATGAGAACTAAACCAGGAACAACTCGGTTCATGCCCACCAGCAATAATATGTCCCGGAGATGCTCAAAGCGGGAAAAGATACTCAAAAAAGCCCATACTTCCAATGGTTTGAGCCAATGGCGGGGCGAAACGACTCTGTCGTACCATGTTTTCAGAAGCCTCTCTCGCGTTACTGCACGACTTCGGGGCGATGATCGGTCTGCATGAGCGATTGGTACAATTGTGTCTGTGAAGCATAGAACGATGCTTTCAGCCAGAGCCGGATACCGATATACATTTGTTGGAGGACGAACAGCAAAAGGATGGACCAATATCCGGTTACCTGAATTGCTCCCTGCAGAAGAGCATATAGGGCAATGAAGAGGACGCCAACAAGAGAAAGCACGAGGAACAACCCGGCCGTCGACCAGAAATTCCTCATCACGAACTTCACACCTGCCCAAACAGCGAACAGCGCACTGAACCGATCGTCAACCACCATGCGGACTTTTGCGTAGTCGAAACACATGGTCAGAAATCCGATGATAAGGACCACAACGGTGTTTCTAATCATGTAATGTGTAAATGGAGTCATTTCTGAAGGATCGTTTGCCGTGGTTTGCTGGATCCATGTTCTCCAAAAGTCGAACAACAGATCAAACAGTACGAGGTAGACGATGAGAGAGAGAAGTGAAATGCGAAAAAACTTCCCGAAGTATTTTCCGCCTTCTGTAAGAAATTCTTGAAAAGACATCCGGTAGCTTTTTGAGTAAGTGCCAACAAACGCGCCTGCAAGAAATGTTGATGCAAGCAGATACACAAATGCCAAAATCGTCAATGGTCCCAGGTACTCGAATCCAACCCTCCATCGAATGATCAGGTCGAGGAAGAAATTTCCGACATTCTTGATCATGGTTCCGGCCAGAGCCGATTCGTAATGAACCAGAAAAGGTGCATACCCGAAGATGGTGTGGTCAAACGGCTGAACGATTG
This sequence comes from Bacteroidota bacterium, assembly GCA_040901865.1. Taxonomy (GTDB): domain Bacteria; phylum Bacteroidota; class Ignavibacteria; order UBA10030; family UBA10030; genus JBBDYD01. The sequence continues at coordinate 19,958 of JBBDYD010000120.1, read as the reverse complement.
CGTTGGATTGGTTGTCGAGACGGAAGCTCTGAAACCAATTGGAATCCATTTGTTCCAGAAGTCGTTCCTCCATGATTGTCCCCCGTACGGCAGAATCCACCTTTGAGAGAAACGGAACGGCAATCGTCAGGGACAGCGTGACGTTCACGAGCCAGGCAAAAACAACCATCCGCCTGGTCTGATTCACCTGCCGTATGCCGATTCGCAATGCCTGGAAGATGCGCATGGAGAGCCTTTGCTAATGGTGAGGTTCGTTGGGGAACAGAGTGGGCCGGTAGCGTTGATACGCGTATGAAACGCCGAGGAGAATGATTCCCAGCGCCATAAACGAGAAGACACGATACAACGTTTCGAGAAAAGCGAGATCGACGATGAAGATCTTCAGGATTGTAAGGCCAAACAGTCCGATGGCAAAAAATCTGGGACCCTTCGCATTGCGGGCGATGCCTACGATCATCGCCGCGATCGAGTATAAAAGCCAGACGCCCGAAATGGACAGCTGACGCAGGTTAAGCAAGGAAGAAACCTCTTTGCCAATGGATTCGCCGGCTTGTTCAGTGCGAAGAATGTGAATTCTGTATCTGAAGAAATCGTTGGTTTCCGCTGTCAAGAGGATGAATAAAATCAGGAAAAAGGCAATGCCGAGAACGGGCCGGAGACCGGCAAAAGGACCATTCCGGGTCCGGGCGGCAATGAGAGTGGCTCCCCCGAGCGACAAAGCGAGGATCCCTCCCGTGAGCGCACGGCGAGTCGTCAAAAGAGAAAAATCCGCAATCGGTTCAAAAACAATGGACCCGCTGGAAAACAAAAATACAAACAATGACGCACCAAAAAGCCCAAGAGCGGGACCGGCGAGAGACCACCGCCGAAACTGTATCCCGATTCCGATCAACAAGAAACCCTCGACGGCGAGGAGGCGAATGGCAGCCATTTCGCTGAATTCCAGGACGGTTCCCAGAAGAAGCAAGGCGCAAATGGTAATTCCGTATCGGGTCTCCATTCCTTTCGCCGATGAGCGGAGCATTTGAGTGGCGAGAAACGAAGCGGCATAGAGGATTCCAAACAAGATGGTCACAGATCCGAGATTGGATCGAAATTCATCCCACATCAAGATATACACTGCTGAGTATATGAGGAGAGAGTGAACTCCCTGAACAACGTTCCGAAGTTCAGAGAACCTGTTCAAATTGAGTACGCTTCGAGTGAGGTCCGCGCCGTGAAACAACATCCAGAATACTGAAAGAAAAAACACAGTCAGCACGAAGTCATCGTGCACGTAATACTGGTCGTACCAGGAAAAGTACACGATGAAGACTGCGATCACAGTCAGCGGTTCGAGCGAATACCACGACTCCCGCCGAAACGTGAGGGCAATCAGGCCGAGTGATAGAAGGGCGATGTAGGTGAACAGGGCTGTTTCGTTGGATTGTCCGGTACTGAGCAAGAAGGGAGTGAGAAAGCCGCCCGCCCACCCGAGAATCCCTACGACCAGTGAACTGTAATGAATGGCCTGAAGAAGCGTGAGAATCGTGACGCCGGACATTAACGCAAACGCAACCCACTGCGGAATGAGGTGATAGAAATTAAAGGATGCGTAGAGAGAAATATAGAGGATCGCAATTCCGGCACCGACCAGGCCCTGGGCAAAAACTGCATAACCCTTTTTCTGTGTCCGGTAACCGCCCCCGAGGCACACGAATCCAATTACAATCCCCGTCAGTACGCGCATCGTTTCCGTGATCCATTCGTTGTCAAAGGCGTACTTCAGAAAGAAAGCAACGCCAAGCACGAGGGCGAGTGCACCGATCCTGTTCATGAGTCTGCCCCCAATAAGCGCCTCGAGCTCTTCCTGCCCTTTGGTGCGGGAGGAATCTACGGTGGCTTTGATGCCCGACGATTGCGGTACCGGAGAAGGCTTCGGAGATTCGGTGATTGGGCGGGGGGAGAGCGTTTGCGGTGGTGTGGCAGCAGAGTAAAGGCCGAGATGCTTTTCCAATGCTTCGATTCTGCGTGAGAGGCCCGAGGTTCTGACGAAGAGGATAATGAGCAGAATCACCGGACCTGCCGACAGCGCGAGAACAGCGAGTGTGATCAGGAATTCCATTTGCTTAGTGCCAATAGGTTTCGATTTCGAGAGAACTCTGAACCCAGAACATTGCGCGGATTCCGATCTTTCTTGCCGCAAGGGAACGGAAGCCGGGTGGACGCGAAACTCTGCTGTTGTTCAGATAATCAATGTCCATCACGAGTTTCAACTTGGGATCAACAATGGCGTGACGAACGGGGGAGTCGGACTGGTACACAAACTTTTTCCAGCGGTCCTGCCCATCCCAGACCTCTTCCCTCTTGTCGCCGTTTTCAAACACAACAAGGACCTCTACCGGAGCAACCGCCTCGCCCTTGCGGGTGACAACCACGGAGCATTCGTACGGAAGTGCCGGATCGGCGGGTCGCTCCGCGGGATTGCCGTTCGTCGAAAAAATACCAACTGCAGAAGGGAGCCTTCTGTTTGTGATCTGGGAAACAGCATAGTCAAACAGATCGGAACTGAACCATGTATTCTGGAAAAACCAGTTCATGTTCTGTCCGGTCACTTCGTTGACCGTGTTTATGAAATCCTGGGATGTCGGGTGCTTGAAACGGTAGCGATGATGATACGTGCGCATGATACGGTACATCATTTCTTCGCCCACGAAGTTCTCGAGCTGCCACAAGGACATGGCGGGTTTGGTGTAAGAATTCAGACCGTAAGACTGATAATACTCCCATCCTTTACGGGTCATCACATCGTTTTTACCCTGATTGCGGAGTTCGAGATTCCCCGACGTATGGCGTGATTGGTCAAACTCATGATAGACACAGGGAATTCCCACGTTGGTCCCTGCTCCGGAGCCCCCAAAAAAGTACCGAGAGTTCTTAAAAGGAGGCCACCCGACCTGCATCACCCGGTCCTGGGAATAGGAATTGAATCCCTCATCCAGCCAAGCTTCTTCAAATTCGTTATTTCCAACAAGACCGTACCAGAACTGGTGACCAAATTCATGTACGGTGACACCCTCTGGCGAAGCAGTTTCTTTTGGTGCAAACATGTTCCCCCCGCCTGTAAAGAGCGTCGGGTATTCCATTCCGCCCGACTGGCTGTCATTTGCCGGGTCAACAACGGTGACAGCTTCGTAAGGATATTCGCCATACCATTCGCCGTAATACCGCAGAGACTTGAACGTGGCATCAAAATACCGCTCGATGAGGTTGTCGTGATGGGGCTGGGTCAGGAGAATGACCTCGACCTCTCTCAGTGAGTGATGACGATCGAGGCGCTCCCCATCGTCACGTGCGTCGTGAACGAACGTCCGGACATTACGGACGAGGCCCGGAGAAGTCACCCAGGCGAAATCATGAACATCCTCCTGGTAGAACCGGTAGGTTGTCGACTGGTCGCTGTTTTCTCTTTTCTCTTTTGGAAGACCCCCCGTGGCTCCAATGACATACTGTGACGGAAGGGTGATCTTTACATCATACACGCCGTAATTGGAAAAGAACTCCGTATTGGCATGGAACTGATGACAATTCCAGGCACCGTTCCACCACACGCCGATTTTCGGAAACCACTGGGCAACAAAATGGTAATCGCGAATTGCACCGGTCCGCGTAATCGGAAGCGGTTGTTTTGTTTCAAAGTCGATACGAAGACGGAGAACTCCTCCTGCCGGCACTGAACGCGGTGTGGCAATTTGAAACACTGTCTGATCGTCCGGATTACCGTCATCGGGCTGGATGTATTTGAAGGTGTGCGTGATATCGATCTCGCCGCGCGGATCGAGAAGCACGACTCGTTTTACATTTATGTACCCGTAATCGCCCTCTGCCATACCGGCTCTGCCGAGGTTCCATCCGTTTTCTTTTGCAAACGTACTGCGGTTGTTTTTCCAGGCGTTGTGGTAGAGATGAAAAGGAAATTCGGATTGCGACCGGCCAGTCGTGTTCCGCCATTCCAGGATTTCCCAGCCGGAGATGATCCTCGTTTCTGGATTCAGGCGGACATCCATCATGTAGTTGGAAATGCGATCGCTCTGTCGCGGAAGGATGAGATTCCGATCCCATGGTGCGAGAGCTGATGCTTCGGACAGCTGCGTTGACGACGGCGGAGTCACAACGGGTCCGCGTTGACGGCCGGTTTGGGGCGGACCGATGAAGGCAACGAGTCCGAGCGTGGCTGCTAGAATAAATCCGAATTCAAGAAACGAGGAAAAGCGGCGGCTCATGGCAGATTCTCCTGAAGGTTCAGGGAACGGGCAGGATTGCCCGTGAAAACAGGAAAAGGACTCAAGAATATAGGAAAAAAGGGGAAAAAAGACAGGGAAAACTTTAAAGGGGATTCTTTGTGATTTCAAAACGAGACTGCCCAGAGGGCGAGACAATCTTACCGCTGGAGAACGGCCGGCAACTCGCTCGTCTCGTGGATTTCATTCTCCGGCGGGGAAAATTCTTCAGGCCCAATCTTGTCATTGCATCAAGATGATCCGGGACACAGAGAGAACTCCCGTGGAGGCGCGTTAGTGCGGACACATCTCAAGAAGTACAGGACGGTGACAATCATGTGCCCCCCCTTTCCGATTGGTGTGCGGAATTACTCCTGCTTCCCGCTCATTCCCCGAATCGCATCGATTGCCGCTTGAGCTGCGTGGCGAATATCGTCGTCGCCATTCCTTCGCACGACATCTTCGAGCGTGGGAAGCGCCTTGACAATGTTCAGCTTCGCAAGAAGCTCGATGGAGGTGATACGCACTGGTAAAATATCATTCTGGGCAAACGATGTCAAGCGTTCAGCGAGCATTTGATCCTGCGGATTGCATGCGGCCCATGTCTTCAGGGCCTGTTGGCGGACTGCGTAATTGTAGCGTACGTTCGCAAAGTTCTTCACATGCGTGACGAATCGGCTCCTTTGAGGGACGAGATGCGTCGCCGCAAGAATTTCCATTGCTTTTAGTCCTGCAATTCTTTTGCAGTCGTACCACGAGGAAGTTTCTGAGAACTTCGTGATCGCATCAAGCGAAAGCGATCCGTCAATCTTTGCAAGAGAAACGAGCGCGGTGGACGCCACGTCATCGTTCTGTTCTATCTCAATCACGCGTTTCAGGGCAGCCCGGGCAGCATCGGTGTATCGTGAACCGAGTGCGATCACCGCAGCTTTTCTGATGCGATGATCTTTCTCATTCAACTGTGCCAAAAGAATCGACTGGGCATCATCGTAAAGGATCGTTCGAAGCTGAAGGGTTGCTTCTGCCTTGAGTACCCACGGCGCTTTGCTTTCTACAAGAAACCGGATCGCAGCGACAACGGAAGGATCGGAAGAATACTGTGCTGTAAGCTGCTGCACCGCCCACAAACGGCCGGGGAGATCATCGTTCTTCATCTGGTAGATCAGCTCCGCCAGCGATTTTGAGTGGCGCACTTCGGCGACGAGCGCCCCCTGCCCGTCAACACTGATCATCTCAGGCGCTGCGGCGGCATCAAAAAGAAAGGTTTCATTTTGTTCATAGACCCAAACCGTTTTCCGTTGCGATGTTCCGCCGGCATCGATCCGAATGTCAACCGGCAGATTGAAGATTCCCTGTCCATCAACCTGTGCTTGCACCTGGTCAATGGTTACTTCGACCTTCTTTCGGTCTGCGACATAATTGGTGGAAACCTCAAAAACAGGATGTCCTCCACCCCACATCCACTGTTCAAAAAACCATTGAAGATTCCTTCCCGTTGATTCCCCAATAGCGGTCTTCAAGTCCTCGCTTTCAACATTTGAGAATTTATGTTTGTTCTGAAAATATCCGAGTCCCTGAAAAAACGTGTCATCCCCAAGCACCCACCGCATCATATGGAGCACAAGAGCCCCTTTTTGGTACGTGGTTTCGGAATTGTAAATCTGCCCGCGAGTATCAAAATAACGGTATTCGAGGGGACGAATCACATGTGACGTGGCGACGTATTTCAGATACGACTGCAAGGCGAGCCATGTATGGACCTGGAGAGCTTCGTTTCCCAACCGGTGCTCATCCCACAACATCATCATGTACGATGCAAAGCTCTCGTTGATCCAGATGTTGGCAAGGTTGGTGCAGGTGGTGTTGTTGCCGAACCAATGGTGTGCGAGTTCGTGCGAAATGAGAGCTTCTGAAGTCCAATTGGTCGCGTAGTTTTCGTAATCCGGATTAAACTCTTCTGTCTGCCCAAGTCCCCGTAGGATCCTGTCGTTATGCCCTGTGATCCCCGTATTCTCCATCGCCCCAATGGCATAATCAAACGCAGAAATCTGATCATACTTGTCCCACGGGAATCGGAAACTAAACCGATTCGAGAAGAACTCAACCATGTCGGGAGTCCGGGCAAAGACCTCTGCTGCCTGTTGCTCCTGCCCCGGATGCACCCAGGCTGTAAGCGGGATCGATCCGAATGCCGTACGAAGCGGCACCCCATTATACTCCCCGACAAAAAGGGCAATAAGATAATTGGAATGGGGAAGGGACTGATACCAATGAAAGGTTCTAGTTCCGTCGCTGTTGTCTTTTGTGCTGAGCAACGACCCGTTGGAGATCACGGTGTGCGGTTTGTTGACCGTGACGATCATCTCGGTCGAAAACTTGTCGTTGTTGTCGTTATAGATGGGGAGCCAATTGGCGTGGATGCCCCCCTCACCGTATGTGAAAATCGCCGGCTGATTGTTCGTTCCGGGTCCGGGCTCGATGAAATACATGCCTGCCGTCGGTGTTGCGCTGTAACGGATTGCAACTGCGACAGTGTCGGTGGAACGGAGGTTTCGGCCAAGGTCAATGGTCAATGAAGCATCATTTGACGTGTAACGCAGATCGGATCCATTTGCGGCATTCTTTACGGCACTGACCTTGAGCCAATACGCATCGAGCACAATAGCCGAAGCCGACACGAGGGGGCGCAGCGTGACGACGGCCTCTCCGCTCACCTGCTTCGCTTTCCAGTCGATCTTTAGAGCGGCTTTGTAGTGAACAATATCATAATTCCGTTCCCGATTCGGCCGATAGGTGCCGGTCGGTAATTGCTGGGCAAAAGCCGGGATCACTCCCAACATTAGAAACAAAACGGGCATTCGGATCTTCATACGTTCCTTGTTTTCAATCGTCAACTATTTATCCCAACCTATGCCGAGCCAGGATTCATAGATTTGTTTCTGAAGAGAGGTGGGATTCTTTGTTTTGGCAACGGTGTAGATCGGAAGTGGATCGTTCTCAAGAACCGCAGTGAATTCGCGGAGTTTGTCGTTCCGGAGAATTGTGAACACAGCCTTTTCGCCGGCACGTTTCTCGACGATTCGGGCGGAAAGGTCGGCGGATCGGATGCGGTATCCGTCAAGGGCCACGAGTTCGTCATTGATGTCGAGCCCTGCTTTCGCGGCGGGAGAACCGTCAACCACCGTGCGAATCACGGCCCGCTGATCCTGGTCCCTTGCAACTGCGCCAAGCCACACCGACGCTTTCTTCTCTGCTGTTACATCAATGCCCGCATAGGAAAGAGCCCTCTCCCAGTCGAGTGGTTTTGTGCCATGGACATAATCGTTGAACAGTTGTTCAAAATTTCCTCCTCCGAACTCTTCACACAGCTTCCTTAAATCATCCACCGTGTATCCTGTACCATTCCACGGAAACCTTTTGTAGAGCGCCCGCATCACATCGTCAAGCGAGTACTTGTTCTTCGAACGCTGCCGGATCTCCAGGTCAAGCAGTAAACTGACATCGGATCCTTTGTCGTAGTAGTCGGATTCTGCATTATAGGAATTCTGATTGCCTTTCCAGTACTTGATCCACGCATCAAAACTTGATTCGGCAAGCGATTGAACCTGATTGCCCGGTTTTCGCCGATCATTCTCGATCTGTCCGCCGAGGCCATCGACGAGACCTTTCGCCTGGAGAAATCCACCCCGAATCATCAAAAGCTGGCCGTAGTAGGACGTTGTTCCTTCTGCGACCCAGAGCTCCTTGGTATAGTTCTCCTGCGACCATTCGTACGGACTGATTCCGGCAGGCCGGATTTGTTTGACGTTCCATGTGTGGAAGTACTCGTGGGAAACAAGACCGAGGAATCCCCGGTAAGAATTCGGATTACTGAGCATTGTCGGCCGTCCGCCCATGATCGTGGAATTGATGTGCTCCGTTCCGCCGCCGCCCTGCGACCACAAATGAAGCATGAAGATGTAACGATCGTACGGGAGACTCCCCCAGAAATCCTTGTTGATCTTGACAAAACGCTTGAGGTCTCTGATAACAGCTTCGGGGTCATAGGATCCCTCACCCAGGACGCTGAAGACGTGGGTTTTTCCTTCGGCTTCAAATTCATAGTCTTTCTGTTCTCCGACAAACAAGGGACAATCAGCGAGATGATCATAACTGGGGGATGAAAATGTGTGCGGTTTTCCCGAAACAGCATCCAATCCGGTCGTTACATGCCAATTCTTGTAAGGGACAACCGTGAGCTTCAAGGGTACCTGCCGGTGCGATTGAGAATAGAGGAAGACTGAAGCTCCGTCCACGAAAGCACCTTCGTCATTGAGGCCCCTTGTCCGCAAATGAAACTCATTGGCGTACACTTTGTAACGGGCGGCGATTGAAGTGGAAGACCCTTTCGCAATGCGCCACGTATCCTTGTCTTTCTTCTCCCACGTCAGAGCTTTGCCCCCGGCGTCTGCGGCGGAAAAATCCTGTACACCACCCGCAAATTCGAGGATCACATACCTGCCGGTCCGCCAGGCAGGAAGAGACAGCTCGAATGCCGGCTCGGAAGATGAAAGTCCCGAGAAAACAATTTCTACCTCAAAATAATGCGTCCACGGTTGGGACATTGAGAGTTTATAATTGATTGTTGGATGCTGGGCTGAGGCCATGGTTGCCAAAAGGATGATGAAGTAAAATAATCCGCTCAATCTCATCGCGCGTTCACTCCCGTTTTTTGTTGGGTAACTATTGACTCTTATGGTAAGAAGATTCCCCTTTGTGTGCAAGGAACTCGGTAGTGCCTCACTTTGAGTAAAAAGAAAAGAAATCACACAGAGAGACACGGATATTTCCAATTTCCAATTGGCGATTGGCAATTTTTTGTGGAACTCTGTGAAATCTCTCGAACATGGAAACTAAGACACTACTTTGCGAATCTCTTTTTCAACTCTGCGGGGGGTTAAAAGACAACATTTAGCTAAGAACGAAGGTGATTTCTCTTCGAGCGAAGTTCGCGGATGGCGTCAGCGGCAATCCATCGGGCTGCGGGGGAATCGATTTGTCGAATGCTTGCCGCCAATCGAAGCGTATGCGTGTTAAGGTTTCTGTTTCGTTTTCCAATCTGCCTCAAAGCCCAATTGACCGCCTTTTTCACGAAATTCCGATTGTCCGTTGCACCTCTCCGGATGTGCGGAAAGAACTTCAAAAAAACAGCATCAGAAGCCCTCTTATCGTGCACCGCAAGAACCGCCATCATAACATATCCGGCCCGCTTGACAAACTCCCGGGAGCTATGGCTCCAGGTCCCGGCTTTCGAATAAGCGAATGGTGTCTTGTCGAAGACTATACTGCAGCAGCCATCACAAACGGCCCAATTGTCAAAGTCCTGAGCCCAGCGATCCATTTGCCTGCTGGTCACGAGGGCCGGGTCTTCAATCAACGCCGCGAGAATGCGTGCCTCAAGGTATCCGGAGCGCCACAAACGCTGAGCAAGTGCGTGATTCCTGCCGATTCTCTTTCCGAGCGTCCGAAGCGGCACGGTGCCAACGCCGAACACTCTGCGGCTGGTAATGCCGAACCGCGCCATGCCCTCGATGTTGCGCCGCGAGCCGAGCGACTTCAGTCGACGCAGGAGGACGGGAGCCGTGGTGTCAGCGGTCATTGGATGGTCACGACTGAAGCATGGTCAATTGCCACAGATTGCGGTTGCTGGTATGGAGAAACGGAAGGAGGGCCAGCTTGCCGGTTGTTCCGATACTTCGCTGGAGGTACTGGAGCTCATCAAATTTTTCCTTCGTATCGGTCTCGGGCGGCGGCGTGAATCCAGCTTCTCGGAGCAGAAGAACCCCCTTGGCTCTGATCGAGAGTTCGAGGTAAATCTGCAAATAGCAGATCATATCAACTATGACTTCCCCGCGGAAACGGTTTTGCAGGGTTTTCAAATAGGTGCCGACCTTTGTCTGGGGAAGATTGCCCGAGGTGATCATTTGGAGCAACTCAACGTCTGTATCAAATCCCACACCCAACCATTCACGAGTGACCTTCTCGCTCTGTTGAAATACAACCATGAGCGCGATGGGCAACCCGACAAGAATGCTCATGGGGGAAAACAGAGGATGGAAAAAGAAATGATTGTAATAGGAATGAATGACGATTGCGATGAGGAGTCCCTTCCAGAAAACTGTCACGCTCTCGGTGGCCCGTGAATCCGCCTCACGTTTCGCTACAAGGGCGACGATGGCTGTCGTCCCCCCGTGCATCACGGCTGTACCGAATCCCCGAAGCACCCACAGAAACAGACTTGCCTCAGCGCTTGTGGTGAGGTAATACACATTCTCAATGACCGCAAACCCCGCCCCCACTGCAAACCCATAAATCGCCGCGTCCACCATGAATCCAATCCGCCTTCGCTTAAGAAGAAAGACGATAAACAAGGCCTTCAGGAGTTCTTCAATGACAGGAGCGATGTAGCGCGTAAGAACCAAAAAGTGAAGACCGGTAGTTCGTTGGACCCAGGTATTGAGGAGATAGGCCACTCCGGCGACAACGCAGCCGTAGAGGATCGCTGTCGAAACACTCCGGGCTTTTACAAGCTTGTAACTATCGAGAAGGATAAGGCTGACAAGGAACACGAACACCGGGGCGAGACTGATGACAATGGCGAGAATGGAATAAAAGCCGATCATCGCAGGATCTTGAGCGATACCATGAATTCGTCTGAGGGGCGGTGGTTTCGCTCCGCCGCCAGGGCGTAGCCGAGGGAAAACGTTGACTCAAAGGAAGAGAGAAGAACAAGGCGGAAGTCCAGTTGCATCCCCGCGCTTACCGCCCTCTGGCCGGCAGACTGGCCGATGTTCGTTTCCAGTCCGGCCGCAAAGAGCGAAAGTCGGCTCCAGTTTGAATAGAATGATTGAAACCCGAGACGCCGAAAGCGCACAGGCGGAAGGTTCCATTCGACCATGGTCTTGAAGTAGTTGATGCCGCCGATCTGGTTGATGGCGAGGCCTGGAAAGCTCCGGTCTTCGCGGTACCTCGAAATCTTTCCTATATCCACCCAGTTGTTCCCGAATCCTCCAAAGTAGAAATTCGCGAACGGATTGGCCTGGTCACCAATGGAAAATCCTGCCGCCGACCTTAGCCAGACTGACGAATGGTTGATCGGAAGAAGAAATCCGTACGAAAGATGAGTGCTGATTCGAGGGTATGTCTTTCCCAGCACGACGTTCGCATGCGAAACTGCCTGCCATTCAAGCCCTTTTTCGTTTTCGACGGCGCCCAGAGAGTTTGAGAGATTCCGATAGTTGATCTGCGCGTTCAGAGACCAGAATTTGTCGAACGACGCGACGACGTTCTGAAACTCCGGCAAACGCTCCAGGCCCCAGTACGCTGCAGCCGTAAAGCGGTAATCCATCGTTTCGGGTTCGTCAAAGATCGCATAGTCTTTGTACTGAACCGAAGCCGAGTAGCCCTTTCGGCTCGTCTTGGTCGGCCCAAAGAGGTCATAGAAATCCGCTCCGTTCATTGTGGCGGACATCTTCCATTCCCAAAAGCGGAAGTTCACCACCGCGTGGAATCGTTCATTGGAGGGAAGGATCCGGTTGGGCGTGTAGGAGGCCGTGATGTCTACCGAATGGGAAGAAATGGGGTCCGCAAGATTGAATCGGAATCCATAGGCGGCGAAATTCTTAAACCCTTCGACCACGGGATACGCCGAAAGAAGGGAGATTTCTGTCTTGTACTCACCCCGGTACACCGTGAGGGAATCGAGGTTCACGTTTGCAAGCGTAGGCCTGCGCACATGCCATGATTGGACCACCGGGTGTCGTTTTGCAACTTCATTGCCGAGGTACCGGATGGCACTCACGTTTTCGGTCGGCTGATTGGCAATCATGACCGGCACAAACCCCTGGCCCGTGTACATGAATGCGACAAGTGAATCGTTCGATACGGGGGTGGGGCGAAATAACCCCGTTTCACAGTTTGTGAGCCAGTGGACTTCTTTCGTTTCGAAATCGTACCGCACGATATTGGAAACCCCGCTGTAATAAGAAGACCCAAAAAGGTGTTTGCCATCCTGTGAAAACACAAAATTTGCCGGCGTACTGATGTCGAAATCATAAAGGATATCATAGGAACCGCTCCCCGGGAAATCCGTTTTCATCGCGATCAGCTTCTGAGTTCCGTCAAGTTCCGCAAGAGCCGCAGTCAGGAGGGAACCGTCCGGAGAGATCTCGAGGTCGAAAATGTCTTTTCCGTAAGGGAACGCATACACGAGGTTCCATTCCTTGTACGGATGCGGAATCCGTACGAGGGATGAAATGCCGTTGTAGTGCCTGACCCCCCAGAGGCTCCTATCAGAGGCATTGAAGACAAAATCACCGGTACGGCAGTCCTTGAGCAAGAGTCGGGACTTTCCCGTCTTGAGATCGTAGGAATTCAGATCGCGCCAGCGATTGTTGTCTGTCGAAAAAAACAAGACGCCGGAGTCCGAATCGTAAGCAACAGAAGTGACATAGAACAGCGCCCCGCCCCGAACATCGTGAAGTTTGGATTTCGATCCGGCTGCAAGGTCAAGGGCTGCCAGGTGAGCTACCTGGCCGGGATAGTTCACGGCCGCATACAGAACGGAGCGGTCCTTGTTGAGAAAAGGGCGTGATACGGAACCGAGGGTTGTCTGCGAAAGGACCCGATACGGTGTAACGGGGTTTGTTCTGATGGATGCGAGGTTCTCATTCTGCCAGGTATGTTCCCAGTCGGTCCACCGGGACCATTCCTCGTCGAGCGGTGTCCCGAACACCTCCCGGAACCTCGAAGCAAAGTGGTTACTGCTTTGATCGTCATGGTTATTCCATGCGACGACTTTCTCCGGTCCGTGCTGAAGCGCCAGGTAGCTCATGAATCGTGTTCCGTACAGATAGGAATTCGCACCAACCTGAAAATCAACCTTCGTGCCTTCTGACTCCAGACCCACCACATCGTAAAAATAACTATTGTCGCGAACCATGGTGCGAAACATCATTTCATCGTATGCCCCCATCGCCCGGCCTAATCCGCCGTTCATCCAGGTCTCCATAAAAACAGCTTGCCCTTCAAGGAACCAGCTCGGGGCGTAGAGCCGGGGGCTTGTCAGATATCCGTAGAAGAGTGAAAGCGGAGCTTCAGGAATTGTGGCGATCTTGCCTCCGAAAACTGATCGGAAGAATGCCGAAGAGGGGGACGGTTGATCCATGGTCACGATGTGGACGAGTTCATGGTTCATCATCCAGCTCATGCGTTCCACGGCCGGCATGGTTTCGTAGCAATAGTGGAAGGGCGAAATGCCGACGCTAATGAGGTTCTTCGGAACGCCTGTTGCACCGCCGTTACCGAAATCGCCGAAGTCCTGGATCAGAACCGTTACGGGCTCGGACGGAGTATACTTGAAGAGACGTGAATGAAAATCCAGGGCGATCTCGAAGCATCGCGCAACGTGGGGAACCAGGTATTCATGGCCGATTGAAAAATGCACCAGCCGCAGGTGTTTTGTTTCCAGGGCAGAAAGCTGACCTGCACTCTCGGTCGGGAGGCACCACAACAACACCGCGGCAAGAACGAACGATCTCGCAAAAAGCAGCATGCACCCTCGTTGTTTGGTGGTGAGACGGCGTGGCAGTGGCTAAGAATCGGACATATTATTCAGAAAGGCAAGTTGCGGCCGCAGTACAAAAAAAAGGGAACGCCATTGCAGACATTCCCTCATCAAAACTTAAGAAAACTCCTCGGTCAATCGAGTCGAACGCCTTTGACCAATTCGGCAAACTTGGCGCTTTTCATGAGCTCGGCGAACCGTGCGTCCTTCATGAGTCCGGCAAAGCGCGCGTCCTTCGCGAGTTCCGCAAACCGCGCATCTTTCATCAACTCCGCGAACCGCGCATCCTTCATGAGTTCCGCGAACCGTGCATCTTTTGCCAACTCGGCAAAACGCGCATCCTTCATGAGTCCGGCAAAGCGCGCGTCCTTCGCGAGTTCCGCAAAGCGTGCATCCTTTGCCAACTCGGCAAAACGCGCATCCTTCAGGAGTCCCGCAAACCGCGCATCCTTGGCGAGTTCCGCAAAGCGTGCATCTTTTGCCAGTTCTGCAAACCGTGCGTCCTTCATGAGTTCGGCAAACCGCGCATCCTTCATGAGTTCGGCAAACCGCGCGTCTTTGGCCAGTTCTGCGAAGCGCGCATCCTTGGCCAACTCGGCTAAGCGGGCGTCTTTCATGAGTTCGGCAAACCGTGCATCCTTTGCCAATTCGGCAAAGCGTGCATCCTTGCGGAGTTCTGCGAAGCGCGCATCTTTGGCAAGTTCTGCGAAACGGGCATCCTTCACCAATTCTGCAAACCGCGCATCCTTGGCGAGCTCTGCAAACCACGCATCCTTCGACAGTTCGGCGAAACGCGCATCCTTCATCAGTTCAGCAAACCGCGCGTCTTTGGCCAGTTCTGCGAAGCGCGCATCCTTGCGGAGTTCTGCGAAGCGCGCATCCTTGGCCAACTCGGCAAAGCGGGCGTCTTTCATGAGTTCGGCAAACCGGGCATCCCTCAGGAGTTCCGCGAACCGTGCATCCTTTGCCAATTCGGCAAAGCGTGCATCCTTGCGGAGTTCTGCGAAGCGCGCATCTTTGGCAAGTTCCGCGAAACGGGCATCGTTCACCAATTCTGCAAACCGCGCATCCTTGGCGAGCTCTGCAAACCGCGCATCCTTCGACAGTTCGGCGAAACGCGCATCCTGCATCAGTTCAGCAAACCGAGCATCCTTGGCCAGTTCCGCAAACCGTGCGTCCTGCATCAGGGCCTTGAAGTTCGGATCATTGATCAGATTCTGCACCTGGTCACTCTGGAGGAGCTGTTGAAATTCAGGGTCGTTCAGATTGACATCCGCAGACGTCATCTGCTCGGCCCGATATTTCTCGGCCTTTTGAATTCCACCGATCGTTCCGGCGGCATCGTCGGAGCCTACGGGCGGATAAAACAGGGCAAAGTACGTTATGGCGAGCACTGCAACTGCGATTCCTCCGATGGAGAGAAACCGCTTGCGTCTGTCAACTGTGGGGTTGTTGCTCATACTCCCCTCCTTCTTGATTGTGAACAGTGATTAGTGAGAACTCTGTTCGAGTGTAAGAGATAGATCGGAACGTTTCGCACCGTCAATCATGATATCGGCATTCAGCGCGACCGCGTCGGCGGATTTTCTGGAAAAAATAAACTTGTACACCATTGCTCCCGAACCCCGCAGTTCAAGACGGCCGGAAAGAATAGTCAAAGCTCCGGGAGATTGATCGGGGGTCTGAAAACTTTCAAACTGCAGTTTGTCCTGGTCAAACTTCACAATAAAATCAAGCTCTTGTGATGCGTTCAACGATGCCGACGCGATCACTTTGTCGCCTGCTGCCTCCGCGGTAAATGTTCCCTGAATTTCAGGGAGGTCAATTTCCGCCGAACGGATTGCCTGGGTTGATGTCAAAGTATGGTCAGATCCGATGGCTCCGACGAGCGACGATGTGTCCGAAGGGCTGCCGGTCAGGAACGCAAAGAGGAGAATCCCGGCGACCGCTCCCCCCGCAAAGGTGTAGGCGTAGCGGACATTGGTGCCTTCCGTGAGTTTCTGAACGAGGGCGAACAATGGGAAAATCTTTTGTTCCGATGGCCTGGGGCGAGGTAGGGAGTCCAGAATCCGTTTCTTCAGAGATTGAGGCGGTTCGAATTGAGGGGCTTTTTTGAGAAATGCGGAAAGTTCCTTCAGCGCGTCGAACGTTCGACGTGCATCAGCATTCTTCGACAATAACGCCTGCACCTCGCGGTGCTCCTTCGCAGAATTGGTTCCATCAACTTCCTGATTCAACAATTCAAACAATCTCTTCTCAAGCATGGGTAATTCCCCTTTTCAGCAACAGACCCTTGAGTTTCTTCCTGGCAGAGAACAGTCTCGACTTGACGGTGTTTTCGCGAATGTCCAGTATCTGACCGATTTCCCGATAGGAGAGGTCCTGGAAATGGTTGAGAATAACGACAATACGGTAATCGGGCTTAAGATCGAGGAGGGCCATGTCAATCGAATTCGTCATTTCGTGATCGCGAAAATTCTCTTCCTGTTCATGTTTTCCGGAATGAACATTTTCATCAAACGGGTCGAACTTCTTTTTTCGGTTGAGAAAATTGACGGATTCATTAACGGCAATTTTATAAAGCCAGCTGAAGAATTTGAATTTCGGATCAAACGTGTTGAGTTTTTCGAATGCCTTGAAGAACACGGATTGAGCAATGTCTTCAGCATCTTGCTTGTCTGAAGTGAATCGGAGTGCAAGATTGAAAACCGGCTTCTGATAGCGATCGACCAGGATCTCAAAGGCCTTTTGATTGCCGTTGAGACAGTGCCGAACCAGAACGTGATCCTGCTCATGTTTCATGAACTACACCGGTTGATGAAGAAAGTTGGCGTGCGGGGGTAGCAAGGTACGCGGTTTTCAGGGAGAGATGCAACAAAAAGGCCGAATACAGGCAAAAAACGACAAACTGGGGTTATTCAATCTCAAAAATCATGTCAAAACGGGCGTAATGAAAGACATCCCGGATGTGCTTGGGCATGTTGATTAATTTCAGTCGTTTTCCGGATTGCCCCAAGCGCTTCTGGGTGGCCAGCAGAACTCCAAGCCCGGCGCTCGAGATATATTGAAGATCTTTGAAATCAACGCTGACCGATTCTGTGACCTTTTTTAGAATTTCCATTGCGCGGTCAGTCTGCGCCGCATCTAATCGCCCTGATAAAATTACATTTCCCTGCTCATTGATCCGAATATCAAACATGTCTACTCCAAAGGTAAACGGAAAGAAATCGTGCTCACCCGATTGTGATGACTGTAATGAAGGTTGTCAACGAGCTTTTGGACAAGAAAAACACCGAGCCCGCCCGGTTTTCGTTCTTCGAGCGATTTCTGAAGATCGACGGAACGCTCTTTCGTGACGTCAAAAGACTCCGAGTCGGGATCCACCAGGTGAACAATGACTTCCCGTTGTTCAAGAACCATGCGAACAAGGAGCTCACTGCGGCCCCGGGGGTTGTACTTCACCATGTTCGTGAAGAACTCCTCCACGGCAAGATCGAGAACATATCGAACCTTGTCATTGATCGCATGAGCAATCGCGAACTCATTGGTGAAATCAAATACATCCTGGAGCTGGTTGAAGGAGCGTTGAAATGTGCGTTCCACGACTTCAGAGTTCACGTTTGTATACTTTTCCGTCTTTCATCACAAATCCAATACGCTCCAACGCCTTGATGTCCTGTATCGGATCGCCTGCAGTGGCAACAATGTCTGCGTACGCACCGGGGCGAATCTCACCAATCATGCCGCTCATTTCCAGCAATGAGGCGGCGACCGTGGTGGCGGATTGGATTGCCTGCATCGGCGTCATGCCCCACTGAACCATATAGGAAAATTCCTTCGCCTGATTCTCGGTCCATGAAAAACCGCCCGCATCTGTTCCAAACGCAATCTTGACTCCTGCTTTCAGCGCCTTCGCAAAAACTTTTGGCAGATTCTCTTTCAACGCAAGGAAGACGGTATTCCCTTCTGTCGCCCTTCCTTCGGCTACCCAGACGTTGACGTAGATCGTGGGACACCAGAATACTCCGTTTTTTGCCATGGTGCTGATGCACTCGTCATCAAGAGCCTGGCCGTGTTCGATGCTCCGTGCGCCTGCTGCAATGGCATACAGGACGCCGTCGCGCGTGACGGCATGTGCGGAAAGCTTTTTCCGGAGCATCCGGGTTTGTTCACCGATAGCGGTAATCTCCTCTTGAGAAAAATTCGCAATACTCCGAAAACTTCCGTCGGCGAGACGATAATAACCACCATCAGCATAAATTTTGATCCAATCGGCGCCGTAAGAAATCTGTTCGCGGACGGCGCGCCGCGCTTCGTCCGGCCCGGTGATTTCCTGAACTCCCTTGGGCATTTTGAGTTCCCAGGCATATGCGGAATTACTCAAGAGGTAACGGCCGGTGGTGCTGATCGAACGGGTCGCGACAAACATGCGCGGGCCATCAATGATGCCGTTGTTAATGGCTTTTTTGAGGTCGACGTCAGCATACATGGCCCCCTCAGTTTCGAGGTCGCGGATTGTTGTAAAGCCGTTCATCAAAGCAGTACGGCATGCTCGCGCAGCACGGAGGGTTCTGTACGGGATTGATTCCTTGAGGATCTGCTCAGCGTAGTCTTCGGTGGTAATATCCCCCTGAAGCAGCACATGTGTATGGCAATCAATAAGACCCGGAAGGACTGTTGCAGAAGAGAGATCAATAACTGTGGCCCCGGCCGGGATGGCGATATTTCTGCCAACTTCGGTGATCCTGTTTCCCGACACAAGAATCGTCGCGTGTTCGAGAGGTTTATCAGACTTCCCGTCGATGAGTTTCCCGGCTTTAATGGCAATAATCTGGGGAAAAAGGAGAGATGGTAGGCAGACAATAAGAGCAACCAAGAGGAATCGGGTAGCCATGGCTTTTCTTGCTAGAATTATGAGAAGTGGAAATTGCGCGGGCAATATGAGTATTCTGAACCTCAGAATCAAGGTAACGCTGAAAAGGGTAATGTTTCACTTCGGGGGTATTCGAAACCTCTGTGTAAAAGGGATCTTCGGGAGTAGGCACAGAGTGACACAGAGACCTGACAAAGACACTACCCTTAGAATGGAGATGGGGAAGCTTTACGGAGGCGTGATTCCCCGTGGGCGCCGGTCAGAAAAAATCCACTGCTCACCGATATCAAGCGGAATGATGCGATCGAGCAATGTGTCGCGTTCGGCGAGAGACAGGAGCTGCTCGAGCGCAAAGGTGGGACTTGGATCAAATCCCTGAATCAGCGTGCGATGGTGCATGGGGAGCAACTGCCGTGCGCGAAGATCGCGGAATATCTGCAAAGCCTCGGCCGGGTCAACGTGATTCTGCTGCATGAAGTCCCGCGGTTCAACGGGGCCGATGGGAAGGATGGCCAGGTCGATTTCGAATTTCCGGCCAATGTCCTTGAAGAGGTCCGGATGGTATCCCGTGTCGCCCCCGAAGAAAACTGTCATGCCCTGATACTCGATGATATAACCGCTATAACCGCGGTCGCGCATCCAGAGAATATCGAATCCATAGCGACCGCTGAAGTGCTGGACGGGAACTGCCGTGATTGTCACTCCGTCTTGCTCTAACACTTCCCATGGTTTCATTTCCCGGATCTCCTCAAATCCCAGAGCTGGCGTGTAGACAAGAGCGCCAAGCGGTAACAGAAGCTTTCCTTCCTTTGGGATGAGGTCAAGACTCCCGAAACTGAAGTGATCGAAATGGGTGTGGGAGATAAGAGTAAAATCCACCCGGGGGATTGAGGCAGGATCGAGTCCTGGTTGTATCGTCCGTTTCATCACCATGCCGACGGTATTGGTAAACAACGGATCTGTCAGGAACACTTTGTCATGAATCTGAACGAGGACGGTTGCGTGGCCGACCCAGAGAACTGCGAGGTCAACATCGAGAAGAACCGGATGTTCGATGCGTTTTGGGGCGGGGGCAACAGGCCTTCCGACTTGCTCGATGGACTTGGCCATGAATCGTGCGACCATTGAACTGCAGCCGCTGATCAGGAACACTATAATAGCGAAGATGGAAAGAAAAGGAATAAGAGATCGGCGATGCATCACGGGGTTACAGTGGGGGAGT
>JBBDYD010000119.1:0-3719 GCA_040901865.1 Bacteroidota bacterium | reverse complement strand
GCTACTTCGAATCCGGTGGAGGCGTTGAGGTACGAGTAGCTTAGGGAAGGCGTGTGAAAAAAAGGAAAAAAGCCAAAAAGCAAACTGCAATGAAACAGAAAAAAGAAAAATGACAAAATGAATGTCCTGACCTTCACAGAGTACACCGTCATTGTTCTTTTTTCGTTTGCCATTTTATTTCCTTTTAATGTTTGTTGTTTTCTTTTTCAACTGCGCCCATCATTGAAATCATTCAATTTGAGGATCCATGTTCTCTAACTATCTCAAAATCGCAGTCCGCAATCTTCTGAAATACAAAGGCTATTCGCTTCTCAACATCGCAGGGCTGGCGGTCGGAATGGCATGCTGCATCCTGATGCTTCTCTATGTGCAGGATGAACTGAGTTATGACCGGTATCATGAGAATGCGGACCGCATCTACCGCGTATCACGGAGTTGGAAAAATCCCAACGGAGAGATCTCCCTTCATCTCGGCCATATTGCTCCTCCGTTCGGGCCGCTGATGAAGAACGACTTCCCGGAAACGGTCCTTGATGTTGTCCGCTTTCGAAGTATTGGCACTCCGCTGGTGAGCCATGGGGAGAATCATTTTCAGGAAGGCAGGTTCTTCTTTGTCGATTCGACAGTATTCTCGATGTTTTCCTGGCCGCTCCTGCAAGGAGATCCGGGCAGTGTCCTCACAGAACCGAATACCGTTGTGCTTTCGGAGTCGACCGCAAGGAAATACTTCGGATCCGACGACGCGATGGGCAAGACCCTCCGTGTGAATCAGCAAAGCGATCTGAAGGTCACGGGAGTGATGAGGGACTTCCCCCGTCAGTCGCATTTCACCGCGGATATTCTCGTCTCGTACATCACGTTTGAGAATATCGTAGGAAAGCAGAATCTCGAACGAAACTGGGGAAGCAACAACTTCGCGACGTATATCCTTGTCCCCCCGGGGTTTGACGCTCCGGCTTTCTCGAAGAACCTCCTCGATCTCGTGGATACGTACATGGGACCCGATCCCTCCGGCGTCCCGATATCAAACGGAACGCAGCTCAATCTTTGGAGACTGACCGACATCCATCTTCACTCGAACCTGGATTCGGAGATTGAGGCAAACAGCGACATCGCTTATGTGTTCATCTATACCGCCGTGGCCGTGTTTGTGCTCCTGATCGCATGCTTCAACTTCATGAACCTCTCTACCGCACACGCATCACGCCGCAAGAAGGAAGTGGGAATGCGAAAAGTGTTGGGGGCTCATCGAACACTCCTTATCCAGCAGTTCCTCGGGGAGTCCGTGTTCCTCTCCTTCCTGGCCCTTATCCTCGGAGGGATCATTGTTGAGCTCGCCCTGCCGTGGTTCAACAGCTTTGTTGGCAGGGATCTTTCAATGAACTATGCGGGGAACCTGGCCGTGGTCTTCGGGCTTCTCGTCCTCACGGTGTTGGTCGGATCGGTCGCCGGAAGCTATCCAGCATTCTTTCTTTCCGCACTCAAACCAGTCTCCGTCTTGAAGGGGGGGAAACAACGCGGAAGCCGCGGATTGACTTTCCGATCGGTCCTGGTCGTGAGCCAATTCACGATCTCCATCGGTCTTCTGGCAAGCATGCTGGTTGTGTTCGAGCAATTGGAATTCGTGCGGACCAAGAATCTCGGATTCAACAAGGACAGGGTCCTGTATCTTCCGACAAGCGCCGAAATTGTCAGTCGGTTTCCCGAGGTTCGGGCGCAGTTGCTGAGCCAGCCCGGCATCACGGACGTCACGGTCTCCAGCAGGGTTCCCTCAGGTAGACTGCTGGACTCGCAAAACACGAGAGCGGAAGTCGGCGGAGAGCTCAAGAACATAAACGAACGAATTGCCGATATCCACGTTGATCATAACTTCATGAGAACCTACGGCGTATCATTCACCGCAGGACGTGACTTCGATATCAACCTCGCCAGTGATTCAACGGAAGCCTTCATTCTGAACGAAGCCTCGCTGGCGGTCATCGGTTGGCAGTCGGCCGAAGAGGCGATCGGGCGCAGGATTGAATACGGAAACAGGAAGGGAAGGGTCGTCGGGGTCGTGAAAGACTTTCATTTCGAGTCTCTTCACCAGAGCATTGTGCCGATCATCTTTCTTATCAACCCCGGCAGGTTCAATGCTGTCTCGATGCGGATTGCTGCGGGTCATTTGAATGAAACCCTGGATTTTGTCCGGACGCGGTGGCGGGAACTGCGCCCGAATTACCCGTTCATTCCGCGGTTTGTTGACGAACAGTTCGATGCCCAGTACCGCTCAGATGAACGATTGGGGGAGATCTTCGGAATCTTTGCCGGACTTGCCGTCGTCATTGCATGCCTCGGCCTCCTCGGCCTGGCAGCATTTGTCAGCGAACAACGGACCAAGGAGATCGGCGTTCGAAAGGTCCTTGGCGCTACGGTATCCGGGATCGTCGTCCTCCTCTCAAAGGACTTTGCCCGCCTTATCATGGTTGGGTTCATCGTTGCCATCCCTCTTGTGTTTTTCGGAATGGACCGATGGCTCGATGGGTTTGCCTACAGGGTCGCCATCAGCTGGCTTGCCTTCGCAGTTGCAGGCGGCGCGGCACTTTTGATCGCCTTGTTAACGGTGAGCTTCCATGCGGTCAAGGCCGCTCTGTCGAATCCCGTCGAGTCGTTGAGGTATGAATAGGAACCGGAAGAATCACGGGATCGTAAATCGTGAATAGTGAAAGGTGAATAGTAAATGATGAGCCGGGATTTGGTCATTGGTTGCATGGTACAAGTTGCTATGCTGAGTGCTGTTGGGCACGGATTTATTATTACCCGGCATGACCGGCCGGACAGTCTTGCGTTGAGCTTGGGCAGCCGGTATACGGGGCTCGTCCATCTCAATCTCCCCACCCCCCAGGGTGCAGGTGATGGAGAAGGCACGCTGATTGCCGATTGCTGGGTCCTGACTGCGGCCCACGTCGGTGCCGTGATCAAAGTGGGTCATTCCGTCGCCATCGGTCAGGTTTCGGCAACTGTTGATTCGATACTTCTTCACCCCGATTGGGAGGACGGCGGACCCCATGATCTGGCTCTCTTGCGGCTTGACAAACGAATCAGGAACGCCCCCACGGTTAAGCTCTATCGTGATAGCGGCGAAGTAGACCGTGAGGTAATCCTTGTCGGCTATGGGGATTACGGTACCGGACTCACAGGCCCCGCGGGAAATGACCGCAAAGTTCGCGGGGCGACGAATCGGATCGATGAAGCGACGGAGTATTGGCTGAAATTTCGATTCGATGCCCCCGATGATCCGCGGACGACCGGGCTGGAAGGCGTGAGCGGGCCCGGTGACAGTGGCGGCCCGGCGTTTTTCGGGGAAGGCGATTCAGCGAGGCTCGCCGGCGTTTCCTCCGGTCAAAGTTCCCGCGCCAGCGGCGGCAAGCCGGGCCGGTACGGAGTCATCGAATATTATGTCAGGGTGTCGCGCTATATCAATTGGATCGAGTCCATCATAGGGCCATTACCTCATTAACAACCGACCATGACCCCATCAACATGCCAATGTCACCAACTTTGAGCTCCGGCTCACCAGGATTCTGTCACGGAGGATTTCGACCTTCAAGAAATCCCTAAACATTTAGAGGAGGCGCTCCATGCCCTCTGCCCTTTGCCCATTGCGAGGATAACCCATGCTCTCCAACTATCTCAAAGTCGCTCTCCGGAGCCTCTACAAACATAAGCTCTTCTCGTTT
>JBBDYD010000118.1:21946-25260 GCA_040901865.1 Bacteroidota bacterium | reverse complement strand
GTCGGCAAGTACGGCGGTTCCCTCAAGGACATTCGAATCGATGACCTGAGTTCTTTTGTACTCAAGGCGATCGTTGAGCGCGCAGGGATTGACCCCGCTGTGGTCGAAGACGTCCTCTGGGGGTGCGCCAACCAAGCCGGAGAAGACAATAGAAACCTCGGGCGCATGGCAGTCCTTCTCGCGGGTTTTCCACAACGCGTCCCCGGAACGACGATCAATCGTTTATGCGGATCGAGCCTCGATGCGGTCAACTTGGCTGCCAGGGCCATTTGGAGCGCAGATCATGACGTGCTGATCGCGGGAGGCGGAGAAAGCATGACGCGGGCACCGTACGTCCTTCCCAAGAATGTTTCAGGTCAACCGCTTTTCGGCAATCTCTCGGCGTACGACACAGCCCTCGGCTGGCGTTTCCCCAACCCCCGCATGGAGAAGCTCTTTCCCCTCGAGTCGATGGGGGAAACAGCTGAGAATGTCGCTGAACAATGGAAGATCAGCCGGGAGGATCAGGACCGTTTTGCCTTCCGCAGCCACCAACGCGCCGTCCGTGCTCAAGCTGGCGGCATATTTGACTTCGAGATACTCCCGGTGAATATTCCGCAAAAAAAAGGTGACGCCCTCGTTATGACAAGAGACGACGGCCCCAGACCTGATACCACGATGGAAAAACTCGCTGCACTTCCGCCGGTGTTCAGGAAGCCCGGAACAGTTACTGCGGGGAACTCTTCATCGCTGAATGATGGGGCCGCAGCCGTGGTCATGATGAGCGAGGCGAAAGCGAAAGGTTTTGGGATTACTCCACTCGCCCGAATTGTCGCGACAGGGATAGCGGGCGTCGACCCGAGGTTCATGGGAATGGGACCGGTTCCGGCAACGCAGATGGCTTTGAAGAAAGCCGGATTGTCCATCAAGGACATTGGCATTGTCGAGCTAAACGAGGCTTTTGCCTCACAATCTCTTGCGGTGATGCGGGAACTGGATCTTAACCCGGACATCGTCAATCCCAACGGCGGGGCGATTGCACTTGGCCATCCCCTTGGATGCAGCGGTGCAAGAATCATGACAACCCTCGTCCACGAAATGAAACGCAAGAACATCCGCTACGGACTGGCCACCATGTGCATCGGGGTCGGACAAGGGATCACGACGATTGTCGAGCGGATGTCGTGATTTTTCCAAGACATATTCCAGGAGGTTTTATGGCAATCCGAATTTTTTCGATCCTCTTACTTCTCTTTTTCCTCTCTTGCTCGGGGCCAAACGGCGACATCTCCCCGGCGTTGGAAAGCATTTCTTCTGCTCAGCTTCTGGATCATATCAAAGTGCTTTCAGCCGACGAATTCGAGGGGAGGGCTCCGGGGAGCAAGGGTGAAGACCTCACCGTTGATTATTTGATCCGGCAATTCAAGGATCTCGGATTAAAGCCGGGAAACCCCGATGGAACGTATTTGCAACAGGTTCCCCTCATGGGATTCACCTCCACCTCAACGGCCTCGATTCGTGCCGGGAAAAAGACCATGCGGCTTGCACCATTGAAGGACTATGTTGCCGTCTCCCGACGATTTGTTCCGAACGTTCGCTTGAAGAATTCGGAAATTGTCTTTGTTGGTTACGGGGTTGTCGCCCCGGAATATGGGTGGGATGACTACAAGGACGTGGATGTCAAAGGAAAGACGATCCTCATGCTGATCAATGACCCGGCCGTACCGGATCCAAAGAATCCGGAAGCTCTTGACCCTGCGATGTTCAAGGGAAAAGCCATGACGTATTACGGACGATGGACGTACAAGTTTGAAATCGCGTCCGAACGGGGTGCGGCGGCAGCAATCATTATTCATGAGACGGGACCGGCCGGCTATCCGTTTGAAGTTGTCTCGGGGAGCTGGGGACGTGAAAATTTTGACATCCATCAGCCCGACAAGAACCGCAGCCGCGTGGCTGCGGAAGGCTGGATCACAAACGAGGTGGCCAAGGGCCTCTTGAAGGAGGCCGGGATGGATTTTGATAAACTGAAAAAAACGGCTGCAGATCGAAACTTCAGGCCTGTTGCCCTGAATGCCAGTTTCACCATTGATCTCAAAAACGCCTTGCGCGAAATTCAGTCGAATAATGTCATAGCGCTGCTGGAAGGATCGGAATTCCCTTCGGAGACGATTCTCTATACGGCACATTGGGATCATTTGGGCAAGGATCCCAGCCGGCCCGACGACCAGGTATTTAACGGAGCTCTCGATAACGCGTCGGGTACCGCGGGGATGATTGAGATCGCGGAAGCGTTCACAAAGCTGCTGGTGCCTCCAAAACGCTCCATTGTTTTCCTGGCGGTGACCGCCGAAGAGAAAGGTCTCCTCGGTGCGAAGTATTATGCCGAGAATCCGTTGTATCCGTATGCGAAGACCCTGGCGAACATCAATATAGACGGAATGAACCAATGGGGCCGGACGCGCGATCTCGTTGTCGTGGGTTCCGGCAACACGACTCTTGAGGATGTGCTCGCCTCGGAAGCAACCGCTCAGGGCCGCGTACTCAAAGATGACCCCGAGCCCGAAAAAGGGTACTTCTACCGGTCCGACCATTTTGAGTTTGCCAAGAAAGGAATCCCTGCCCTGTACACCGACGCGGGGATCGACTTCATTGGAAAGCCCGAGGGGTATGGTGAGCAAAAGCGCGAAGCATACCTGACCAATGATTATCACAAACCCTCGGATGAAATCAAGGCCGATTGGGACCTTGCGGGGGCCGTGGAGGATTTCCGTTTGCTGTTCCGCGTCGGGTACCGCGTTGCAACCGATAAAACCTGGCCATCCTGGAAGCCCGGGACGGAATTCAAGGCAATTCGGGAAGCAACGTTGAATAACTCAAGATCCTCCAATTAAAGACCGGAGATGAGAATGCAGGCGCTTTATCGTTCACTTTCACTTGTCCTCGTTGTCGGTACGTTCAGTCAGGCGCAATCCGACTTTGATCTCAAGAAGCATTATCGGAAATCCGAGCACATGGTCCCCATGCGCGACGGAGTCCGCCTTTTTACCTCCGTGTATGTTCCTCTCGACACCACCCGCTTCTACCCTATCATGTTTGTTCGAACACCCTACAGCGTCGCTCCGTACGGAGTTGACAAATACCGCACAACCCTCGGGCCCTCCAAATTGTTTGATCGACAGGGATATATTTTCGTGCATCAGGATATTCGAGGCAAGTTCATGTCAGAGGGGAAATACGAATATCATGCCCCGATCAGGCCGGAGGAAAACGGTACCAAGCCCGTTGACCATTCGACGGACACGTATGACACCATCGAGTGGTTAATCAAGAAC
>JBBDYD010000118.1:1803-21846 GCA_040901865.1 Bacteroidota bacterium | reverse complement strand
TTCAAAGGAGAAGTGCCCGCCTGGACTGAATTCATGGAGCACGGAACCTATGATGAATACTGGAAATCGCGAAATGTTCCGCGGCATATGAACAATGTCAAACCCGCCGTGATGACTGTTGGCGGGTGGTTCGATTCTGAAGATCCATGGGGTGCCGTAAACATTTACCGGGCTATTGAAACAAAAAACCCCGGCTCTTCAAACATGCTGGTGTGGGGACCGTGGCTTCATGGTGGATGGGCCCGGATGGACGGAGACACGCTCGGGTACGCACACTTCGGATCGAAAACCAGCCTTTGGTATCGCGAGAATATCGAGCTGAAGTTCTTCACGGCTCATCTGAAGGGTGACGGCAAGACAGGTTTACCGGAGACATGGGCATATATGACCGGCGGGAACGAATGGAGATCCTTTTCTGCCTGGCCCCCGAAGGAGGCAAAGACAAGACAGCTCTATTTTCATTCAAATGGGAACCTCTCTTTTTCCGCTCCCGCGGGATCTGGTAAACCTTATAGCGAGTATGTCAGTGATCCAATGAAGCCGGTTCCCTTTACGGCAACTACGACAACCAGGATGGGTCATTTGTTCATGATGGAAGATCAACGGTTTGCTTCCAGCCGTCCCGATGTTCTGGTTTATGAATCCTCGGAATTGTCAGAAGACGTCACCATTGCCGGCCCACCTGAAGTGAATCTCTACACAACATCGACGGGAACGGATTGCGACTGGATCGTCAAGTTGATCGATGTATTTCCCGGCGACGCCCCCGATCCGAAACCCAACCCGGCGGGTGTGAAGATGGGTCATTTTCAGATGCTGATCGGCGCCGAGGTGATGCGGGGAAAGTTTCGCAACGGCCTGGAACATCCTGAACCGCTCAAACCCGGGGAGATCACCAAGATTGTCTATACCATCCCGGACAAACTTCACCGTTTCAAAAAGGGACATCGCATTATGGTGCAGGTACAAAGTACCTGGTTCCCTCTTGTCGACAGAAATCCCGGCACGTTTGTCGATATCAACAAAGCCAATGAATCAGATTTCCGCTCGACGACTCAACGCGTGTACACATCCGGAGCGAATGCTTCGTTCCTGAAATTGCTCGTTGTTGACTAACGATGAGGACCGCATGAAGCCAGTATTCACATCCCTCGCTCTCCTGCTTCTCCTACCAACATTCGGCCTGAGTCAGGACTCGTTGTTCATCCGCCTGAATTACACCAAGCATGAGTATCGCGTTGCAATGCGGGACGGGGCGAAGCTTTTTACGATTGCTTATGTCCCGAAGGACGTGTCGGAGCCGCATCCCATCATGATTACACGTACTCCCTACAGCGTGGGTCCGTACGGCCCCGATGCGTATCTCAAACTGACGTCGAACCTCCAGCGAAAGTACTTCCAGCGCGGTTATATCATGATCTATCAGGATGTGCGCGGACGGAACATGTCCGAAGGAGAGTTTGTCAATGTCCGGCCTTACATTCCGAACAAGAAGAGCAACAAAGACGTCGACGAGACCAGCGACACGTATGATACGATTGATTGGCTTTTGAAGAACATTCCGAACAATAACGGCCGTGTCGGTATCAAGGGGATCTCTTATCCCGGCTTTTACTCAACAATGGCAACGATCGACGCTCACCCGGCAGTGAAGGCAACATCACCACAAGCTCCGGTCTCAAAATGGATGGCAGGAGATGATTTCTTCCATAACGGCGCTTTCCTCATTTCCCATGCATTCGACTTCTATGTCCGTTTCGGCTGGCCCCGAAAGGAGCCAACCACGACCGACGGGCGGACTTTTCATCCAGGGACGCCGGACGGATATCAGTTCTATATGAACCTCGGAACGGCAAGCAATGCAAACGAGAAATACATGCATGACAGCGTTGCCTTCTGGAACGACATTTTGAAGCACGGTAAATGGGATTCGTTCTGGGAAGCCCGTGATGTTTTCCCGCACGTCAGAAATCTGACGCCATCGACGCTCGTCGTGGGCGGATGGTTTGACGCTGAGAACCTTTATGGCGCACTGAATTTGTACAAGGCCATCGAGCAGAAGAACAAACGTCACGAAAACATGCTCGTCATGGGACCGTGGGCCCACGGCTGGTGGTCCGCCAATAACGTGGATTCCCTTGGGGCAATCAAATTCGGATCGAACCTTTCGGATTTTTTTGCAGACAGTCTTGAACTTCCTTTCTTTGAGCATCACCTTCGCGGCAAAGATAAGCCGGAGCTCGCTGAAGCAACGGTTTTTGAGACCGGCAGCAATCGATGGAGGCGTTTTGACTCGTGGCCTCCGAAGAAGGCGCAGTCGAAAAACCTTTACCTCCTTGAGAGCGGAGGATTATCCTTCGAGGCACCGTCCAGGAGTAGTACTGAATTCGACGAGTACGTCAACGATCCGCGGAGACCTGTTCCCTATACCAATGAAATAGCTCCCTGGTATAATGCCGCTTATATGCTCGAGGATCAGCGCTTTGCATCGCGCCGGCCGGATGTTCTCGTCTATCAAACACCCCCTCTCGTCAAGGATGTGACTCTCGCAGGGCCCATCACGGCAAACCTGTTGGCCTCCACCTCGGGATCTGATTGCGACTGGATCGTGAAAGTTATCGATGTGTTTCCCGATGACACACCAAGCCCTGGTAACATCAAATTGGGTGGATATCAAATGCTCGTCCGCGGCGATGTCCTGCGGGGCAAATTCAGGAACGGCCTCTCCAATCCCGAGTCGTTCCTTCCAGATTCGCTGACCAAAATTTCCTTTGTTCTTGAAGATGCATTTCATACGTTCAAGAAGGGGCATCGGATCATGGTGCAGATCCAGAGTTCATGGTTTCCTCTGGTTGACCGAAACCCGGGAAAGTTTCTTGATATCTATCGCGCCCGCGAAACGGATTTCCAGGCAACCCGGCAGCGCGTCTTCAGAAGTCCCGCCAATCCTTCATCTTTGAAACTGATGATCCTCGAATAGCCGCTATCCTCGGCCGCATCGCGAGGGCGGCCGAATATTCGAATGCTCCTCTCTCCCACATCTGAACTTCAACTCCGCGATCTTTCAGAGGATCATGCGCCGCGCCTCTTTGAGCTTCTCGCAGCAAACCGATCCTATCTTCGTGAATGGCTTCCCTGGCTGGACACGCAACGAAGCGTTCATGACAGCATTCAGTTCATTAGAACTGTCCGCACACACTCTGAGCGCAAAGAATCGCTCTCGCTTGGCATTTGGTATCAGAATGAGCTCTGCGGGGTCATCAGTTTGCACAGGATTGATTGGCCCAACCGAGCCACGATGATCGGATACTGGCTCTCCGCCGATTTCCAGGGGAAGGGCATCATGACAGAATCGTGCCGGGCGCTTCTCGATCACGGATTCACGCTGTTAGGTCTTCATCGAATCGAAATCCGCTGTGCAACTGAAAATCTGAAGAGCCGGGCGATTCCGGAGCGGCTGGGGTTCACGAAAGAAGCAGTCCTTCGCGATTGTGAATGGTTGTACGATCACTACGTCGATCTCATCGTTTACTCCATGCTTGCACCTGACTGGAAAAAAACTCATCATACATGACTTCGTCATCCATCCCCGGGAATTTTTTCACATGAAAACAGCCATTCTTTCTTTCCTTGTGATTAGTCTGCTTGGAACTGCTTCCCTGTTTGCACAAGCCCAACGCCGTTCTGTCCCCAAAGCGCCGCCGCGGGGAGAAGGTGAGGGCCCTTTTCAAAGACTGATTATTCGCGGAGTGACGTTGATCGATGGAACAGGGGCTCCGCCGGTCGGACCGATGGATATCGTCGTTGAAAAGAACCGGATCGTCAGCATTCGGGGAGTCGGCGTTCCAGGACTGCCTATTGACCCCGAGCGACGCCCGAAAGCAGAACAGGGAGATAAGGAGCTTCAATGCGAAGGGATGTATATGCTCCCGGGATTTGTCGATATGCATGGACATATCGGAGGCGTTGCACAAGGAACCCCTGCGGAATACGTGCTCAAACTCTGGATGGGGCACGGCATCACCACGGTCCGTGATCCCGGGAGTGGCAACGGCCTCGACTGGACGCTGGAACACAAGCTGAAGAGTGAGCGCAACGAGATTACAGCACCGCGTATCAAGGCATACGTGGGATTCGGATCAGGAAGCCGGGGCGGAATATCCTCACCTGATCAGGCACGAGCATGGGTACGGGAAATTGCAGGCAAAGGCGCCGAAGGAATCAAGTTTTTCGGAGCCAGACCCGATATTTTCACTGCCGCCCTTGACGAAGCGAAGAAACAAGGGTTACGCTGTGCATGCCATCACGCCCAATTAGGTGTTGCCAGAATGAACGTGCTTCATACAGCCCGCGCCGGTCTGACAACGATGGAACACTGGTACGGATTACCGGAAGCCTTGTTCACAACACAGACGGTTCAAGACTACCCCGTCGACTACAATTATAACGACGAGCAACACCGATTCGGGGAGGCGGGCCGTTTATGGAAGCAGGCTGCACCACCGTACAGCCAGAAATGGAACGAGGTCATGGACGAGCTGATCCGGCTCGATTTCACGATCAACCCGACATTTACGATCTATGAAGCCAGCCGGGACCTTATGAAAGAGTACAGGGCGGAGTGGCACGACGCGTACACCCTTCCCTCGCTCTGGGAATACTTTAAGCCGAACCGCGATGCACACGGATCGTACTGGTTCTACTGGTCGACGGAAGACGAGGTTGCCTGGAAAGAGAACTACCGGCTCTGGATGACATTTGTGAATGAATACAAGAACCGCGGGGGCAGGGTCACCACGGGATCAGATGCCGGGTACATCTACAAGATCTACGGCTTCGGGTATATCAGGGAGCTCGAATTGTTGCGTGAGGCAGGATTTCACCCGCTCGAGGTCATCCGATCTGCGACGCTGTACGGAGCCCAGGCGTTGGGGATGGAAAAGGAAATCGGAAGTGTCGAGGTTGGCAAGCTGGCTGATTTTGTCATCGTTGAAGAGAATCCATTGCAAAATCTCAAGGTGCTGTACGGGACTGGTGCCTTGAAACTCAATGCGGCAAATGAACCTATCCGTGTTGGCGGCGTGAAATACACCGTGAAAGACGGAATCGTATTTGATGCCAAAAAACTCCTCTCAGATGTCAGGGCCATTGTTCAAGAAGCAAAGAAACTGGGAGGAGCCATCAACACCCCCGGGACATCCGGGGTTGCAACGGAACGAGAAATTATTTCAAAACCCTAGGAGACAGTATGGAACCCTTGTTTGCTATTGATGAAGCATCCATGAATCGCCGGCGCTTTCTTTCTTCAGCAGGAAAGGGCCTTGGTCTTGCAAGCCTGACCTCAGCGACGGTCGCTTCACTCCTTAGCGACCTCCATGCAGCCTCGGCTCGTGTTGCGCATCTCTCACCCGAAGCGGCAGCCATGGATGAGGATTTCTGGTTTGAAATCCAGCAGGCCTTTACCGTGACCCGGGGGATCACAAATCTGAACAACGGCGGGGTCTCCCCTTCTCCCCGGATCGTGACAGAAGCATTCGTGCGGTATACCTGGCAGCAGGAAGACATAACGGCCTATACCATGTGGCAAATCCTCGAGCCGCAGTCGGAAACCGTCCGAAGCGGACTCGCCTCTGTTTTCGGATGTGACCGTGAAGAGATCGCCATAACACGCAATGCATCGGAGTCTCTCGAAATCCTCTTAATGGGAATGGATTTGAAATCCGGAGATGAGATCCTTACGACGACACAGGACTACCCGCGGATGCTCACGACTCTGAGGCAGCGCGGATTACGTGAAGGGCTCGTACTCAAGATGGTGAAAGTGCCACTGGCACCCAAGAATCTTGACCAGATTGCGACAGAATTTGAAAAAGGGATCACTTCCAGAACAAAAGTCATTCTCATGTCGCACGTCATTAATATCACAGGGCAGATCACTCCCGTCAAAGCCGTTTGCGACATCGCCAAGTCAAAGGGAATTGAGGTTATTGTGGATGGCGCCCATTCGTTCGCGCATTTTGATTTCGTGCAAAAGGACATCCAGTGCGATTACTATGGGACCAGCCTCCACAAATGGCTTTATGCTCCGAAAGGGACCGGGCTCCTGTTTGTCAAGAAAGACAAAATCGAAAAGATCTGGCCTTTGATGGCGGCAGAAAAAACACAGGCCGGCGATATTAGAAAATTCGAGGAGATTGGAACTCATTCCGCCGCAATGCGCCTGGCCATAGGGGAAGCCATTCTGTTTCACCAGGGCATCGGACCAAAGCGGAAGGAGGAACGCCTTCGTTACCTTTCGCGGTACTGGATGAACAAGCTGAAGAGCCTTCCGAATGTACGGTTTCACACTTCCTTCGAGCCAAACCAATCGTGCGGCATTGCGAACGTGGAGCTTGTCGGCATTGATCCGCAACAGCTCGCCGCGCATCTCATGAATCAGCACAAGATCTTCACTGTTCCGATTATTCACGAAGAATTCAAGGGACTTCGTATTACGCCGAACATTTACACAACCCTGAAGGAACTCGACCGGTTTTGCGAAGTGATGGAAACCGTCGCCAAAAAGGGATTACCAAAGTAACCATCCACAAAGGAGGCGCCATGAAGCGAATGTTTGTCATAATGTGCATTTTTGCCGTGACCGGTGTTGTACACGCCCAGTCACCTCAAGCACCCTCACTCCCGGATCTCAGATTGCCGAGGATCAGTCAGGGTGCAACGGTTGCCCAGGCAATCGGACTTAGCGAAGCCGCGATTTATTACCACCGGCCTGGAGTCAAGGGCCGCGTGATTTGGGGAACAAAGGGCTCAGGGGCTCTTCTCGAGTACGGCGAAGTATGGCGAGCAGGAGCGAATGAACCGACTCTTTTTACATTCAGCAACGATGTGACCATCGCAGGAAAACGGCTGAGAGCGGGTACGTACCGGTTCTTGATTGTCCCCAACGAGAAAGAATGGACGGTTATTTTCAATTCTGAAGTCAAGAATTGGGGAACCGTTTACGAACCAGAGCATGACACGCTTCGCTTTCCCGTGACGCCTCAAAGCGGTCCGCACGAGGAGTGGCTGTCCTACAGCTTCACCGACCTCACCCCTGTTTCGGCTACGGTTGTCGTGGCCTGGGAAAAGATGAGGGTGCCGTTCAAGATCGAGTTCAATCTACTTCCGCTCCTTCAGGGCTCCGTCGGCTCTTCCGGACTACTTCACAATGCCGCCCGATTTGCCCTGGACAATAACATGTTTCTCAAAGAAGCGCACGGATGGGTTGATCGTTCGCTTGCCCTCGATAAAAATTTCTTTAATCTCAGAACCAAGGCTGAGTTTCTTCACCTCGAGGGAAATAAGAAAGAAGCCGTCCGGACAGGCGAGGAAGCAATGAAACTGATCAGGGCGCGCGACATCAAATCGTTGCCCGGTTTTCAGCAGCAACAAGTGGCCGATTTTGAAAAACTCCTGGCCAGCTGGAAGAAAAGATAGTGAAGGGTGAAGAGTAAAGGGTGAAGGGTAAAGGGTAAAGAGTAGGACAAGAGGCGGCTTTCGGGCCGCCTTTTCTATTTTCAGCGGCTTGTGTCTGTGACGGAAGGATTGAAGGTTCTGATCCCAGATCGATGCACGATGAACGTGGCAAATACCGATGCGAACATCAACGGAAGGATCAATCCGTAGTTTCGGCTGATCTCAAAAATAAGCAGGCCGCCCGCGAGAGGCATCCTGTAACATCCGGCCAGAACCGCTGAACAGCAAACAAGTGCATATAAGCCCGGCGATGTCCCGGGGAATACCATCTGCAAAACGTAGCCGAATGCAAATCCGAACATCGCTCCCACCTTCAGCGAAGGCGCAAACGTTCCTCCCGCTCCCCCGCTCCCCAAGGTCAACGCTGTCGATAATGGTTTCAAGAGCACCGTCAAAACGGCAACGAGGAGAGCCCCGCGCCCCAGAATCGCAAGATTCACAGGTTCGTAGGTTGTTTCGAGCATTGTTGGGAGCAATGCAACAAGGAATCCCGCACCCAGTCCGCCGATTGCCGGGCGAAGGTACGGGGTGACGGGCTTGAGGGTCATGTTCACCTTTTTAAAGCCCCACGAGTACACCTTCAGGAAGTAGATCGCCACTCCCCCGCTCGCCATCCCTGCAACCGCCAGGAAGGCGTAATCTTCCAGAGTGATGCTGAGGAGCCCCGGAGTTATCAGAATCGGACGGTCTCCAAGAAATAGCCTCGACGTTGCCGTCGCCATTACTGAAGAAATGACCAGCGGGATAAACGACTGAACGGTGAGCTTGCCTACGACGGCTTCGATGGCGAACACCACACCCGCCAACGGTGCATTGAAAATTCCGCTGATGGCCGCGGCAGCTCCGGCGCCGCACAGCACCCGAAGTTGATCTGGCTTCAAACGGAAGATCCTCCCAAGAGTCGAGCCGATCGATGCACCAAGCACCACTGTAGGAGCTTCGCGGCCTGCTCCGCCCCCAGACCCAATGGACAGCGCTGCGGTGAGAATGGCCCTGAGAGAAACACGCACACTCATAACACCACCTTCCTCGTTGATTGCCTTATGTACAGAGGCCAGGTTGTCTTCCCGCATTCCCTTAAACAGCATCTCATTCACAATTCCAACAATCAGTCCCCCGAATGCAGTAATGAGGGGGAAAAACAAAAATCGGAGGAATGACAGAGGATTCGACTCTGCCGCAACGAAAAATCGGCTGAAAAAACTCTCTGAAAGAGAAACACCAGCATGGAAGATATAGATTGCCAACCCCACGACCATACCCAGGACTGTTGTGCTCACGATGAGACCAAAGTCCGTGTGCCGATAATCGGGAATATTCTTGAGCGAAGTGGAGAACGGAGACAACCTCGCTCGCATTCGGTCGATTTTTTTACGCATCGTTAGAACCTGTTCCTTTGGGGGATCCAAACACTTGAATCACAAGAGCCGTCAGAACAACGACGGAACAGCCGATCACGGGATACCAGAGCCATGCAACCGAGACCAACCCTGCCCGTTCAAGCAGGAACAGGGAGATCACCACGACTTCACTCACAATCGCCCCAATAAATACAGGCGTTCCGGTTACGAACTTCACATAGAACGCGAGCAGGAAAACCCCCAACATTGTTCCGTAGAACAGGGAACCCAGAATATTCACTGCCTCCACCAACGAACCGAGTCCGCTTGCATATTGGGCGAACAGAATTCCATAAACGCCCCACGACGCCATCGCTATGCGCGAAACGACAAGATAATGCCGCTGGTCCGCATCCCCGCGCACGTGCCTCTTATAAATGTCGACAACGGAGGTCGTGGCAAGAGCGCTCAGTTCACCCGAGGTTGATGACATCGATGCCGCGAATATACACGCAAAGATCAGGCCCACCAATCCGACAGGAAGATACTGCATGACAAACGTGAGGAAGAGATAGTTCGTGTCGGTGGTGTTTCCATTGTTGGCGGCTACAAGTTCCTCAGCCGATTTCCTGAACCGGCTGGATTCTCCCTGTGCCGCCAGGAGGTCGCTTGTTATTCTGGCACGATCTGCATCGCTTCCATTCTCGCGGATTTCAAGGTACTGTCGCAAAACAACTGATTTTTCCGAGACATGATCCCGGTATTCTGCTTCCAGTCGGCCGTAGTCCTCTGCAAACCGGCTGGTTTTGATTCTCTGCGTTTCCACGGGATTAAAAAAAAGCGGCGGAGCGTGGAACTGGTAGAACACAAATACCATTACGCCAATTAACAGAATAAAGAACTGCATGGGCACTTTTGCCACCGCGTTGAACAACAGACCGAGCCGGCTTTGGGCAATGGATTTTCCTGTGAGGTATCTTTGCACTTGAGACTGGTCAGTTCCGAAATATGCAAGAGCGACAAACGTTCCGCCAATGAGGCCCGACCAGAAATTGTACCGATTGGAAAGGTCGAATGAGAAATCAATAACATTGAGCTTCCCCAATTCACCCGCAACATGAAGTGCATCGACGAACGAGACCTCCCGGGGAAGAAGGACGATGGTCATGATAAACGCGAGGACCATTCCGGACATGATGATCAGCATTTGCTGAACATCCGTCCAATTGACAGCTTTCACTCCCCCTGTCGTGGTGTAGAGGATAATCAGCCCGCCAATCACCGTCGAAGTAATCCTGATATCGAATCCGAGCATGACCGAAAGAACGAGGGACGGGGCATAAATGGTCATTCCGGCAGCAAGACCGCGGGATGTGAGGAAAATGAGACTGACCAGGCTTCTCGTTTTAATATCGAAACGATGTTCGAGGTATTCGTAGGCCGTGAAGACGTTTAACCGATGGAAAATGGGAACGGCGGTGACAGAGAGAATCACCATTGCGATCGGCAAACCGAAGTAGAACTGGACGAACCTCATTCCGTCCACAAAAGCCTGGCCGGGGGTTGACGTAAAAGTAATAGCGCTCGCCTGCGTTGCCATGATGGAAAGCGCCACTGTGTACCAACGCATCTGTCGGTCCGCGAGGAGATACCCGCGAATGTCTTTACTCCCTCGCCCCTTGTACATTCCGTAGAGGACAATCGAGGCAAGCGTAAGACCCAGAACGACCCAATCAGCCGGCCTCACGTGAACACCTTCATGAAAATCAGCATCAGGAGAATGTAGAGGATCAGCGAACCAAGGACTGCGGCGTACAGGCGCGGCCATGTGGAAAGTAACGGAGGCGGTTCCTGCTCCAAAGGTGACTCCGAACTTTGATCAACCTTCTTCTCGTCCATTTCAGTTTCGGGAGATTAGATTGACCAGCAGTTTATACGCTCCCGGAACGCCGGACGGCAGTTGGCGGAACAACGAATATCCATTGTAGATAAACACACCCTTTCCGTACCGTGCAAAGAGAAGCCCGCCTCTCTTCGTCGATTCGCCGGGATCCTGACTGGCAAGGATTGCCTCATACCGGGCATCCCATCCGTCTGCAAAATAGAGCCCACGCTCCTGCACCCATCCCTCAAAATCCACCTTCGTAATTCTGTTCGGGGTATTGAGAATCGGATGAGCCGCGTTCAAAAACTCCACCGGAGCATCTTCTACGGTGACGCGATCCCTTGAAACGTTGAACGGATAAGGGCCGAGGTTTTCCGCTTCGGATCGTTGACGCGTAACATAGTGCACAACGTACCGTCCACCCTCACGGACATACTCCATGATTCTCTGCTGTTGTGCTTTGAGCCTGGGCCTGGTGTTGTATGCCCGAACTCCCGCCACGATTGCATCAAAGCCACGCAGATCTGCCGCCTCCAAATCATCGTCAGTCAGAAGTTTCACCGTATACCCCAACTGCATCAGGGCAGCCGGTATCCCGTCCCCCGATCCAGCGATGTAACCGATGTTCCCAGAGGGTTTTGACATTTGGATTCTGACGAGTTTTGCCGAAGCTTCAGGAAACATCACCTGAGGAGAAATATGTGGGTATTGAATTGTCACTATGCCCCGCGAATCCGACACACCTTCGCTTTCAACGATTGCGTGGATCGTTCCGTTCACGGCGGACATTCCTTCCGGACTTATTAGAAAATCCGCCGACAGCTCATCTTTTTTTGCTTTCAAGTCAAATGAATGCCGGGCAGGGAGAACGGACCATCCCGGCGGCGCTTCAAGCCGTACCGTTCCCTTGCGGGCAGCGCCGGCTGCAGCAAGGAGAACGCGGACCGGCTTTTTCCCGTTTCCGGCCACCACATAGACGGGCTCAGTCAGTCTGACCGAAACTGGTGGAACAATAACGAACACTCGTGTGAGTTCACCCTGAACAGGATCGACCCATTTGTACCGGAGGGGCACATCCACTTCGAAACGCTGGCCACCGATTTCCAGGGCAACAGAAACCATCAACGGTTTGTTTTCCGGTTGGCCCACAAGCCCTTTGTCATCCACATCATACGAACCACTGGTTGGTTTCCTGGCAAGCCAGTACGGTTGTGAATAATTCAGATCGGCAGGTAATTCCAGTGTGGAGTTGAC
Organism: Bacteroidota bacterium; assembly: GCA_040901865.1. Lineage (GTDB taxonomy): Bacteria > Bacteroidota > Ignavibacteria > UBA10030 > UBA10030 > JBBDYD01. The sequence goes on along the minus strand of JBBDYD010000118.1, from coordinate 9,852 downwards.
GCGAACCGGCTTGTTGTTTGTCAGAGAGGTCGCAACAGACGAATCCTGTTTGCTAAACGGGTATCGAACAGATCGAAACGTGATCCTCTCGGCTGACCTATTGATCACGGTCGTCGTCACGGGCACAAATTGTCCGGGCGAACCAGAATAGTCGGACGCGGTGGCCTCAATCGAGACTCCGGCACAACCAAGGATCACATTTCGGATTTCACTCCGTTTGACTTCAATCCAGGGATCGCCGCTTAATTTCTTAACCGCCTCATATGCTTTGAGCAACAGAGGAATGATCCTCTCGGGATTGTCACTATCAAACGATTCCCGGGCCTCATCGATAATCCTCCCCACAGATTCACCCCCCGATATCCTGGACCAGCCAAGATCGACCCCATCAAACAAATCCTGTTCTGCCGCCACACCTGCCGTCGGTTCAAAATACTGAACGCTTGAACCGCGGTTTTCCGCCGCACCGAAGCCCTGGCTTTTGTGCATGCTGCGGCTTCTCCCCGCAATCTCGGTATACGATTGCCCAAGAATCGGATTGTATGCGCCCACGTCCAAACCAACTGCCCTCGGGCTGGGATCCATACCAGATGAGCCAAAACGAAAAACGTTAAACATGAGTCGTTTGGGCCTGAACGGCCGAACGAACCTCAGCTGTTCTGGAAATTTTGTCGGGTCACCCGCGGCTTCAAAGGCCTCTTTCGTCAGAATGGCAGAACCCGTGTGGTTGCCATGGGTCCCCAGGGTATCCGAGAAACGAGTCATGATGATATCCGGGCGGAACGTCCGAATGACCCAGACAATATCGCCAACAATGCGTTCGCGCTCCCAGATGCGGATGGTCTCTTCCGAAGTTTTTGAATACCCGAAATCGATTGCTCTCGTGAAGAACTGACTTCCTCCGTCTATGGCCCGCGCTTCAAGGAGTTCCTGAGTTCTGAGAATGCCCAGGAGTTCTCCCTGTTCCGATCCGATGAGGTTTTGCCCGCCTTCGCCGCGGGTCATTGAGAGATAGGCCGTTCTCACCAATCGCCCTTTGGAGAGCGAGGAAATTACGGAAGTATTTTCGTCGTCAGGATGTGCGGCGACATACAGGGCAGAGCCAAGAACTTTCAAGCGGTCGAGGGCAATCCTGAGGTCGGACGCTCCATAGGGAATGGTCGTTTGCGAGACGGCGGGGGTTGCCAACAGATACAAAAAACCGGCAAATCCGACAAGCGTTCTCAAATCTCTTTCTCCTCACAATTCTCAGATTCTGAAAATATAGGGCGCAGTGTTCGCAGGAGCAAGCAGATTCCCGCCATGAAAACGAATGGTCAGGTGCCCTTGCTTCTGACTGATATTTGCATCAACTTGGACTCGCTTCTGCCTCGCATGGCGGATTCACGACAACAACCCTACGGGAGGACAATCCTATGAAGATTCGAATTGTTTTCATTCTCGCCCTTGTGTTCACATTTTCGATATCCGGCGTGGAGGCACAGCTAAGGAAACGGATTGCCGTGGCCCGGTTTCAGGATCGTAGCGGATCCGGATGGAACCATATAGGAGATGGCGTCGCCGATATGCTCGTGACCGCTCTTGTGAAATCCGGCAAATTTATGGTATTGGAACGCGAAGAAATGGAAAAAATCATTCAGGAACAGAAGTTCAGTAATTCTTCCATGGTAACGCCGGAGACCGCCGCCAAGGTCGGCAAGCTCCTGGGCGTGGAGTTGTTTGTCATTGGCAGTGTTTCGGAATTCGGCACCAAGCAGAGCAACGTGGGAGGCAACGTCCCACTCTTTGGGGGAAGCCTCACCACAAAGAAAGCCAGAGCAGTAGTCGACATACGACTCGTGAGTGTGACGACCGGTGAAATTCTGGCGGCGGAAAAGGAAGAGGGCGAGGAATCAAGCACAGGCGTCAGTGTACGGTATGAAGCAATTGACTTTGGCAATTCCACATCGTGGGATGACACCGACATCGGCAAGGCCACGCGTCAAGCCGTCGACGGATGCATCGAGCTGATTACTGAAAACATGGCAAAAATACCCTGGTCCGGCAAGGTTCTCAGAGTAAATCCTGACGGAACGATTCTCATGAAACCCGGATCCGAAGGGAACGTAAAAACCGGCATGGAGTTTACGATCTATCGTGAGGGAGAGGAAATCAAGGATCCCGATACGGGGCTTTCCCTGGGGAGCGAAGAAACGAAGGTCGGTCGCGTCAAGGTCACCGAAGACATGCTAAAAGGAAAGGCCGCAAAAGCAAAGGTGCTCGATGGATCCGGCATCAAAACCGGAGACACCATCCGCGAAGAATAGCATTATTATTTCACAGAGTTCCACAAAGAAAAGGGAAGAGAGTTCCACAGAAAAAGCAGTTCTCCCCGCCTGACCGATCATCGTGCAATCACCGTCGGGCGGCATGTCTCTGTGTACGAGGCTTTTGTTTCGAAACTGACTACGCTTTTCTGTCCTTTTTGTACTCATTTTGTTATCTTTTCTCATCCTTTTCTCCCTCTTGCAGACAATGTCAGGATCTTTTGTTTTCCTACTCCATCTTGTTGGGTTTTCACTCGTTTCTGCCATGGTGGTAACGGGATGGATTCTCAACAACCGGTTCATGAACGAGACCGACCTCTCACTAAAGCTCTATGTCGGAGGTATCTCACGGGTCTTCGTTTTCCTCTCTCCGTTTACGGCGCTTCTTCTGCTCGTTTCCGGCATCGGCAATATCTACAATTTGTATTACGGGACTTCAGTCGCATGGTATGAGGAGGGGTGGCTCGTCATCAAAGTTGTGTTGTTCGGCGTTATGCTGGTCAACGGATTGATCTTCGGACCCATCATGAGCAGGAAACGCATGAAGGTGGTGCAGGAAATGATTGAAGGCGGAGTCAACGATTCCAATACAAAACAGTTGAACGATCTCAACACCCAGATGCGATGGTTCTCCCTGGTGCAATCTGTTCTCCTCCTTGGAATCCTCTTCTTTTCGGCATTTGGAACTTCAAAACACCCCGGTTACTTCTGAAGTTGTTATGACTGCACGGCACTTGTTCTTTCTCCTTCTCCTCCCGGCTGTCGGATGCCGCACACCTGTTCCCGAAGATTCGATATGGACAGGCACCATGACGCTCGCTGACCAAAAGCAACTTCCCATCCGCATGTCCATGCACCTTGCATCCCGACCCCCGAGCGGATCATTTATTGTTGGTGATGAGCATACTCCCATCCCTGAGATCCAGGTTGTGGGTGATTCTATCATCGTACTCATCGCTGAATATCAGGCAGCCCTCAGGGGAGTTTGGGATGGAAAACAATGGGCGGGCAGTTTTTTTCGGTATCGAAAGGATACTCTGTTGTTGCCGTTTAGCGTAAGGCCCGGAGAGCGGCAAGAACGTCAGACTCAGGAATCTTTTCCATCAACTGCTATTCGTCTCACGGGAAGTTTTCGTGTTTATTACCACGATCCTGACGGTATTGACAGCACCTCCTCTGCTAAATTCTGGACCCGCGGGGATTCGGTCTTTGGAACATTTATCGACCCGAGCGGCGATCATGGTCTGATGGCCGGAGTACAACGGGGAGACTCTGCCTGGCTTGGCCGATTCATCGGCTGGCAGGCAAACCTCATTGAGTTGTATTTTGAAGAGGGCTCCTGGAAAGGCAAGTATTATGCCCGCCAATTTCCGCCGGAAGTGTTTACCCTCGTACCGCAGCCCGGAGCGGAAAAAAAACAGCTCGACAAGCGCCGAACGAGAATGAAAGACCCGCGAAAGCCGTTCCGGTTTGAAGGACTAACGATTGACGGAGATACAGTTCGGTATACCGATGACAGGTTTCGTGGGAAAGGCCTTATCATAGATATCATGGGAACCTGGTGCCATAATTGTCTTGATGAAGCGCCTCTCCTTCAGCGGCTTTATGACGAGTTCAACGCCGAAGGTCTGGAAATCGTTGGACTGTCGTTTGAAGTAACGGAGGACCCGGCCATCGGCCGGAACAATCTTGCCATCTATAGGAAGAGACATGGGCTCACCTTTCCATTACTCTACGCGGGAAGTCTTCAGGAGAAGAATGTTGAACAATCCTTGCGTTCGCAACTTGAGGATTTTTTTGCTTATCCGACGACCTTGTTCATTGATCGGACCGGCCGCGTGAAGGATGTCCATTGGGGGTTTAAGGGCCCTGGAACCGGAGAGGATTATCAGCGGGAGGTAGAACGATTTTACCAACTGGTGAAAGAAATACTTCATTGACACCATCAAACTCAAGGTGACTTATGCAGCGGGTAGCCGTTATCCTTCTTTTCTTTGTCCTGTTGCCTGCAATCCGCGCACAGGAACAAACAATCAAACCCGGAGAAAACCTCACAATTGACGGAATTCCTTCGATACCGGTTTCAGTCGCAGAGGGGGTCGGGCGCTATACGGAATTCAGGAGCGCCGGCATCTCATCATGGCACCCTACACGGTATGAGATGCTCATCAGCACACGGTTTGCTGATGTCCCGCAGGTTCATCACGTGAAAATGCCGGGCGGGGCCCGAACACAGCTTACGTTCTTTCCGGAAAGAGTCGCTGGTGCTTCGTTCAATCCCAAAAACCCCGACTACTTTGTCTTCAGCAAAGATATCGGCGGGGGCGAGTGGTTCCAGAATTTTCGCTACGATGTCAGCACCGGGACTGTCACATTGCTCACCGACGGGAAATCCCGCAACAGTTTGGGCGTCTGGGCCAGTGATGGAAGCAAGATGGCCTATACATCCACTCGCCGCAACGGCAAGGATGTCGATATCTATGTAATCGATCCGTCCAACCCATCCTCAAATCGTCTCCTGGCACAGAACGAGGGTGGCGGGTGGTTTCCAGCCGACTGGTCTCCCGACGGAAAACAACTGCTTGTTGGCGAGTACATTTCCGTCAACGAAAGCTACCTCTGGTTGCTTGACGGACAAACGGGGTTCAGAACACCCATCACTCCCAAAGATCCCAAAGTCCAGATTTCTTACGGCGGAGCGGAATTCAGTCACGACGGCAAGTCACTCTACGTCACTACAGATCGGGATTCCGAGTTTCAGCGACTTACGGTAATCGATCTGAACACTAAAAAACACACGGTTCTCACCGACCACATCAAATGGGACGTCGATAATTTCGATGTTTCTCCGGACGGGACAATCATTGCCTTTGTTGTGAACGAAGACGGCGTGGGTGTGCTGCGACTCCTTGATACGGCAACAGGAAAGGAACTGCCCACACCGAAACTCCCCACCGGGCTGATTTCAGGAATCGAATGGCATTCTTCCGGCAGACATCTTGGCTTCAACCAGAGTTCCGCCCGGGCCTCGACGGATGCTTACTCTCTCGAACTCGGCACCGGAACTGTGGTCCGATGGACCTTCAGCGAAACTGGAGGCCTTAACACCGAACTGTTCCCGCAGGCGGAACTGATCAAATGGAAGACGTTTGACGGGAAGATGATTTCCGGCTTTCTCTATCGTCCCCCCGGATCTTTCGCAGGCAAAAGGCCTGTTATCGTCAATATTCACGGCGGGCCGGAGGGGCAAGCCAGGCCGGGGTTCCTCGGGAGGAGCAACTATTTTCTGAATGAAATGGGAATCGTAATGATCTTCCCGAATATCCGCGGTTCGTCGGGATATGGTAAGACCTTTCTGAAGCTCGACAATGGTTTCAAGCGGGAAGATTCCTACAAGGACCTCGCGGCGTTACTCGATTGGATCAAGGCTCAGCCCGATCTCGACGGTGACAGGATTCTGGTCACCGGCGGCAGTTACGGCGGTCATGCCACACTTGCCGTCGCGACACACTACGGCGACAAATTCCGTTGCGCGGTGGATGTGGTGGGCATGTCGAACCTTGTCACGTTCCTTGAACGAACGGAGAGTTACCGCCGTGATTTACGGCGAGCGGAATACGGGGATGAACGCGACCCCAAGATGCGGGAATACCTTGAACGGATTGCACCAATGAACAAGCTGGACAAGCTTGGCAAACCACTCTTTGTCATCCAGGGCAAGAACGATCCACGCGTACCGGCATTCGAATCCGAGCAGATTGTTGCCGCCATGAAGAAACGCAACACCCCCGTCTGGTATCTCGCTGCCGCGGACGAAGGCCATGGGTTTTCCAAGAAGAAGAATCAAGATTATCAATTCTACGCAACCGTGCAGTTCATGAAGGCGTTCCTTCTGAACTAAAGCACCGAGGTTTGACCAAGGAGAAGTCTGAATGAGGGAGTACCAACTCTACAGCAATGGAGAGTTTCTTCCCGCCGCGGCGGGAAAGACCTTTGACTCCATCAACCCGTTCAACCAGGAGAGGATAGCAACGATCTCCCGTGCGACGGAGCAGGACGTCGAACAGGCTGTGGCCGCGGCTCGTGCGGCGTTTGATACCGGGCCATGGCCAAGAATGTCCGGCCAGGAGCGGGCCGCCATGATCAAGGGAATTTCCGACAAGATCAACGAGCGCGCAAAGGACCTGGTATCTCTGGAGGTCGCTGATTCCGGTTCAACGATTCGCAAGGCGAAAGAAGACATATTTCTTTCAGCCCGCAGCATGAATTACTTCTCGAAACTCGCAGCATTGGACCTTACGCAACCGGTAGAGGGGCTCGGTAAACCGGGGTTCAGCGAAAACATTATCATGCATGAGCCAATCGGAGTTGTCGCCGCAATCATCCCCTGGAATTTTCCGCTCAAGATGGCCGTATGGAAACTTGGGCCCGCACTGGCGGCAGGAAACTGTGTCATTCTGAAGCCCTCGGAACTCACGCCCTGCACGGCGATGGAACTTGCCCGAATCATTCACGAGATCGGATTCCCGAAGGGGGTCGTAAATATACTGCCCGGTTACGGCAATGAGGCAGGTGAAGCTCTCGTGAAGCACCCCGGGGTTGACAAGGTTTCCTTCACTGGTTCAACACTCGTTGGGAAACGCGTCATGGCGTTGGGATCGGAGCATCTGAAAAAGATCACGCTGGAGTGCGGGGGAAAATCAGCCAACATTGTCCTCGATGATGCGGATGTCGACCTTGCTGTGGACGGAGCCATGTATGCCATCTTCTATCATCAGGGACAGTGCTGTGAAGCAGGGAGCCGTTTGTTCCTCCCCACAGGTCTCCACGATTCTTTCGTGGAAAAGCTTGTGGCAAAAACAAAGAAGCTCCGGCTTGGCGATCCTGCCGACCTCGCGACGGATTTGGGCCCCGTGATTTCAAGAAAACAACAGGAGCGCGTTCTCGGCTATATCGAACAAGGCAAAAAGCAAGGTGCAACGGTCGCAGTTGGGGGCGGAGCACCTCACGATCCGGGGCTTGAAAAGGGATTCTTTGTGCAACCCACTGTTTTCACCAATGTAAAGAACTCCATGGTTATTGCGCAAGAGGAAATCTTTGGCCCTGTTCTCTCTGTTCTCCGCTATGAGTCCGACGATGAGGCCGTTGCGCTCGCAAACGATTCCACCTACGGCCTCGGCGGGGGCGTCTGGTCCAAGGATGCAACAAGAGCGAAATCCATCGCCCGACGGCTTCGAGCCGGGACAGTTTGGATCAACGAATGGCACCTCATCAGTGAAAAGGCCCCCTTTGGCGGATACAAGCAAAGTGGAATCGGACGGGAATTTGGGATAGATGGATTGAAGGAATACACGGAAACGAAGCATGTCCATATCGACGAACTGGGCTCGAGGGAGAAGAAACCGTGGTATGATACGGTTGTCCCCAAGTGATTTTCATTGATTCACGCAAATTGAGGCACAGATTGCAGATTTCGCAGATTGTTCACTGATTGTACATTGGTTAAAGAATGCTTCCCTCTTTAAGCTTTAATCTTTTAAGCTCGCTCTTCACTCTGAATTGTGAGCTGCAAGCCTCTCGCGAGCAATCGAACCGTCACCTTTTGGCAAGCTCAGGGTGATTACAAAGCCACAGAAAAGATGGTGAGCTTGTCGAACCACTATCCTTCACATTCTTTTTTCGTTCTCCATGGAAATCAAAAACAGGACAATTCTCGTTCTCGGCGGCTGGGGTCTTGTAGGAT
>JBBDYD010000118.1:0-1703 GCA_040901865.1 Bacteroidota bacterium | reverse complement strand
ATGGAAATCAAAAACAGGACAATTCTCGTTCTCGGCGGCTGGGGTCTTGTAGGATCGGCGTTTGTCAGGCTCCTCATGCAGGAACAACCAAAACGGATCATTCTCACTTCGTTGCTTGAGCGCGAAGCGAAGGAAGCGGTCGAGGCCCTGCGCAAGGAATTCCCTAAAACAGGAAAGAACGTACTCGTTCCCTGGTGGGGAAACATTTTCACGCGCCATGAGTTCAAGGACCTGCCACGCGACGAGATTCTGAAGAACGATGCTACCCGGCAAAAGCATATCGACGATCTGCTTGATGAATTATCATCGGACGTGATCGAGCGATCGACAATTTACCATGTTCTTGCGCGCTACAAACCCGATATCGTTGTAGACTCCATCAATTCTGCAACGGCCATTGCCTATCAGGATCTCTTCCAGGCCTCACGAGATGTTCGGAAGATCATTCGCCAAATGAAAACAGGCGGCGAGGGCGGACTGATTGAAGCGACCGAACGACTTTTGGCCACACAGTATGTCCCGCAACTTATCCGGCATGTTCAGCTTCTCTATCGTTCCATGCAGCGTGTCGGCACCAAGATTTATGTCAAAATCGGCACGAGCGGTACAGGCGGGATGGGTTTGAACATTCCCTACACACACAGCGAAGAACGCCCGTCAAGCGTTCTCCTGAGCAAGTCAGCCGTTGCCGGGGCGCACACACTTCTGTTGTTCCTCATGGCTCGTACGCCGGACGCCCCGATCACCAAAGAGATCAAGCCCGCAGCCGCAATCGCCTGGAAGCGCATTGGATTCGGAGAAATAAAGAAGCGGGGAAAGGCGATCACGTTGGTCGATTGCCCGCCTGAAAGTGGCATACGCCTCAAGGGGTCACTCAAACTCAAAGAAGAACAGAGTGAAGTTCGTCAGGGGGCAGCGTTGCGTTCTGTCTTCATCGATACCGGAGAGAACGGAATATTCTCACGCGGAGAGTTTGAGGCCATTTCAACTCCAGGGCAAATGGAATTCGTGACTCCGGAAGAAATCGCCGATAGTGTCCTTTACGAAATTCGCGGCGGCAACACCGGTCACGATATCATTAACGCGTTGGACAATGCAACCTTGAACCCCACGTACAGAGCGGGGTACCTCTTCGAAAGCGCCATCAGAGAAATGAAGCGGCTCGAGGAACACCACGGTACGAGGAGCGTTGCTTTTGAGATCCTCGGCCCGCCGCGGCTGTCGAAGCTTCTCTATGAAGCTCATTTGTTTGAAAAGGCCTACGGCTCAATGGTCTCGGTGCTAAAGGTTCCCCCAAAGCAAGTATGTGTTGCCCTGGAGAATCTTATAAGCCGCGACGCCGATTTGCGTTCGCGCATCATTTCGATTGGAATTCCCATTCTCCTTTCTGACGGTGTAACCCTGCTCCGTGGTCCGGAGATCAAGATTCCGGCTCCCCGAGGAGAGAACGAACTGCCGATTTCCGAGAAATCCATCGGTGCCTGGGCTCATGACGGATGGGTGGACCTGCGGCGGGCCAATGTGGAGCGCTGGCAATGGAGGTTCAAAACGATCATAGACGCGGCAAAGGAGATCCCCCCGGGGGATTCCTCTTCACGGTTTCAGAGGACGAAGCAATATTGGAATGATTTTGAGAGGGTCGAACCGGGAAAACTTGTCGGTTGGATCTTTTCAGAAGAAGAGAAGGGGAAGCGGATGAAAGC
>JBBDYD010000117.1:0-3760 GCA_040901865.1 Bacteroidota bacterium | reverse complement strand
CCCGGCGATATAATAGTTCACGAAATACACGATCAGAATTCCAACCACAATTCCGAACTGGTTATACGACACAAGTCTTCCACGGATCCCCGCCGGGGCAACTTCGGCGATATACATCGGCGATACCATCGAGGCGATCCCAACACCAATCCCTCCGATCATGCGCGCGAACGCAAATTGTGTGAAATTGGCGGGGAAGGCGGTCCACACCGCCGAGACAGCAAAGAAGACCGCCGATAGAACAAGGATTTTTTTCCTCCCGAACCTGTCGCTCGCCACACCGGCACCCGATGCCCCGAGAATACACCCGAGTAATCCGCTTGCCGCCGCCCAGCCCATTTCGACGGCATCCAGGCCGAAGAATGTCCTCAGAGGTCCAATCGCCCCAGAGATCACCGCGGTGTCGTACCCGAACAAAAATCCGCCAAGCGCTGCGACAGCGCTTATGAAGGACAAGTAGCCGGATGCGTGTGTTGAATCATTCATGGTCATCGTCCGAATTCACCGGGCCCTTCCGGAACGGCATAGGGCCGGGCGTCAGGTTTGAGAAATGTTTTTACAACAAACGCTTTTCCGGATCCACCGTTGATAAGACGATACGATCCGGCTGCTGCGGGCACAACAAATGTCTCGGCATAATTCACCGGCATCTTGATTCCGTTCTTCGTCTCCACGTCAATCGAGCTTCCCTCGACGAGATTGAGCACGTGTACCGAGCCCTCGGTGGATACGTCGATTGTCCCGGCAAATTCGAGCCGATGAACATCGTAGAAATGCAGCGGATGCGTGGGAAGGTGGATAATCCTCCAATCAGAGCCTTCTGCAATAACCGCCGGCAGGGAAACATGCTCTTTTGTTATGACATCTCCCCGCCTGCTGACGACCAGATTGTCAAACGCCCGACCGATATTCAGCGTGCGAGGATTGCCGTCAAGATTCATCCGGAGCCAGTCATACATTTTGAACGTGAAGATGTACGGTGTGGCGCTGATTTCGAGCACGAGGTTGTTCACGCCGGAACAGTGGATCGTTCCGTGCGGAATGAGAAACAAACCGTGCTTTTGTGCAGGGAGTGAATTCACAAACGCGTCTATCTCAACGTTGCCTCCTTGTTTGTAGCTTTTTTCCAATTCCTGCCTGAAGCGGGCGGTGTCGGCATTCTGCTGAAATCCAAGATACACGCGCGCATCCGCTTTGCAATCCAGAATGTAATAGCACTCATCCTGGGTGAACGTCTCGCCAAAGTTCGCGTGAATGTAGGTCGGACTCGGATGGCACTGGACCGAGAGATTTCCTCCGTCAAAGGTGTCGAGGAAGTCGTAACGAATGGGAAATTCATAACCGAACTTGTCTGCGAAGTTGCCCAGCACTTCACGATGGTGACTAAGCATCAGAAAATCGAACGAAAGCTCAACCAAAACGCCGCCACTGCTGAACGCAAGTCCGTTTTCCGGAGAGATCAGCTCAAACGACCAGGCGTAATTCGGAACATCCTTCGCAATCCCGCCGACATGCTCCTTGATCCACTTGCCACCCCACGGTCCGGGCTCAAACCACGGACGCGGCCGGAAAACATTCGTTGCCATCTTCTGCAATCCTGCACGCAAATCGTTGCCCGACATCAGCGCCGGCTCATCCGCACGCTGATGGTCGACAAAGCAATCGATGCGCTCGAGAATCGCAACCCGATGGCGATTCAATACCGGCCAATCGACAAAGTAGAACCGTTTGTACATTTCGCCGGGCCGAGAGGGCTTGTGGGCGCCGAGGTTGCAGATTGATCGGGCGCGGGAGCGGAATTGAACCTCGTTCTTTGGAACATCCAGGTACACCAGGAAGCCCTTCCACTTCGCTAATGCCGCACCTGTTCCATGAAGGATCGTTATCTCGTCTGCTGAACCCGGACGCAATTGTCGCACGGCATCCTTATTCACGAAGTCTATTAACTGAAAAGGACACCGCGTGCCGAAAAGCGGATCGTCGCCTCCGAGGTACGGAGCGATCTTCTTGTTGATTTCTCGTTCCGACAACCAGACTGATTGAAAATCAACGAAATGGGGTTTTGCCTTCCGGATTTCAAGAGCTCGTCCGAGCTCGCGGATAACATGATTCCACAACACACCGACAAAGCCATCGATGACTATAATCCGTTGACCGGATTGGAGGATCAGATCGGCGAAGGAGTCGTAGCCAAGTCGGATTTTTCCGGATTCGAGGGGAAACGAAGGGTAAATATTGTACCGCCCGGGCTCAAGGTGAGGAGCCTGCGGAGGGGCAAGATACTGGCTTGTGCTGCGGTACGTTTTTGAGGGCGTCATTCGCCCTCTGCCGGCCGGCTATAGTCGTCCTCGTAGCGAGTGATGTCCTCCTGCTGCCAATTGCCGAAGGCAATTTCAAGCACACGCACATTCCGACCGTCACTGCTCAGCCGGTGTTTTGTTCCGGCAGGGATCCAGACCTCCTCTCCTGCTTTCGGATGCAGAATGGAATCCCCCACCTGCACGATGGCTCCTTCATCCAGGACAATCCAGAGCTCAGCCCGGCCGGTGTGGGATTGCAGACTGAGCCTCTGGTTTGGTTTGACGGACATCAAGCTCACAGTGGTTTCGGCATTATGCGAATATTGCCGGAATGACCCCCAGGGACGATCGGTCCGCTGCACAGGCGGTTTTTGGGAAGGGATGGGTTTCGTGACGTAGTTTTTCATTGGTATTTTTGTGTTCTTTGTGTCCCAACCATGGCCATACTGCTTCTAAGTCTTGATCGAATCCAAATAGTCCTTCCGTTCCACCATGAGTGGTTTGCCGTTTTGTTCGATGATCACGGAACGAAAATTCTTCTTGCCGATAGCCTCGTAATCATGTCCGGCATCGGCCGGATAGATTCCGATATACACGAACGGCTCGCTGCCTGTATTAGCCGTCCGATGAGCAGTAAAGCCCGGGACATACACCACGGAATTCGGCCCGAGTTCATGCATCGAAGATTCCCCCGTCTGAATATTCTCGAGCAGCAAAACGCCCTTGCCCTTCAATCCGATATACACCTCCGCCGCCTCTCTGCGCTTATGCGCGTGGCCTTTCGTCAGGAAGTATTCGTTGCCGATCTTCCCCGGCAGAATGGTGCCAAGGCCGTAGTGGAGCTGACCGTCACCCTCGGCCGGTTTTACCGGAGTAACGGTGTAGATAACGGGATTGCCTCCTTTGAGCGCGGCTTCATAGGCCCTACGGTCAGCAAAGCTCTCAGAGAGTTCGCTCAGCGTCCGGGAGACGATCGGAGATCCGTCGATTGAGCCGGATGTGATGTTGAGAATTGTGGAAAGAGGAGATTTCATAAGAACGTGAGACGCAAGACGTGAGATGTCAGACGTTAGAGGTGACCCGGGACTATTTCACAACTGTTTATTTCACAGAGTCACACAAACAATTGGCAATTGCCAATTGACAATTTCTTTATTGTCTCTCTGTGTAATTTCTTCTATCCTAAACCTTTGCATCTTTCAACTTCCTGACGACGGCATCGCTGTCGCCGTGCCCGGATTGCTCGAGCGCAAGGAGCACAGCACCGAGAACCGGGGGAAGGACCGTTTGCTGAATGCGGCATTCGGGGACCCGATGCAGAATTGCTGATTCAATCTTCGTGCGGTAGAAAACCGATTCCTCCGCCACTCCACCGACGATCACAAGCGGCACATCGGGTGCAAACTCGAGCTTTTTTGCCACTGTGGCAACCATCAGCGACAATTCCTCTGCCCCGCGCT
>JBBDYD010000116.1:0-25465 GCA_040901865.1 Bacteroidota bacterium | reverse complement strand
GAACACTCAATCTCTGGCAGTCAAAATGTGTCTTGACTTTCAGGGGTCAGTACACCAAGATACTATCGAATTGGCTCGCTCACTGGTACGAATAATCCAAGATATCCATCACGGCTTTCGTATTCTCTTCCGATGGCGGAATTCGATTTGAAAAGGCACATCCGTGATGCAAACGGCATATAACACGCCGCACCACGTCGTTCGCTCATTTGAAATGGCCAAGTCAAAACTGAAAAAAACCTTATAGTGCTCACTCAATCCCGCCCGCCATTTGGTAGAAGTTGGTTGGGAGGGACTGCGTTGTTACGCCAAACGTTAGGCGCAAGCAACCCCATGCAACACACCTATGACAATTCACGTCGGACATATTCATTAACTCGTGCGGTATCCCGTCAAATCCATGGCTGGTGTCACCACGGACTCTGCCTTTCTTGGCTGGCACGGCTTGCACGGCAGTTTGCCTAAACGTTATGTGCAATTGCCCCGCACACTGAGGGAGGGCAATATGTGCTATGACTGCCGACATCCTGGCCGATGAAAATAGAGTAATCTTGAAGGAAGATACATGAAAGCAATTGTGTACACAAAATACGGGTCACCCGATGTTCTTCAGCTCAAGGACGTCGAAAAACCCACGCCCAAGGACGATGAAGTCCTGATAAAGGTTCATGCGGCATGCGTAAATGCATACGACTGGCATTTCCTGACCGCTGACATTTTCTTGGTTCGCCTCATGGGCGTGGGGCTGCTCAAACCAAAAAACACGAGACTCGGCGCTGACGTGGCGGGGCGGGTTGAAGCGGTTGGCAAAAACGCCAGGCAGTTTCAGCCGGGTGATGAGGTCTTTGGGGATCTGGCCGGACACGGCAATGGCAGTTTTGCCGAGTATGTCTCGGGGCCTGAAAGCGCTTTCCTCTTGAAACCGGCCAACCTGTCGTTTGAAGAAGCAGCGGCTGTGCCCATGGCGGCCACCACTGCCCTGCAGGGTCTGCGCGATGAAGGGCACATTCAGGCGGGGCAAAAAGTCCTAATCAATGGCGCCTCAGGCGGGGTGGGGACGTTTGCGGTGCAGATCGCCAAATCGTTTGGAGCTGAAGTGACCGCCGTGTGCAGTACCAGGAATTTGGACCAGGCGCGCTCACTTGGGGCGGACCATGTTATTGATTACACCAAAGAAGATTTCACCCAAAGTGGGCGGCAGTATGACCTGATTCTTGCCGCTAACGGATATCATTCTCTTTCGGCCTATAAGCGTGCCTTGACTTCCAAGGGCGTTTATGTTATGGCCGGAGGTTCCAAGGCTCAGATCTTCGAGGCCATGCTTCTGGGATCATGGATGTCAAAAACCGGCGGCAAGAAAATGCGAGGCGTATCGGCAAAACCGAACCAGGTGGATCTGGCTTTTTTGAAAGGCCTTCTGGAAGCCGGCAAGATCGTACCGGTTATTGACAGACGCTACCCGTTGCGTGAAACGGCTGACGCTCTCCGTTATCTTGGAGAAGGACATGCCCGAGGAAAAGTAGTTATCACCATGGAAGATCGAGGATGATACATTCCGAGTTCTTAAGGCGCTTTGTCTACGACTCCCTACGGGATCGTAGATCGTAGAGCGACACATCGAATCAATCCGGAAAACGGTGTTATCTCGAAACCATAATTGGGGTTTCATTGACTGCAAGGAGATAGAAAGTGAACAATAAAACGATCATCGTACTTGGAGGGGGAGTTGGCGGACTTGTCGTTGCCAATGAACTCCGGCGCAAGGTGCCTCACCGACATAGAGTTGTTCTCATCGAAAAGCACCGTGAGCATGCCTTTGCACCTTCTTTTCTTTGGCTGATGACTGGAGACCGCAAACAGGAAGAAATTACCAAACCAGTCGCTTCCTTGGTTCGTCCAGGTGTCGAAGTGATTCAGGCAGAAGTGCAGAACATCGATCCTTCCACTCGCTCGGTTCTCACTTCCGAAAGGTCTATGATCTACGACTATTTGGTGATTGCTCTGGGAGCAGAACTCGCACCTGACTCAATTCCCGGACTTGCCCAATCGGCCTACTCATTCTACACTCTCGAAGAAACGAAGAGACTCCACCAAGCCTTGACTCAATTCAATGGTGGCAACATTGCGGTCGTCGTTTGTTCAGTTCCATACAAATGCCCCGGCGCACCACATGAGGGTGCAATGCTCATTGCCGATTATTTCCGGCGACGTTCATTACAGAAACAAGTGAACGTCCGTCTTTACACACCTGAACCCCAGCCAATGCCTGTCGCCGGGCCGCAATTGGGCGAGGCAGTCAAGCAAATGTTGGCATCGAAAGGGATTTCCTTTCATCCGTTGCATAAACTCACCTCGGTCAATATCCCGGAAACCAAACTTCTCTTTGATGGAAGAGAGGCGGTCCACTACGATTTACTTATCGCCATTCCACCCCATCGGGCTCCAGAGATTGCTCGCAAGGCCGGATTGGCAAATGAAGCTGGTTGGATCCCTATCGACCGGTCAACGCTCAAGACGCAGGCTGAAAATGTCTATGCCATCGGTGACATTTCATCAATCAGCATTCCAGGCAGGTGGAAAGTTGATGTGCCGATGATGCTCCCCAAAGCTGGCGTTTTCGCTCACGTGCAGGCTGAGATCGTTGCTGAGAGAATTGCCGATGAAATAGGCGGTCGCACTCCCGCCTCTGTTTTCGACGGTGCGGGTTATTGCATGCTCGAAGCGGGAGAGGGTCTTGCCGGCTTTGCCTATGGCGACTTTTTTGCTAAACCGTCCCCAAAACTTGAACTCCGCAGTCTGGGTAGGGCATGGCATATTGGCAAAGTGCTCTTTGAACAATGGTGGCTTTCTCCGTTCGGACTACGAAAATCCGTGCTTCAAACTGCGCTCAGGCTGGGGGCCAAAGTGCTCAAGATACCAGTGAATGTGTAATCGCAGAACCACACCAAGGAATCAACATGACTATTCTCTTTCTGATCAACGACGCTCCCTAAACATTGAAGATTGTAGATTGAAGATCGAAGATTGAAGATCGAAGATTGAAGATTTAGAGTAATGTCGCTCAATCCCGCCCCTAAAGATCAAAGCTCGGAAGGCGGGACTGCCCGCCCCCGTCCGAACGGCATGGCCGGGCCCCGAAGGGGTCCCCTTGGGACGGGCGAACGACCGTTACAGTGCAGAGAACTCGTTCGGTCGGGCGGGCGTGGTTACGCCAAACGTTAGTCGCAAGGAACCACATACTGCATATCCATGATAACTCACGTCGGACATATTCATCAACTCGTGCGGTATCCC
Source organism: Bacteroidota bacterium (assembly GCA_040901865.1). GTDB lineage: Bacteria > Bacteroidota > Ignavibacteria > UBA10030 > UBA10030 > JBBDYD01. Next base: position 22,171 of record JBBDYD010000116.1, on the reverse strand, counting down.
GTCAAATCCATGGCTGGTGTCACCGCAGACTCTGCCTTCCTTGGCTGGCATGGTTTGCAAGGAGATCGGCGCTTTGCGTTTCGCCGCCTCAACGACAACAGTGACTTTCCCTGGCTTAGCGCCAGTAAGCTTCCTGAACTTCTCTTGTACCAGCCGCTGGAACTCGATGAGAATGCAGGAGAGCCTTTGCCTGCCAAGGTGCGTACACCAGAAGGGATGATCGTTCCACTCGGAAGCACGGAGTTTCATAGAAGCGTCGCGGACAAATTTGGAAGTCCTGTTGAATTAATGAGATTCAAGCACGGAATTTTTGATGAGGGAGCTGTATCGGTGATCAATTTGGCAACGATGTCCGCAATTAGCCGGGAGGCGGGACAGAGCCTGGATACCAGGCGCTTCCGGGCAAATATTGTCATTGCTTCCGATGCGACAGAACCTTTTCTGGAGGATCGCTGGATCGGCGGCAGGCTGGTATTCGACGGCAACGAATTGGGGCCAACGATTAGTGTGACGATGCGGGATCTGCGATGCATGATGATTAACCTTGACCCAGATACCGCAAAGCAAAGCCCCAGCCTCATGAAGGCATCCGTGCGTCTGAACGAAAATAATGCAGGGGCTTATGCAAGCGTGACGCGCACCGGCCAAATCAGCGTGGGTCAGTCAGTAGGATTGGTTTCGTCGAAGGAGTGACCAAGTGCATGGCCGTGCTGAGGCCACAAAAGGTGGGACGAACTTACCGCTGTTGTAACATTTGAAGAGATTTGCGGATGGCTGCCTCATCAACGAGACGGTTTGTCACATACCGGTGAAGAATACTGGAGATCAATGTCTGATACGGCAACCCTTCTTCCCGGGATCGACGTTTCAACTCTTCCAAGACGCTTTCGGCAATACGGATGTTAATAGTCCGACTTTTCCGTACCCGATCCAACATAGCTTCCACCTTCTGCCGTTCTTTCTTCGAAAGAGGGCGATACGAATCGGCCGATTGCTCAATCTGGCGTTCGAAGGAATCAAGTTTCGTTTTCATTTTTTCTTCCCGTACAGTTTATGAAACTTCCGGCTTGGAAATACTGTCTTCAATACGATATTGCCTTTGGTATCAATGACAAACGGCACTACGTATGTGTACGCTTTGTAGCTCACAATAAAGATTCGCTGCTTTGAACGAACCGGGTTTTCAAGAATGGCAAGATACCTTTTTTCAAGAATGATCTCGGCGATATCTTCAAACGAGATGCCCCTCGACTCTCTCAGTCTCTTGCTTTTTGCATCATCCCAGAGAATATCCACACATTAATATATGACAATTCATATACATTGTCAATTCTACCCATGGCCAAGCAGTGTCTCGCTTTCCTGGAAGAAATGTCGGTGAATGGAGATAAAACCGTTGAAACGGTTTCAAGGAAGTCTGTCCTGATTGACAATACCCACAACTTCTTGTCCGCCAGAGTGACAACGAAGGCGGAAAGTTGTGGGAATCGCTATCTCTCTTTACTTCTGTGACAAGTCGTTTCAACGACTTCTAACAACTTTCATCGAATGACCCCGCGAAAAGCAAACTTCCTCCTACTCTCAGCTTTCCTCTTTTGCAGCCTGCAGACCGGCATTAGTCGGCAAATGGATGGGCTACGCAATTCGACCGCCATCGATTCCCTTGAACTTTCTGCAAAACTGACCGCCATTCACAACGCAATCGAGGCGGCTCGTGTTGCCGCGAACATCCCCGGCATGGCCGTTGCCATTGTGAAAGATGACCAAGTGATCCTGATGCGGGGCTACGGATTTCGGGATGTCGAGGCGAAACTTCCCGTGACAACAGAAACAATGTTCAACATCGCCTCCATCACCAAAACGGTGACCGCTTTGGCTATTGTGATCAGCGCGGACAAGGGACGAATCTCCCTTGAAGACTCACCCAGAAAATTCCTTGCATTTTTCAAATTACGCGACTCTGATGCTGATTCCCGCGTTAACCTTCGGGATCTCCTCAGCCATCGCACGGGCGTGCCGAATGATCTGGGCAGGGATTGGTACAATCGCTACCATTCACGGGAATCGCTGATCAAAGCCGCCATGCAATCGAAATCGACCGGGACATTCCGCAAACATTTCTCTTACAACAATTTCATGGTCCTCGCGGCCGGCGAGGCACTGGGAAAGGCCTATCAGACAACGTACGAAGAGGTCGTCAGGAATCTTGTTTTTGTCCCCGTCGGCATGGAGAAAAGCAATTTTTCCGTCGCTGCCATGGAGCAAACAGGTGATTTTTCTTACGGATACAGTGATGAGAAATTCCGCCGGAAATTTCCTCCGAGCCGGATCAATTTTCTCGAACGGGAAGCGCCTGCCGCGGCGATGAACTCCAATGTGCGTGAACTGGCGCAACTGTTGCGCCTCTTTCTGAACCGCGGTGTCGTGAACGGCACGCGTCTTATGTCCGATCAGGCCTTCAACGAAATGCAGGCGAGTCATTCGACCACTCGCAGCGGTCACTATGCGCTCGGATTGTTCATCGAGGACCGGGAAGGCCACAGGATCTACTTCCACACGGGCGGTGTGTCCGGCTTCGGTTCGAGGTTCGAGTTCATGCCGGACCATGGCCTCGGCTTTGTTGTCTTGACCAATGTTGACGACAATAGACTGCCCAAGGCTGTTCGCGAGATCGTCTATTCGAATCTGGTTGATTGATCTTGGACACTTTTTCGATTCATTTTTCGACGTTCAACATTGGCAGTATTCGATCCTCAATGCTGAAGTCTCTGATATTTGAGAGTACTTGTGAAATCCCCCACAATCATATCCAATAGATCCAAGCGGGCCTTCGGCTGGATTGGAGCAAGCTGCTTGCTGCTTATTGTCCCTGTTAAAGCACTCCGCTGGACAGATCAGCTGATACCTTCGACAATTATCGGCATCTCCCCGAGCATCCTTGGGCCCGCGGGATTGCTGTTCCTTATCTTGTCGAGCACAAGTCCGAAACTGGCACACCTCACGCTTCTTCAAACGACACTGCTCGTGGGCGCGGTCGCCATCGGACTTGAGTTCATTCAACTTCTTCCTCGCCCTGGTATTCTGGAAAACGTGCACTATACTTTCGACTGGTTGGACGTTGCTGCGACTCTATTCAGCATCTCGCTAGGGTATGTCCTTGCTCGCTTGCTTATTTACTCAATGAGGCCCTCAAATGAATGAACAGTCGCGTCAACGCTTCTCGACAGCTTCACCTTTTGAACCGAAAGTTGGAATCTCACGAGCGGTACGAAGTGGCCGAGTCATCGCAGTTACGGGCACAGCACCTCTCGGACCAGACGGCAAGACTGTGGCAATTGGCGACCCTTCACGACAAGCACGTCGATGTCTCGAAATCATTCAAGCAGCCATAGAAGGGCTGGGCGGGAAAATGTCAGACGTCATCCGCACTAGAATCCTTTTAACACGAATCGACGACTGGGAAAAAGTAGCATTGGTCCACGGCGAATTCTTCACGGACATTCGTCCCGCAAACACGATAATGCAAGTCGTCAGATTCATCGACCCACACTGGTTGGTTGAAATCGAAGCGGATGCTATTATCGAAGATAATTGACAACGTGAACGGACCAAAACGGCGCGTATCAATCGGCAAACCGTCGCTCGCCCACTGAACAGGCGTTAATGTTAATCCTCGGAGGATTCGATACATGCGCTTTACCACGTCTCTAGTTAATTATCAGGTACTCGCCCTTGCTGCCTGTCTTTCGGCGATACTCGTGTCTGGCTGCAATGATTCTCAACCGGTCCCCGGTTTCACACCGGGACCCGCTCTACGGGCTCATTTGCACAACACGATTACGGGTCATTCCGCTGAAGGGAGAGAGATTGCCTTCAGTCCGGATGCCCGGGTGCTTTCCAGCAGTAGCGTCGATGGCACTGTGATGCTCTCGAGAATTTCCGATGGAAAGCCCATACGAACCCTCACCCATCCGGAAGGAGTCACCTCGATCTCCTACAGCCCGGATGGCCAACTGCTCGCCAGCGGGGGCTACGACCATACCGTCAGGCTATGGCTCACTCACGAAGGCACGTTGGTGCGAACGCTTGTTGGACATGAAGGCACAGTGTGGTCCGTCGCGATTAGTCCGGATGGCAAGAGCATTGCCAGTTGCGGCGAGGACAAGACCGTGAAGTTCTGGCGGCTGAGCGATGGGGTTCTTCTGCGGACCCTTTCGGGACATACCTTGAACGTCTGGTCCGTGGATTTCAGCCCGGATGGGCAGTTGTTGGCCAGCGGAAGTTTCGACCAGACGGTGAAGATCTGGCACGTCGAGACCGGGACTCTCGTAAGAACTCTTTCCGGGCATACACAAGCCGTCGTCCACGTTGCCTTCAGTCCCAATGGCACGTTGCTGGCAAGCGGCGGCGACGATTCGTCCGTCAGGCTTTGGCGCGTTCAGGACGGTGAGCTCGTAAACACGCTGAGCGGCGGAACAGACCATGTCTACACCGTCGCCTTCAGCCCCGACGGGCAGTGGCTGGCGAGCGGAGGCCGGGGGCAAGGTGCATTCGGCACACTGTGGAAACAGATCGTCGGACCCCGATTCAGCGCGAAAGGAAGCACCGTCCGACTTTGGCGAGTCAGTGATGGAACACTCCAGCAGGTCCTGTCGGAGCATTCGGACGACGTGTGGTCATTGGCATTCAGCCCGGACGGAAAGTGGCTGGCGAGTAGCAGCGTGGATAAAACGGTGACGTTGTGGCAGTTGGAAAGCACTCAAGTCGACATATCAAACTAGTGAAAGCGATCAGGCCGGCGAAACGTCAGTGAAGGCTCTGAAGGACATAATCGAGAGAACAGAATGGACAAGCAGACAGCGGTACTCATAGTTGACGTGCAACTCGGAATGTTCGAGAGTCCCATTATTCCTTCAGTCTGTGGGGGTAATGAACTTCTCACGCGTATCTCCTCGCTCCTTTCCAAGGCACGAACTGCCCAGCTCCCGATTTTTTTTATTCAGCACAACGGCGGCAAAGGACATCCCCTTGAACCCGGGACTGCCGGCTGGCCCATTCATCCGGCGATTATGCCAACAGAACGAGATGTCGTTATTCAGAAGCTGACTTCGGACTCTTTCAAGGACACGCAACTCCATCAGCAACTCCAAACGCTTGGAGTCGGCAGGCTTATTGTTGCGGGAATTCAAACTGAGTTCTGTGTCGACACAACGTGCCGGCGTGGATTCAGTCTCGAGTACGATGTCACCCTTGTCAGCGATGCGCATAGCACATGGGATACGGAGGTTTTGTCTGCAGACCAAATCATCGCACATCACAACAAGACTCTTGGCGACACATTCGTTACATTGAAGAAAGAACACGAAATTCGATTCACCGTGTAGGTTCGGCAACACCATCGGACAATCGCAATCAAAGCAGTAAAGGGTGAAGGGTGAAGGGTGAAGAGTGAAGAGTCGGAGGTCGGAAGTCGGAGATCAGAAGTCAGAGGTCAGAGGTCAGAAGTCGGAGCCCCGTAGGGGCGACCTGCTTGTAGCAACGACAAACCAACCGAACCCCCTGTAGCTCCGTAGGAGCGACCTATTCAGAGGTCAGAGGTCAGAAGTCAGAGGTCAGAAGTCGGAGGTCAGAGGTCAGAGGTCAGAACAAAAAAGGAAAAAATCAAAAGGCAAAAGTAAATAAAACAGAAAAAGGAAAAAGGAAAAAAACGAAGAAGCAGCCTTCCGACTATCATCCATCACCCATCCCTTCGCTCCGCTCAGGCCAAGCTTCCATCATCCCTTTTCCATTTTCCATCCCTTCGCTCCGCTCAGGGCAAGCTTCCATTTTCCATTTTCCATGCACTTGCCTTCATCAAGAACCGCCTTGCATCTCACGCCCCGCTCTTCTACATTGTCCAAATTGAAATCCGGCTCATTCACTTGCGAAAGGACACTATGGTCCGCATCATCCTGATTCTACTCCTCCCCATCGTTTTCGTTTATGGTCAGCGGCAGGATTATCAGCAGCCGACGTTCCCCGATTCAGATCGGGCGCAGAAAGTCCTGGCAACGCGATCGTTTGTCGAAACGATGTTTCGCGAGTACATCGAGAAACAACACATACCGGGCCTGGCGTACGGCGTGGTTCTTGACGGGAAGCTCCTGTATTCGGGTGGATTCGGATTCGCGAATCTTGAAAAGAAATTCGCTTCCGACGCATCGTCAATGTTCCGCATCGCTTCCATGAGCAAGAGCGTTACCGCCCTCGCGATTCTGCAACTCCGCGACGCAGGGAAGCTCGATCTCGACGACCCTGCCTCCAAGTACATTCCGGAGATGACGAAACTGAGCTATCTCACCGCTGACGCCCCCGTGATAACCATCCGCCATCTTCTGACCCACGGAGCCGGACTTCCAGAGGACAATGCCTGGGGGGATCGGCAACTGGCCGATACGGATGCGGAACTGCGGAAACTCATGGCTGACGGTCCTGCGTTCTCGAATACACCCGGAGTGGAGTACGAGTACAGCAACGTCGGGTTTGCGCTGTTGGGGCAGATCGTCCAGGTAGTTTCCGGGATGCCGTTCGATCAATACACTTCCGAACGCATTTTCAAACCGTTGGGCATGAACAACACGGTGTGGGAGTACGCAAAGGCGCCCGCGCAAAAGCTGGCGCTTGGATACAATTGGGTGCACGAAGCCTACGAGAACATTCCCCTGCTCCATCATGGTTCATATGGCGCGATGGGCGGACTAATCACAACGATCGAAGATTTTGCAAAGTATGTCAGCATGCACCTGGCGGCATGGCCGCCCCGCAACAACGCTGAAACAGCCCCACTCAGGCGCAGTTCGCTTCGTGAGATGCATCATCCGTGGAGGTTCAGCGAATTGAATACGCGGTTCCGCTATCCCAACGGACGGCAATGCACAATTGCCGGAGCGTACGCATACGGCCTCCGCTGGACGCAGGATTGTGACGGGAGGGTGATGGTGGGACACAGCGGCGGTTTGCCCGGGTTTGGAAGCAACTGGACAATGATGCCGCACTACGGCTTGGCGGTCATGAGCTTCGACAACAAAACCTACGGCAGTACGAGTACGCTCAATGTAACGATTCTCGACTCGATCCTGACGGCAACCGGCTTGCAGCCGATGAAGCTTCCGGCGTCAGCGATTCTGAAGCAACGGACGGAGGAGCTGATCCGGTTCCTTCCCGACTGGAAAAACGCAGAATCATCGGGATTGTTTGCTGAGAATTTCTTCGTCGACAGCCCGATTGAGGACCTTCGCCGATGGACGAAGATTCCCTTCGACAAGGCAGGAAAGATCACCGGTGTGAAGGAGATCGTTCCTGAGAACCAGCTTCGCGGAACGTTCATCATGGAAGGCGAGACGATGAATGTTTCGGTTTTCTTTACGCTGACACCCGAACCAGTTCCGTTGTTTCAAACGGTAAGGATGACGAATGTGGAAAAGCAGTAAAGGGTGAAGGGTGAAGGGTGAAGAGCAACAACGAACGAACGTAACAAGATGCTCAGACGTCAGAGCCATCTTCCTCAATCGCACAAACTCAAATTCCCCTGCGCCATCAATCCTTTCTTTTTCCGCTCAATCGGCTTTTTCAGTGTCCCATTTCCATGGTTGGTGACACGCCTGCCCGGACAGTGAATAGTCTGTTTAAAAGACTGTGATAACGAGTTTCAACGCTGCAATAAGTAAAACTATTCCTAAAATTTGGCGCAGCACGCGGGATGTGAACTTGCCTGCACCGAAATAAGAACCAATCATACCCCCCGCGGCGGCGGCCAGGACAAAGGGCCATATCGTCCCGACCTCCAACCCACCACGCACAAATCTCCCCGCCAACCCCGCTATCGAATTCACAACAATAAAGAACGCCGAAATGGCTGCAGTCTGCTTTATCGTCGCCCACTTCATGAGTATCATGATCGGACTGAGGAATATTCCGCCCCCCACTCCCACGATTCCCGAAAGCAAACCAATGCCTCCACCGGCACCCAAGGCAATGGAAAGGGATGGCGGCACTGATGGTTCCTCCCCTATCGCTACTGAACCCCGAATAAGGCGATAGGATGCAAAGAGAAGAACGCCTGCGAGCAGGAGAGAGTAGATCAATGCAGAAATTTTGAGGATCCCTCCCACAAAAGCGAGCGGGACGGACAGAAGAATAAACGGCCAGGCGAGTTTCCAGGAAAAATGGCCCGCCCGGCTGAACTGAATGGTCCCGATTCCGGCAACGAGGATGTTCAGGATCAGCGCGGTGGTGGACATCAATGTGGAATCGAGAATGATGAACGACATGACGGCCAGATACCCGGATGCCCCACCGTGACCAACAGATGAATACAAGGCTGCTACAATTAGAATCAAAACGGCCAGCAGGAGGATTTCGAGAAGAGTCATTTCCATGGAATCTCAGAAAACAATGATCCCGCGCCCCGAACCGCTGATGATGTTATGATAGGCAACGTTGATTTCATTCAAGGAGTAACGCGCTCCAACGATACGGTCGATGGGCAGGCGTTTCCCGAGAAAATGATTTGCAATGAGTGGGAAATCTTTTTGCGGATGTGAAGTACCGTAATAAGAACCCATGACGGTCTTTTCCTGCCGGGTTATGCTTGCTCCGGGCAGATTTGTTTTTGTGCCCGCGGGTGAAATCCCCGCTAAGACGAGAACTCCGCCTGGCCGAACGGCCTCAAATGCCGTTTCTTGCATTGCCGGTGATCCGATTGCCTCAAAGACGTAATCAGCTCCCCGCCTTCCGGTGAGGTCCTTGATGCGCGCGACAACATCGCCCCCAGTCACAAAGTGGCTCGCTCCGACACTCAGCGCGACAGTTTCCTTCCCCGGAATATTGTCAACTGCAATAATCGTGCTTGCTTGCGCAAGCTTTGCCCCCAGGATGACGCTCAGCCCCACACCTCCGCACCCAAACACCGCAATGCTCGATCCCGGCGTGACCTTTGCAGTATTGAGCACTGCGCCCACACCCGTCGTCACGGCACAACCGATGAGAGCCGCTATCTCGAACGGCACTTTGTTCGGCATTCGAATACAGCATTGGTGCGGAACAACGGTCCATTCTGAAAAGCACGCCAGTCCGCTAAAATGGAACACGGGTTTTCCACTCCGCTGAAATCTCGTACTCCCGTTCAACATGGTCCCGGCCCACAATGGTTTCACAAATGTTTCACAGAGTCCGGGGCGGCCATGCGAGCAATAGAAGCACGATCCGCAACTGGGCGCCCAATTCAGGGAGACATGATCCCCCTTGCTGACTGAATCCACTCCCGGGCCAACCGCCTCAACAACACCTGCACCTTCATGCCCGAGCACCACCGGCAAGGGATGCGGCGTTGCTCCGGTCACGACATGCCAGTCGCTGTGACAGATCCCCGCCGCGTGCATGCGAACAAGAACCTCGCCCTCCTGTGGGTCCTGGAGTTCGAGTTCCTCAACACGAATTTCCTCTCCCACAGCAGAAAGCACCGCTGCGCGCGTGATCATGAAGCGTTGGGTTTATTGATTTGCAAACGGAATGGTGACGAGGACTTGGTTACCCGCCCCCTGGTAGGCAAGATCGAGGTACATGCGGGCCATGGCGATTCCGCGGCCGTGGTTGTCGAGGAGCCTTTTTTCGTCCAGCGTGAGGTACTTTTTGAAATCGAAACCCTTCCCCGTATCTCCGATGAGAACCGTGAGCCTGTCGGCATGCCTCTCTATATGGACGTCCACAAATTTCGAGGAATGTTCAGGGAGCGAGAGCCTTCGCTCGATTTCAGTATACCACGTTCCCTGGGCCATGAATTGACTCTTGTCCTCATAGCCGATGCCCAGGTTTCCGTGCTCGACTGCATTTGTGATCATTTCCATGATCATCGCCGCCCGTTCCGGCTCCGGGCAACAATTTGCTATACAGACAGCCAGTTGTTCACCTTCCGACAACGTTCGAAATCGAAAATGCCCTTCGAGTAGAGTTCGAAAGGGGGCTTCGCTCTCCTGAAGCTTTTGCAGTAACTGCTTATGTTCCCTGAAATCCGCCACGGCGGCACGGACGATCGAATGAATTACTTCACGGGTTGCAGGTTTCGGTAAATAGTAGAATGCGCCTGCATCGATGCCCGCACGCATTTGTTCCGGTCCCGTAAGAACGGTGTGCATGATCATCGGAATATGCTCAAACCGCTGCTGCTCCTTTGCCCATTGGAGGAATTCAATCCCGGTCATTCTCGGCATACTCCAATCGAGAATCACCGCGCTGATGCGATCGCCGGCGGCGTTAATGACCTCCTGCGCATGAACCCCGTCATTCGCCGTCAGCAATTCATACCCCTCGCCTTCAAGCATCTTGACGAGCATCAATTGCAGATTCGAATCATCGTCTACTATGAGAATGGTTTCCAGGGAGTTTCGGGATTAGGGGTTAAGTGTTGACTAACTAAAAGGAATTTTATACCGTTACATCAAAAGCGTTATAAATTTCTGGTTAATGGTTTTGGTTGTTAGTTTGCGGTTCTTGTTAGTAGTTGTCGCAACATCATTTCATCCCAAAAACTACATCCTGTAACCACCAACAAAAACCAAAAACCATCAATCAAAAACGCCGTTTCATCATCCCCTATTCAACTTCCGTCCTCTCCACTATTGTTTCCGATATCCCACCCACCCCGGTCCTCTCACAACTCTCCCAGGTTTCGCTCCGGTATGCTCCCCATCCCTTAAAACCTGCGTGCCGTTGACAAACACATGAATCACGCCGGTCGAATACTGGTGCGGTTTGTCGAAGGTGGCATAGTCCCGGATGGCGGACGGATCGAAGACCACAACATCTGCCAGAAAGCCTTTCTGCAACTTTCCGCGGTTTCGCAGTTTCAAATTTTCAGCGGGGAGTGAAGTGAGGCGGCGGACTGCTTCCTCAAGCGGAATGATTTTCTCGTCCCTGGTATATCTGCCCAGAAGTCTTGCAAAAGTTCCATAGGCGCGCGGATGCGGATTGGATTTCATAAAAACCCCTTCCGGGACAAGTGATTCTGCGTCCGATCCGAAACTCACCCATGGCAGAGCGATCTGCTTTCTGATATTTTCTTCTGACATCAGGAAATACACAGTTCCCACCCTGCTGTCATCATCAATCACCAAATCCATTGCCGTCTCCTCCACGGACTTTCTCCTCAAGGCCGCGACATCTGCCAGGGTCTTCCCCGTCAGGTATTTCAGTGAATCGTTCTTGAATCCAACGAGAATAACATTGTCCGGACTGCCGGCCGCGAGATAAAGATTTTCCCACTGATCGGTCGGAACGGACATTTCTTTCTTCACACGGGACCGGATTGCCGGGTCTTTTAGTCGCCGAACCCACTCTTTGTGGCCGCCTTCCTGCACCCATGGCGGCATTGCTGCATCAAGTCCCGTTGCGCCGGCCGGATAGGTGTACATATCGGCCGTTATCCGAATTCCCTCCGCCCGTGCTTGCTCTACCCTGCGGATGACCGCGTCCATTTTCTTCCAATTCTCTCTTCCCGCGGCCTTCAAATGATAAATCTCCGCGGCAATTCCGGCTCTTTTGGCAATCGTCAGCACCTCCTCGACTGCTTCATTCAACCTCGCCCCCTCGCTCCTCATATGACTGATATACGTCCCTCCGAACGACGATGCCACTTCACACAGCGCGACAAGCTCATCGGTTTTTGCATAGAACGCAGGCGCATAGATGAGCGACGACCCGACCCCCAACGCACCCTCTTCCATCGCCCGGGCAACCAATCCCTTCATCCGCTCCAATTCAGTCCCCGAAGGCGCCCGGTTCTCATATCCCACTTCATGAATTCTCACGGTGGTCGCTCCGACAAATGACGCCACATTCGTCGAGATCCCTTTCCGTTCCAGGTATTCGAGATACTCTCCCAACGAGGTCCAGGCCACATCGTACTTGATATCGCCCTGGGATTCCTGTTCCTCTTTTTTCATTTTCTCATTCAATGGTCCCATGGACCAACCCTCCCCGAAAACCTCAAGAGTCACTCCCTGACGAATATCGCTTTGTGACCTCCCGTCTTCAATGAGGGAAACTGTCGCCCAACTCAACATATTGATGAATCCCGGCGCCACGGCCATCCCGTCCGCATCGATTTCAAGAGCACCCCGCGCACCGTTCAGCGCTCCAATCGCCTTGATTGTGTCCCCCACAATGCCAACATCGGCCTTGATTGCCTGTGTACCTGATCCGTCATAGACCGTCCCATTGCGGATCACAACATCGTACTCCGGACGGTCACTGCATGAAGCGAACATCAGGAAGACAAGAAGAAAGAGTGCCGTATATTTCAGAGACCGTTTCATGAATTCTTTATTTTCCTTTTTTTGGATAAATGAAGTTCTCGCCGACTTTAACTTTTACAACCTTATTCCCGGAATCCATTTCAAAAATTACGAGTTCACCGTCCACATTGCCTCCTGTCATTCGGAATGTATTCGGCCCCTCCGGAGTAAGCTCGACAAGCAGGCGGCGCGGATCGTCTTCCGGGGGATAGTTGTGCCCATACATCACCAATCTCCCGTTCACTTGAAGGATTTCATATTCGTATGACCGCGGATCCTCATACTTGCCCGTGTATTTCACCCACCCGGGATCAACAATCGAGACAGCCATGGAACCGGCGGTCGCCCGTTTGATATACGGAAGCATCATCGAGAGAATTTGGTCTGCAAAGTAGTTCGCATCCGCATCGTCGGCATTGGTCAGCACGATGACGGCGATCTTGTCCTCCGGCAGGAATGAAAGCTGAGATCGGTAACCACCAATCCATCCGCCGTGGCCGACAACTGTCTTTTCCTCCTTCCGAGCGACATCGAAGCCCAGTCCCCATCCCCCGTTCCAGTTCGGATTCAGCCATTGCACCCTGTGCATTTCTTTGAGGGTGCTTCCCCGCAGGATCTGGGAACCGAACACCACATGCCCTTCCCGAAACTGCAACGACACAAATTTCGCCAGGTCCTCCACGGTCGAGGTCAGGTTAGCCGACGCCGCAATGGCGCGCACATTGAGAAACGGAATTTCTTTTCTGCTTCCGTCTTCCAGACGCCGTCCATAGCCCACTGCAAGACGATCGCGGTCCTTGTCCTGAAAATATACCGTCGTACTGCTCATTCCCAGCGGCTCTAGAATGTTCTTTGCAACGTACTCCGAGTAGGGTATCCCCGAGATCTCTGCGATAATTTCGCCTGCGAGGACCATCCCCAGGTTTGAGTACTTGAACCGCGTTTCCGTCGGAAAAACGGTTTCCTGCTGCTCCAGAGCCTTGATCATCTCTGAACGGCTCGGGAATTTGTAATCAGTCCAATAGGGATAAGCGGATTCTCTCGGAAGCCCTGACGTGTGGGTCAGGAGATGCCGGACGGTTATCGCAGGAGCATTCGGAAAACGGTTCTTGATCCTGAACCACGGCAGGTACCGTTCTATAGGGTCATCGAGCTGAAGTTTCCCCTGATCGCGCAATTGCATGACGGCGGTGGCCGTGAAGGTCTTTGTTATGGAGGCAACCCGGTACATCGTTTGCGTAGTGGCAGGTTTTTCGTCTTCGATGTTTGCGAATCCGAACCCGTGAGCATAAATGAGGTCCTGATCATGAACCAGGGCAACGGAAAGCCCCGGAAGGTTCTGATAAGCCCTTTGGGCCTCGATCCACAGCTCCATGAGCTTGAGGTTCGTTGCGATTTCGGTGTTTTCGGAGATCGGCCTCCCCTGAGCAGCCGCCTTTGAGGCGACAAGCGTGAAAGCGATGAATACGGCCACCAACGTCTTCATGAAATGCTCCTGACAACCATAGAAAGAAGTTATACAGAGGGACAACAAAGAAATTGTCAATTGACAATTGGCAATTGTTTGTGGAACTCTGTGAAATAACCGAACGCAAAGCAGTTCGTCATTTCTCTCTTTGAAAGGTAAATTGAGCCACCCCAAAAAGCAAGGTAAGAATGACGAATGGAATCATGAAATCCACCGATATCCTAAAATACCCTCGCAATGGCAATCGTGAAAAAAGTCCCGCGAGGTTCCAAAAAGCGCCTGGTGACATCAATACGTATCAATCCGAATAATCGGCTCAAACCGAATCCAGCTTCGACATACCAGTCCGGGGTCGTGGTCGCGAAAGGAAGCACTGTTGAAGGCCGCTTCCAGGATCGGGCCGCTGAACCATGGATCAGGAATTCTATGCTGTTCTCGTAGAGAAACGGGAGATCAAGAGCCAGGAAGGGAATCGAACGAAAATTGTGTTCGAGGGAAAAGTGAACAAATGCATCGCCCCCGAATTCTCTCAGACCCGCACCCTTGAGAACTCCCAGGGGACCGAACGCCAGCGAACTTCCCTGAACGAAAAATACCCGCTGAGGAGGCAGTGACCCTGACGAAACACCGACGGAGACACGACCGAGAAGGGTTGGGGGAAGAAAGTTTTTCTTGAGGAACGTGGCCAGCACAAACTCGCCGATCAGCGTTGCCCTTGTGAAGTGGAAGTCACTTGCGAGGACGCCCCTATCTGAATGCTCAAATTCGAATTCTGCGAATGACCGCGAAACCAGCCCCAAGGGGACCGGTGTTTCACCGTACCTGCTCCGGATCGTGACTGACCGAAGTCTGCCCTCAGTGATCAGTGGTTGGGCGCGATACTGCCGGGAACGGAAGAAGAAACTATAGTCAGTCTTCTTGGGTGCGTAGCGATGCGTTTCGCTCGAATAGCCTGCGCGGAGTGAAAACCGGGGCGCCGGCCGCAGGGACATGAACAACTCAGCACCCTTATTATAATAGTAATCCCGTTGATCGGTCTTATAAATGAGTGAAGAGAAAGAAATGAAGAAGGGGTGATAGAAACCCTCGTCCGGAATGTGGTCGATATCGGAGTAGAGGGCAAGGCCGAGGCTTGCTGAGCGGATCTCAGTGAGAAACCACTCAATGTTGCCGCCGAACTTCGGCCTCTTGTCTGAGAATCCGTATCCTGCCCTCGCGCCAATTGAAAGTCCGAGTTTCAAACTATCAAGCTGAATAGTTGCACCCAGGAATAACCCCTCCACCCTGTTGAAACGGAAATCGACATACCGGAGGAACCCCGAGCCCGCACCCGTGAATGCCGTGAGGGGCCCCGATGGCTGAAATTGCTTTTGTAGCGTTTGTGTACTGTCAAGAGTTTTATAGGCGCGCGATTCCTCCTCCGTCAGAGCAAGTACTTCCTTTTCTGCCCAGAACACGGAGTCGTGCTGTTCCGCTTCGGGCGCAACAGTTCTCCTGGGCTTTTCAAACAGGGTGTCCGGTACCTCCACGTTGAGGGCATAGTCATAGATACTGGAGACCTGCTCAAAATTGATTTTTGGCAACGAGAATCCCGCGATGCCAATCTCAGCGCTTCCCTTCAATCGGATGTCCACGGGCATCCAGAATGTATTTTCATAGAGAGCGAACTGTTGCGCGTAGGTTACCTCGAGCTCAGTGACGAAGGGAAAGCGATAGGACTCGTTGGGCACGACCTCAACACCCGAAAGCGCATAGCTCTCCCCGACAACAGTGAGCATACCGGAAAAAAGCGGTGTAAGCCTCGTCCGCGGCGTCATTCGGATTGAATAGTGTTCCACGCCGTCATACTCACGTGTCGCGACGAGGGAAAAGGAATAATACTCAAAGGCCTCCGGGGAAGTAGGGCCGACGAATGTAAATCCGCTAAACCGGATTTCATCATCGTAGAAATTCACAATTCCTCCGACCGCAGCGAAGTTCTGAGACATCGGGATATTCTCCGTCTGCCGTTTTTGCCTGACGACTTCTCTGAGAGTGTCCCCGCGTTGCCAATAGCCGGTGGTGTATGACTCCGTAATGCTGGCAATGGCGGTATCGCGGCGGAGGATCTGCCGCGTAAAAGCGTCGAACCGATAGGTGAGCAGGGCTTCGCTCCATCGTGATTTATTCTCAATCACTCTGCGCATTATCCGGTAGGCCGGATCCTCATCAGTCACAACAATCTCTGAAAAACGGATGGCAATCGGGGCAAGCGATACGTCGCGATGCATGTCGCTCATGAGGCTCACTCTGATCGTATCCGGCCGATAGCCGATGAAGCTCACGATAAGCGCATGAGGTCCAACTGGAAGGGAAAGGCGAAATACGCCGTCTGCATTTGAAATGGTTCCGCGTGACGTGCCGTCAATCCGGATGTTCGCGGCGGCAAGCGTTTCGCCGGAGGTGGAATCCCGCACGACACCGCTGATTGTAAAAATCTGGGCGAATGAAGTTGACATGCCCACGAGGAGCAAAACGAGACATCTTTGCGCGATCAAATTCATCATCATCAATGACCCGAAAACAAAGGTACAATTAAAGAGCGCCGGTGAGAGCCGGCGCTTGCATGTGAGAAACATCATCCTCTTTATCGTGTGATCCCACAGACTTCACAGCATCGCGATCCGTCGTTGGAACGCGGTTATGCGGATTTCCTGATTGTCTCAAAGGTGTGCAGGACCTTTGTCAAGCCATGCTGCTGAATGGAAACGACCGCCACATCGCCGTCAAACTCGGCCAATTTCGCCTTCGCGAGTTCCTTTGCCTGCTCCTCCGTCTCGGCAAGTCCGTGGAAAACGTTTTTGGGGACGTCGAGGGTTTTGGTGATGAGGATACGATAGTTCATGATAATGGCCAAATAGTTAATACTAATTGAGAGTCTGGGTCCATTTGATAAAAAAGAAAAAGGCAAACTTCAAAGGGAAATAAAAAAGCAAAAAGAAAAAAGAAAACATAAAAAGTTCTTCGGCGTGGGCAAGACCTCAAAGGTTCATCTGCCCCGGCTACTCCCTTCCGCTTTTGCAAGCATCGCGCTAAGAATATTGGTCAGTTCCAGTGCTTCATGACTCAACCCCTGCCGCTCTTGGAGCAGCTCCCGAGGACAAGAGAGAAGATCAAGGAAATATTTTGATTCGCTCGCTTCTCTACGCGACGTACGAAGCTTCATCAGGCGATCTTTCTTGCCCAGACTATCCGTCGCTTCATTGTAGTTTGCTCCGACTGAGGGAGCGCATCTATATAGTTGATCTGAAATCCGTATGTTTTGGCCTGTCTTTGGAACCTTCTCCAACAATGCGAAAACATCCCTTGCAAATAACTTACACCGCTCCAAGAAATCAAAGACCTTTACCATGCTTTCCCCCCGAAGAAAATGAAAATAGAAGCTACAAGCGGCCAATAAAAACGAAATGCAGTCCTTTCTATTTTCCGTTTGCTATTTCATTTCCTTTTGATGTTTGCTTTTTTCTTTTTCACCCACTACTCGTCACAATCTCTTTTGCTGCCTCGTACAGAATTTCCGCAATATCCTTGACCTGCACGGTCTCGCTTGCCTCTTTGGCCTTGACTCCATCCGTCATCATCGTCATGCAAAAAGGGCAAGCGGTGCCGATGACGTCCGGTTTGAGAGAGAGAGCTTCCTCCGTTCGCTCGATATTCACGCGCTTTCCCTCTTTTTCCTCCATCCACATCTGACCGCCGCCGGCCCCGCAACACAAACCGCGGCTTCGCGACCGTTTCATTTCAGCGAGCTCGAGGCCGGGAATAGCCCTCAACGTTTCGCGGGGCGCATCATAAATCTGGTTGTACCGTCCCAAATAGCAGGAATCATGGTACGTAATTTTCGTCTTTTCTGCAGGGGAAATTCTGATTCGCCCTTCGTTGACCAGACCCCAGAGAAAATCCGTATGATGCACGACCTCGTACTTCCCGCCGAAATCCGGATATTCGTTCAAGAGCGAATTAAAGCAATGCGGACAGGTTGTAACGATCTTGCGGATTTTGTAGTTATTCAACGTTTGCACATTCTCCTTTATGAGGATTTGCGCGAGATATTCATTGCCGATGCGCCGGGCGGGGTCACCGGTGCATTTTTCCTCTGTACCGAGAATGGCAAATCTGATTCCGGCCATTTTCATGAGGGCCGCAAAGGCCTGGGTGACTTTCTTGTATCGTGCATCGTACGAGCCGGCGCACCCAACCCAAAACAACACTTCCGCATCCGGGGTATCGGCGACCCTTGGGATGCCCATCCCTTCTGCCCAATCAGCCCTCGACGACGCGCCAAATGCCCAGGGAGTAAAGTTATTTTCGAGATTTCGGAAGACCGTCTGGACCTCAGGCGGAAATGCGGACTCCATCAGTACAAGGTTCCTTCGCATATCAACAATTGCGTCCACGTGTTCGATGTTCACGGGGCATTCCTGAACACACGCCATGCATGTCGTGCACGCCCAGAGCTCTTGCGGGGTGATATAATTGTGCAGAAGCGACCTCTCGAGAGGGTTCTTTTCCCCCGATGAAGACTGTGTTTGCGCCACTCCGGAAGCAAGCAAAGGCGCCTTTTCGAATGTTCGGTCGCGAATGTCCATGATGATCTTCCGCGGAGAAAGGATTTTGCCGGTGATGTTGGCCGGACAAGAATCCGTGCACCGGCCACATTCCGTGCAAGTATAGCCGTCGAGGAGCTGTTTCCAGGTAAGATCGTCGATATCCGAAACTCCAAACTTTTCGACGTTCTCGGCTTCGAGATTCAGAGGCTTCAGGGCCCCTTTCGGACGGTTCGACGAAAAATAAACATTCGGCACCGAGGTCAGGACGTGGAGGTGTTTTGAATACGGCAAGTAGTTCAAAAACCCGAGCACAAGCACACTATGCGTCCACCAGAAGATCTCGAACCATATCTCCAGCGCTTCCGGTTCCAACGAAGCGAACATTGGCATGGCAAGGGCAGAGACAAACCGCTCTTGCGCAAGATCCGGTTCACCAAGCAGCATGCGCGTGGCATTCTGGCCAAGCATGCTGATCATGATGAGAAGAATTGCGAGAAGTATGGCTGTCGCGTCGATCTTGCTGTGCATATCGAGCTCGAGCCGTTTCGGGCGTACAATAAAGCGGCGGTAAAACGCGATCAACACTCCAAGAATGACAAGCGCCGCAAACCCATCCTGGAGCGCCGCAAGGATTTCATGGGGAACCGCTCCGATCACGGCGGGTGAAAAACCCGGAATGAGTCCTTCGAATATGGATTCAAGAACCGCAGTCAGGAGCACCACAAAGCCCCAGAATATAAAGGCATGCATCAATCCGGCAACGGGCTCCCTCAGGATTTTTGTCTGACCAAGGGCAACGTCAAAGACGGACCACAGGCGCCGTAGCGGATGATCGAACCGGTTATCCGGTTTACCGACCTTCAGCATGACGAAAAGTCGCCGCACGCTGAACGCAAACAACCCCATCGAGATCAGGAAGACGGCAAGAAAAGCAAGGTTCTTCATGGGTATGATTCTCTTCGATTCTCCTTTACAGCGTAAGAGCAGATTTGAACAGCGTGATCGCCTCACCGGCGATTCGCACATCTCCCACCCCACCCTTCTTTACTTTCAACCGAACCCTGACGCGGCCCTTGCGACCCATGATATCGCCCTGTTCTCCGATAAACTCCAGCCGATCATCCGGGAGCCAGTACGACGGAAGCACTATTCCCTTTCGAACACCATACATGAAACTATAAACACCCAGGGGTCCGTTTGCCGAACCAGTCACGGGATCTTCGTTGATGCCCGCGGCCGGGGCAAAGAATCGAGAGTGAAATGCCGAGCTTACTTCGATTGTTTGCAGGGTCACGAGAGAAACTCCGATAAAACCAAACCTGCGGCATCCTTCCGCAAGTGCATTCATGTCCGGCTTGAGTTCCCAAAGCCGCGAGCGTTTCTTGATTGGTATGTAAAGATAGTTCGAGCGGGCCAGGGGGAGAGCCGGGTCGAGATCGTTCCTTGTCACCCCCAGCGGTTGGCCCAGGGAAGGCGGGAGAGTTTTGACTACGGAAAACTTCGGAACGGGCAATTGAAACTCCACGACAATTCCCGCCGCGGATTTCTCCACTTTCACTTGTAAAAGCCCGCTTTTCGTTTGCACGACAAACGAGTGCGACCCGTTGTTACGCATTCCGTGCATTCCGTCCTCGGCGAGCGCATGAAATGCGCCTATCGTAGCATGTCCGCACAGAGGTACTTCAACGGCGGGAGTAAACCATCGGATCTGGAGGTCGGCGGCTTTGAGAGTCGGCGGAAGCACAAATGCAGTTTCAGGCATTCCGAGTTCACGCGCGATCGACTGCATCGTTTCATCACTGAGGCCGCGGGCATCCGGAATAACTCCGGCCGGATTACCCCGGAATGGGGTCGTCGTAAACGCGTTGACATGTTTCAGAACGATTTTTTTCACCTTGGGGGACCTTCTGCGGTTTGTGGAAGTCTTACCATGCACAGAATCTTCTGATCCTTGATGAAAAAGACGGAAGAATCCTTTACAAAAAACGCGTCGGGGACCGGCGCGTGAGCATCATGGATGAGGATATCCGAGTAAACTTTCTTTCCGCTCCCGGAATCGAAAATCAGCAGATGATTCTCCAACCGCGGTTCTTCCGGCGTTGAACCCTTGCTCAAACGATGATAGTTCATCACAAGAAAGGGATCCCGTACAACCGCTTCGATCGCTCCCACCAGCCGGTGATTCCGGATCTCCCGTTCAATGAGGGGGCGGAATTCCGGCGTTGCCCGGGCGGGCTCGAGCATTTCAGGAAAATCGATTGATGCTTGCGGGTCCTCCTGTCGGGCAAGGCCGCGCAATGTCGCCAGGTGTTCGATCCCCTCATGGGTCTCCAGGAGCTCGCCGGTTTCCAGATCCAACACCTGTCCGACGCGTTTCTCGAACATCGTACGGTACGCGTACACACGGGACTGATACGCAAACCAAAATGTCACCTCATCGTTTCGCCACATTTCGGTCCCGCTCTCGAGATCCAGCGCAATAAGGCGTTTATGGCCCGGCAGATCCGGTGTCTCGAATCCGTGAAGGAGAACTCTGTTCCGGCAAACCGCTTCGAGGCCGATCCACCAGCGTTCTTCCGGCCTTGTATGAACCCAGGTGAGAGCACCGGTTTCTCCCTGAAGGCAGAAGAACACTGTTTCTTTTTTCTCCTGATCCCGGCATTCACCGACCATAGAGCCGCGATCACCCAGCAAGAGTCGCCAGAGCGTGCCCTGACAGGCAAACGACCATGCGGTGGTCAGTGATCGGGAAAAGAACGATGAGAAGAATTCCACTGGGCTGTTAATTTAGAACGTCGTTGTGGTGGGATAGACAAAGACGCATGAACGATAACTCCGAACACTCCGACACCCTTATGAATATTCGTATAATCAGGTTGGTCGACTCTGGTGGAGTAGGGATCGCGAAACGCGTTGGCGATAGTATAGTAATTATACAAATGCAAATCGACCTGAGCAAGGACAAAAACCGCGCTCACCCACCGGATCGTCTTGCCCCCAAATTCCTGCCGTATGGCACTCAATCCGCACTGATATGCGTCGTTTAAGAAACTCACCCTCCTGTGAAATGGGCAGCTGTATTCTGAGCGCATAGGTCGTCGCTTTTCGAATTTGCAGCTGAGTTGCGGTATATACCGTAACGGAGTCAATGTAACGGGAAGTGTCCTGCTGCACGACTCTTCTTTCGGTCAAGAGTGACGTGGTCATCCCATCGGAAACATCGACAACCACATTTTGTATCGGCTCTTCCGTGAGCTGCGATGCACGTTCCCACTTCTGGGCCGAGATACTCCTTCATGGGATCCTGGAGAATCCTACCGGAGTTGACCTCTTTTACTCTTCGGTGGCCTGGATTCGCTCAATGATCCTGCATAGAACCAGGCCTTCCCCGTAAATTGCCTGCCAGGTCCGCCTGCATCGATCTCAACGCAAGTAAACGAGCTCAGCCCAAACACTTGTGAAAGCTGGTCCGCAGTTTCAAAGAATTGCGTGTGATAATTGTCCATATACCGTTTATAGGTTTGCTTTGGTGTGAGGATCAGGATCCTCTTTCTGGCAACCCGCTTGAATTCTGCGGCGACGGGGACAAGCTCGCGCATATGCTCAATCGTGTGGGCGGATACTATGTAGTCAAACGATTTATCCGGAAACGGCAGCCGTTCGGCAAAACCGTGACGCCATTCTATCGTGAGACCTGCCTTCTTTCCGGCCTCCCGGGCAATGCGAAGTGCCTCTTCGCTCACATCTGTACCCGTGACGTGGTGCCCTGCCCGGGCGATCCGGAT
>JBBDYD010000115.1:0-3833 GCA_040901865.1 Bacteroidota bacterium | reverse complement strand
CTTCCCCCGAAGGGGTCCCTTCGGGATTTGTGCTCTCTGTGGTTAATTCTTTTACCTGGGTTTTTAACCACAGAGGACACGGAGTAGGCACAGAGTGACACAGAGACCTGATAGAGCCGATTGAGGAGTAAATTAAGACACTACTACCAAATTGCCTTTCGGAAAAGTTCTTCCTAAGTTTGCCATGTGATACTTCTCTTTTGAATACGGATGGAACCCAAACTTACGGCTCTGATCGTTGACGATGAAGACGCGCTTCGCAAGTTGTTGGTTTTGCGATTTGAGCAGGAGGGCTTTCGCGTCATTTCGGCGAACAACGGAGACGACGGATTAAAGCTCGCCGAAAAGGAAATACCGCATGTGGTCATCCTTGACATCATCATGCCCGGGCTCCATGGATTTGAGGTTGTCCAGCGGATACGCCAGAACCCGGCATTGGACCGGACGGTTGTGATCATGACGTCGGCAAAATCATACAAGCCCGACATCGAGGCGGCAAAGAAGCTCGGTGCAGACGATTATTGCATTAAGCCGGCCGATTTTGACGAACTCATGGTCATGGTGGTAACTCAGCTGAAACGACGGGCGGGGATTTCTTTATGATGCAGGTGACTTTCTGGGGTACCCGCGGCTCCATTGCCACCCCGGGCAAAGGGACCATGAAGTATGGGGGAAACACATCCTGCGTTGAACTTCGGGCCGGCAAGGAGATCATCATCTTTGACGCCGGCACCGGAATCCGGAACCTGGGGCTGAAAATTCTCAAAGAATTTGGATCCAAGCCTCTCACCATTCACCTGTTTGTCAGTCACACCCATTGGGATCATATCCAGGGATTTCCATTTTTTCTCCCCGCCTATGAAGACCGGAACAAGATCCATGTCTATGGTCCGCCCGGCAGGGACAAATCGTTTGATACGGTCTTCAGGGCACAAATGGATTCGGATTACTTTCCGGTGGACCTGGGGGATATGAGTTCCAATATCGAAGTTCACGAAGTCCGAAAGAGCATAACCATCGGTAAGGTGACGGTCGATCATTTTTACCTGAATCATCCGGCGTTGACCCTGGGCTACCGGGTGAGCGACGGCAAGCGGAGCGTGGTGTATGCGACAGACAACGAGCCGTACGAAGGATCGATCCATGCGTCGGGAAAAGTGATCGACAAGCATATCGATCTGCCGATGTTCCTGGACGAGAGGTTTGTGGATTTCCTCCGGGGGGTTGATCTCTATATCGGCGAGGCGCAGTATACCGAGGAAGAGTACGAGGAAAAGAAAGGATGGGGGCATTCACCCCTTGAGGCCACCGTCCGGTTTGCCGTCGAAGCGAACGCAAAACAACTGGCGTTCATTCACCACGACCCCCAGCATAGCGACATGTTCCTGGATTCGATGGTCAGACACGCCAAAAGCCTCGTCCGCATTTATCGGGGGAAAACAAAGTGTTACGCCGCCCGCGAAGGGCAGACGATACAACTTCGCTAAAAGACCGCTTCGCACAGTCAATCGGGGGGTTCACCACCGGGGTTTATTTCATCATTCAACTCCAAGGAGGCTCATGGCGGTCCCGCGAGAGTTTCACCACATACGTGAACGCTTCAAGGCAGAGGTCGATCAGCATTTGAACAACGCCACGGGCGACATTCAGAACCTCAACCCCCTGGACAAGGCGGTGCTTGACCGTATAGCGAGGCATTTGCATGCGATCAAAGGATCCGCTCCTATCGTAGGTGCAAAGCCGATTTCAGAAGTTGCAAGGGCCGCTGAGGAATCCATCCTTTTGATCAATGAGCGTCCCTCGCTCTGGTCCAAAGACCGGGCAGCCATTTTACTGGAATCCTTTGAATTTATGAAGAGGCAAGTGAGAGAATTCGTTGAAGGAGAGCCCATTGATGATGGAAGCGGGATGATTGCACGCATGGAATCAGAATTCCCTGGAGCCAGAGAAGCGGCAAAAAAAGGAAACACCGGCGGCGGGGTATCGACACTTCGGGCTGCGGCGTCCGCTGTGGCAGATTCTCAGAAGTTAAAACAGAAGGTCCTGTTTGTTGACGACTCCCTGATCGCGAGAGAGCTTTACAAGGTGCTCCTCGTCAATAGGGGATTTGATGTGGAAACGGCAGGGGACGGCAATGAAGCGTTGGAACATCTTCGCCGGACGAAATTCGATATCGTGATCACCGACGATCAAATGCCGGAAATGGACGGCACAGAACTTCTGCGGCTCAGCAGGTCTGATGCCGCGCTCCAGTCCATTCCCTTTGTTGTCATCTCCGGGAAAGCGAACGACGAAGCGCGAGCCAAAGCGCTGGAGTGGGGGGCGGCGGCGTATCTTATCAAAGGCGACTTTGAAAAAGAACACTTGCTCGAAGTGGTCGCACAAGTGTTGAGCAAGGGGGGAAAAAGGTAATACGGTGATGGTTCGACTTCTCGGGAATGGCACTGGGCTCACCATTCAGGTTGAAGATATGAAGAACAACGGCGTTATTGGTTGCTAGTTCATGGTTTTAGTTGGTGGTTTTTTGTTATGGCCGCCGACTAATAACAAAAACCGGAAACCAACAACTATAACCACAAACCAGAAACCCGAAACGCTTTTTCTTCAGTTTCCCCTTCGCTGACCGCTTCGCCGCTCACGACGTTCCTTCTTCAATTCCTTGTATTTCTTCATCTGTCCTTCCGTCAGTAATGACTCAATCTCTTTGTCGGTTTTCGCGCTCTGTTCCGCCATGTACATCCGCATGGCCTCCCGATTGCCCATCAGCGAATCCATCTTTGCCGTCGTTTCTTTCTGACGATCTTCAAAGATGATCTCCACAGCGATTGTCTGTTCTTCGGTCAGGGAGAGCCGTTCCTGCAATTGCTTTGCGCGCTCAGCCGGTGTACGCATCATGGGTTGTGACAAAACAGAAGAGACGGCGAGAAAAAGAAGAGGGAATGACAACAACAATCGATACTTCATAGTAGGTCCTTTCAGAAGAGTGGCCGTTAAAGAACGGGCTGACTGAGGTGGATGACGGCATGCAGCTTGAGTTGTTCCGGCGTTGCAGGGCCGCCAAGATTGGTGGGGGGAGCGCCGCCGGGTCCCCTCCTGGCGGAGCGTCCGGGACGTGATGAAGCGGCCGGAAGTTCATCACGAGTTGAAATCGATGTCTCGACGGTCACCGCAATGGTGCGGTCAGCCGTGGGAACCGCGGCATAAGGAGTTGATGGTTCTCTCTTGATTGGCACCTTGAGTTCGTAGACGAGCAATCCTTGCGCCAATCCAATATGAACCTGGATACCGGGGGCCTGGAGCACGGAGAATTGTTGGCGATCTGATTCTTCAAGAACAAGCAAAGAGTTCATGCGTGGTTCAAAGGCCAGGAACATGGCTTCGAACTGATCACGGCCTTCAGCGCGAACAGGCCGATCCTGTTTCAAGGGAAACTGGATGCCGAAGGGTCGTGCTCCTTCATGGCTCGAAGGAAACCAGATCGTGAATCCCGCAAAGAGGATCTGGGCCTGAACGTTCTGGTCGCCGGTTGTGAAGCAAAGATACAGATTCTCCTGATCGTTCCGCGCTCCCAGCGACAAGGACGGAGATTCCAGAGTTTTCAAAGTCGTCCAATCGGAGCTGGAGCCATCCATGCTGACCGGGGAAGCTGTCCATGTGCTTGTGAGGTCGAGAGGGCTCCGGCAGCCGCTCGATAACGTAAGGGCAAAGAAAAGGGATCCTCCAAACCAAAGAGAGGCGAACCGGATTGATTTCACGTGGGGCTCCTGAATAGGGCTGATAGTGGACTAACGAAACGGAATGCTGGAAGTTTCCTCATGGAGACCGGAGGTCTC
>JBBDYD010000114.1:0-3866 GCA_040901865.1 Bacteroidota bacterium | reverse complement strand
TGGATGTCAATCCGCGTCCAGATTTGAATGTTGCCGCGACACAGGTTTCAGTGACATTTTAATGATCTCACATGACGATGATTAAATCGATATTGTTTGCGGCCGGGTGCTTGATCGCCCTGACGGCCTTTGCTTTTTTTTACGAAGTCCCAAGTACCAAAGCAGGAGGTTCTCTTCTCATCCAGGAACAAACGGGAACGATTGTCGGGACCGTAACCATTCCGATGCTTCCTCCGTCAAGGCCTGCCAGGTCGTCAAGGTATCGGAGAGGGACTGAATCGCTGGAAACAAATACGGATGAACCGTCCGAGGTGAAAAGCGTGGTCATTTATTTGGAAGGCCGGGGTTTGGAGGGGGAACGGCCGACGAAGTCGCGAACCCCCATGCTGGATCAGCGTGACGCCGAGTTTATTCCGCATGTATTGCCGGTCGTCAAGGGGACCTCCGTGCAAATCGTCAACAGGGACAGAACATATCACAACGTATTTTCCCTCTCAAACTTGAAGAAATTCAATATTGGGAGAAGGCCGACAGGAGAGGTGGTTCCCGTAAGCTTTGAAAAAAGCGGTGTCATCCAGGTGTTTTGCGACATTCACTCCAACATGTCAGCCTTTATCGTCGTTTTAGACAACCCCATGTTCACCCAACCATTGGAAAACGGGGAGTTCCACCTTACAAACGTTCCCGCCGGGAGATTCACCATCAAGTCCTGGCACGAGCGTCTTTCTGCGCCGCCTCAGGAAGTGACGGTCAGAGCAGGGGAAAACACGAAGGTGGATTTCACGCTGCAATGAAATCAGAGACGCGTTCATCGCTCCGACAGTTGTTTTCCGTTTCCCTCCGTAACAAGATCTATGTGATGTCGGTGGGTCTTGTCGCCGTGACGGTCGGCGTCGTTCTTTCGATTGTCGACCGGCAGGTGCAAAGCCAGACGATGGAGAAGATCCAGACCGATTTTCAGTCCGTCTACCAGACCTTCAATCGGTTTCTGAAACTTCGCAACGAACGGCTCCTCGAATCGTGTATCCTTATTTCGGAGCTTCCAGTCCTGAAGGCCCAGCTTTCAACCGGAGATCCTGCCACCATCAGAGATTACGTGTTGAACCGGGAGGAAAGCCCGGCAAGAATTGTGGACGTTGACATCCTGACCATTACAGACGCACGGGGAAAGGTGTTATTTCGTTACGACCAGCCCGAGAAGTACGGAGATACGCTTTCCGCCCTCCCGTTTATCAGACGGGCTTTGGCCGGCGATGATGCTTCCAAGGACGAGGTGACGACCTGGGTCAACGACGAGAAGCTTTACCAGATTGCCACCGTTCCGATTTTTCAGCCGTACGTGATCGGGACTTTGACACTTGGCGAGAGGTTGACGCAGAACGAGGCGGATCTCCTGAAACTGGACACAGGGAGCGACATCACGTTTCTTCTCGACAACAAGGTGGTGGCCTCCACGTTCGCGGACATTCAACAAGTGGATCTGTTGCGGGCGTATTTGGTCGATCGGGACAGCATCAACTCCGGCATCCGTCGAAAAGAGAATGTACAAAAGGAGGTCATCCTGGGGGACGAGCGCTTTCTGTGTGCGTTTGCGCGTGTATCCGAATCGGGTGATGCCATTTACGTAATGGCAACATCGATGGATGAAGCCCTTGCATCCCTCCAGACCGTCGAGCGGGTTATCTTGCTTGTCGGGTTTCTGGCGGTGATGCTGGCCCTGGTCGGAGGGTATTTCCTGTCGAAGGGCGTGACGGCGCCGGTGCAGAGACTTGTCGAAGCCACCGAGAAGATCCGTGCCGGTGAGTATGATTTCCAGCTTGATGCCTCGGCACATGATGAAATCGGAAGACTTGCGACTTCGTTCAATGATATGGTTCTGGGACTGAAGGAACGTTTCTTGATGTCGAAGTTTGTATCCGCTTCAACGGTGGAAATGATCCGTGGAGGGGGTAAACTCCAGCTGGGCGGGGAACGGCGAAACGTAACGGTCTTCTTCTCCGACATCCGGGGGTTTACGGCGTTTTCAGAAAGTGTTCAGCCGGAAGTCGTTATCGATCTTCTGAACAAGTACCTGAGCACGCAGGCCAAGATCATAGTTCAGTATCATGGAATCATCGACAAGTACGTTGGTGATGAGCTTGTGGCGATCTTCGAAGGCCCCGACATGGCCGACAACGCCTTGTTGGCGGCGATTCAAATCCAAAAAGCGATAACAAGGCTGAGCCAGGACAGTCCCCAGAACATCCAGATTGGAATCGGGATTAATACAGGGATGGCTATCGTGGGAAATGTGGGAAGTGAGGAGAGGATGGATCACACGGTTCTGGGGAACAACATGAACCTTGGGGCGCGCATTTGTTCCATTGCCGAGCCGGGACAGATCCTTGTTTCGGAATCATCCTGGCGTATGGCGATGAGCAAAGAAATTGACGTGCGTCCGCTCGATCCCATTACTGTCAAAGGGATTGCGCGTCCGGTTCCGATTTACGAGGTGAAGTATGTGGCGTAGGCTGAGAACTCTCAGGGGTGCGGTGAGGATGTTGTCTGTGTTTTGGTCTTCCGCCTGCGTGTTTTGATTATTCCTGCAATTCCAAGGGTCAATGTCAGGACCGACCCGGCGAGGCCGAAGTAAATTGGGGAAAAAGCAAGATCCTCAGCCGACTCCAGCATTTCTTCTGATAATTCCTTTCCGCGTTCCACGATTCTTTCCTGAAAGTCATCAAGGTTTTCCACGTATCCTGAAATCCCGACTGCATTAGGGAGAACAAGGGCTATGATCGAATAGAATACGAATTTCTTGATCAGACGGACGGTAAAAAGCATAACCCACCCGGCGGCAAACAGGACACCTGTAACGAGAAGAATCGGATCGCCCCATTCGCCGGAATTTGAGTACAAATCGAGAAGGTCCTGGATCATAGCACGTCCTTTTTCAATTTTGAAATTGATGTTTTCTTGAGCATTACTCCGAGCTTCCTGTAATTAATCACTCCGCCGTTTTCCTCCAGGTGTCTGACAATCGTCACTGCTCTGAAAACCCGATCGTCCACGGTTTTGCCGGAATTTATGATGTAGAGGAGAGTCCGTTGCTTTCCTGACGTAAGTGTATGAAAGCGTTTTCGCGCTTCTTTGTCCTGCCGAAAGACCTCCTGAAATTCCCGCGGCATTGGTAACCCGTATTTGCTGTCGTCCGGCCGAAGGGTAATGCGGAGTCTCGCTCCGAAGGCCAATCCCAGAGTGGTCCGCAACGCTTTGTTTACGGTGATGACATACGCGCCCTTGCCGTTGGGGACGAGTGCACATTGGCGCTCCGGCGAGTCGTTAATGGAACAAACCACGCGCCGGGACGTTCCTTGAATGAGGAGCGCAGCATTCTTGAGGGAAACGGCGAAATGGGCACCCCAAAGCTTGTTATTTGACCTCTCCAGCGTTGATGTAAACCGGGCGGCAGGGTTTGAAAGGCGCGGCGTCATGTTTACCTTTTTGGCCATTTCATTCCCTGTATCCACATATAGGGCCAATCCCAGGGGTTTACCACAAGCCCGTGTTTAACGGCATTGTTATAAATATAATCAAGGTGGTTGTAATAATCCTCGTCATCACGGATAATATGATCTCTGAATGATTTTTGCCATTGGAAATGCAAGTTGGGTCCTTTGCCGGAGTATTTCATTTTGTATTGACGCGCGATGTCATCGAGATTGGAAAAATGCGTGGAATAGGATTCAAAGGTGAGGTGGGGATATTTTCGCCGCGTCCGTTCAAAATTTCTCCGCAGGCGACGATTCGAATCGTCACCTGCGGATATGACCGAATCGTCACCTGCGGATATGACCGAATCGTCACCTGCGGATATGACCGAATCG
>JBBDYD010000113.1:0-3962 GCA_040901865.1 Bacteroidota bacterium | reverse complement strand
GGTAGCCGCAGACTTTATGTCTGCGTCATCCGCAACCTAAAGGTTGCGGCTACCGGTTTCTCACATTCGGAACCCTCAAGGTGGCTACTCCCCTAAGAAAATGTCAACAATGTCCCACGCGTAGTGGATAAACCGTTGGTCTGAATTGACCAAGAGGGCTACAACGATGCCTTCGTTCGGATAAAGCAACAGGTTTGCCGTTCCGCCCATCGAGCCACCCGAATGAGTGACGACCCGCCTGCCCTTGGCGTCCTGCCGAACGAACCATCCGATCCCATACCGCGTTTCCCTGCCGTCATTGAGTTTCTGGGACGTGAACATCATGGACGTCGTTTCGGGCTTCAGAAACGCATGCGACATCATTGCGTTCCCGAACTTCAAAAGGTCTTCTGTCGTTGAAAGAAACCCACCCCCTGCCCATTTGTAACTGTTGTCGACAAACGGTGCGTTAATCGTGTGACCCAGGGAATCTTCTGTGTACCATCTTGCCCGATCTGCGATAGGCTGTCGGAGAAGTCCGCGATCGTGTTGGACATACCGAGGGGATGAATGACCATTTTGTCCATGTACTGAAGAAATTCCACGCCAGTGGCCCTTTCGATGGCGGCGCTGATCAGGTTCCAGGCATATGATGAATAAGAGAATCGTGTACCCGGTTCGAAAAGGAGCGTATCGTTCCTGAAGATCCCAAGCCCCGCCTCCACCGTCAAAAACCGTTTGGAAAGCAGCATTTCGTCATCCCGGTAGTGTCGAACACCTGCAATATGGCCCGCCAATTGGCGTAGTGTTATCATTTGCCGTTTTAGGGGAAACGTTGGCACATAGGCCTGAATGAGAGTATCGAGGTTGATCCTCCCTTTTTCATATAAAAGACCCAGGGCCGCTGCCGTCAATGGCTTGGAAATGCTGCCGATTCGAAATTTTGTTTCCGGCGTAACGGGGACCTTCTGCTCGAGATCGGCATAACCGAACCCTTCGCTCCAGACCACTTTTCCGTTCATCGAGACGGACACTGATGCGCCCGGAATGTTGTAAGTGCGGAGACTATCCGCCATAAACCGGCGGGCTCTTTCGATCGCAGCTGTCTGGTGGCGGGTGAGACTACCCAGGGCAGGTTCCAGTCCTCTGGTCTGGGCAAATCCGCTCAGAGAGCAGATCGAAACAAAAAGGGTAAAGCAAAGATATTTTCGCATTCGTTCAGCCTTTTCGTGGTGTGACACGGCAAAAAGTAGCCCCAAAGCGTATTAATGTCAAACCCATACCCTGCAAATACGACTTCCATCTTTTGACCTCTGACATCTGATCTCTGTCCTCTGGCTTTCCGCTCGCTTTTCTGAAAAAGTCTCATTATCTTTGATTCCTTGCAGCGGGAAAGCTGATTTTTGGCCAATTTTGACGATAATTTCTGCTGATTAAAAACGCAGATTCTATAAGGAGGAGTGGCACATGCAGAAAGGCAAAGTGAAGTTTTTCAATTCTATCAAAGGGTTCGGATTCATAACCATCGACGGTGCAGGCGAAGAGATTTTCTTCCACAAATCCAATGTGAAAAACACCGGTTTCCGGGATACCCTGATCGAGGGAGATTTGGTGGAATTCGAGATCAAGGAAGAGATGAAGGGAAAAAGGGCTTACAATATTTCGAGAACTTAAGATCAATGATCAATGAACAATGATCAATGAACAATGATCAATGAACAATGATCAATGAATAGTGATCAATGATCAATTGTCGATGATGAATTGACAGTTACGAATTGTCAATTGAGTGGAGTAGTTCCGTCATGGCCACCGCAACATACCCCGCAGTAACCAGCTCGCTGGCACGCCCAAAGAATGGCCCATCCCCGGAAAAGCTGTACACCGTTCCGAATTTCATTGGCGGCGAATTTGTTCAATCTCCCGTAAAGGAGACCCTTGAAAAATTCAGCCCTTTGAGCGGAGCCCTGATGGCTCAAGTGCCCCTGTCCGCCCCACCCGATGTCGATCAGGCCGTCAAATCTGCGAGTGCAGCATTTCCGGGCTGGTCTGCAACACCGGTTAAAGAGCGAGCCCAGATCTTCTATCGGTACAAAGGACTTCTGGAAAAGCATTTCGAGGACCTTTCACGGCTCGTGCACGAAGAAAACGGAAAGACGTTAACGGAGTCGTCCGCAGAAATCGAAAAAGCGATCGAGGTTACGGAATTCGCATGCGCGATGCCGCAATTATCGTCGGGCGAGGTTCTTGAGGTCAGCAAGGGGGTTGAGTGCCGTCTGGACCGCCATCCTCTGGGAGTCGTCGCGTCCATCACCCCGTTCAACTTCCCAAACATGGTTCCGAATTGGACGATCCCGAACGCCCTGGTCCTCGGCAATACCATGATCCTTAAGCCTTCCGAACAGGTTCCCCTGAGCGCCGTCCGCATTGCAGAGTTGCTGAAGGAGGCGGGGTTGCCTGACGGTGTGTTCAATGTCGTGAACGGTGGGCAGGCTGTTGTTGAAGCACTCTGTGATCACCCCGGCATCCAGGCAATCACTTTTGTAGGGTCAACCCGGGTGGCGAAGCTCGTCTATGCCCGCGCCACATCGAAACATAAACGAGCGCTTTGCCTTGGGGGCGCAAAAAACCATCTCATCGTTTTGCCTGACGCCAACGAATCCATGGCTGCCTCGAATATTGCCGCCTCGATGAGCGGCTGTGCGGGACAACGCTGCATGGCTGCCTCGGCCATGGTGGCCGTGGGACCGGTTGATCATATCATCAAGGCTTTGTGCGACGAGGCACGCAAGATCATCCCGGGAAGAAATCTTGGCGCCGTCATATCGAAACAGGCAAAAGAGCGCATCGAAGGATATATCACGGAAGCGGAAAAAGCGGGAGCCAAGGTTCTCGTTGACGGCAGAAACGCCATCGTCCACGGGATGGAGGGCGGATACTACGTCGGCCCGACAGTCATCGACTTTGTAACGCCGGAGATGAAGATTGCGCGGGAGGAGGTCTTCGGCCCAGTTCTTTCAATCACGAGGACGAAGACCGTTGATGAAGCTCTGGCAATTGAGAATGCGAATCCTTACGGCAATGCCGCATCCGTTTTTACACAAAGCGGGGGCATGGCCCGGTATGTGATTGAACGAGCAAGCGCTGGTATGATCGGTGTGAATATCGGCGTACCCGTCCCGCGCGAACCGTTTTCGTTTGGCGGATGGAACGAATCGAAATTCGGCGCTTGCGATATTACGGGAAAAAGCTCGATCGAGTTCTTTACAAAGCTGAAGAAAACCACGACGAAATGGAACCCGGAATCTAAAGTGAATTGGATGAGTTAGTGTCTGGGATGGAATACAGCACAAAACGAAAAAGGCAAACAGCAAAAGGAAAGCAAAAAGAAAAAGGAAAGCAAAAAGAAAAAGGAAAACATCAACCCCACTTCCCTTCTGCCTTTACGATCATCACACTCAAAATGTTAGTCAATTCCCTCGCTTCATCGCTCAGTCTCCTGCGTTCTTCCATGATCTCTGGTGGGCAAAACAGAAGATCGAGAAAAAACTTGCTTTCGTTCGCCTCCCTTCGCGATGTGCGAAGCTTCATCAGACGATCTCGCTTTCCCAAGCTATCGGTCGCCTCATTGTAGTTGGCTCCGACTGAAGGTGCGCATCGATATAGTTGATCCGAGAGGCGTATGTTTTGCCCCCTCATCGGAACCCTCTCCAGCAACCTAAAAACATCCCTGGCAAATGCCTTACAACGTTCCAGAAAATCGAAGACTGGCGCCATGTTGCCCCCCCTTGAGAAACTGACCAAGGATAATGAAATCGGCAGGAAGAAACCAGTTTCCTTTTGCTTTTTGCCGTTTTATTTCTGTTTGACTTTTGTCATTTTCTTCTTCATCCATGCGATGTAGATGCCGAAGGCAATTCCAAATCCTACAAACCAGGCATAGTCGTAGAGGAAGCGCAGCTGATCGACGAAGAGTCCGACAA
>JBBDYD010000112.1:0-3971 GCA_040901865.1 Bacteroidota bacterium | reverse complement strand
CACCGAAAAGACTTCCGGAAATTTTTACAGCCGACTCGATGCTTCCGACCGGTATGACCTCACGCGCGCCGTTCGACAGAGCGGCAATCACCGTGGTGCTCGACCGGAGCACGTCAATCACAATGACGTTCTTTTCGCGCAACTGCATCTCGTCCGCTTGCGCCTGCGAAAAAATCAAATCGACTTTCATACAATCGTACCCTATGATTTCCGAATGAACGGCAGATCCACTATGGTCGCCGGTATATCCTTTCCCCTGATATCAACACCGATGGTCCCGCCCGACTGGGCCGCCCCCGCGGTCACATATCCCATGCCGATCCCCCGCTGCAAGCTCGGAGAAAACGTTCCGCTGGTGACAATCCCGGCAGGCATCCCCTTGTCCTTCAGCACGAAACCATGGCGGGCAAGGTTCTTTTCCGGCAACGTGAATCCGACCAGTTTCCGTCGCAACCCTTCGGAGGCTGCCTTGACCAATGCCGGTTTTCCAATGAACTCCCCCTTTTCAATCTTGGTAATCCATCCCAATCCGGCTTCGAGCGGATGTGTTGTTTGATCAATATCATTGCCGTACAAGCAGTAGCCCATTTCGAGACGAAGGGTATCACGCGCACCGAGTCCCACCGGAGCGATGCCGAACTCACGGCCGGATTCAAAAATCGCATCCCAGACGGCATGCGCGCGGGCCTCGTCGGCCTGGAAGTACAATTCAAACCCCAATTCACCCGTGTAGCCCGTGCGCGAAACGATCATTCGTACACCTGCGACTTCCGCGACACAAAACCTGTAATACCCGAGCGAAGAAAGATCGAACGATGTGAGCGGCTGAAGCGTTGCAAGGGATTTGGGGCCCTGGACAGCAAGCAATGCAGTCCGATCACTGACATCATCGATCCGAACATCGCCGGACGCATGAGACCGCAGCCATTCGAGATCCTTCGTGCAGTTTGATGCGTTGACGACCAGCAGATAGTAATCGCCTGCATGGTACACCAGGAGATCGTCAACGATGCCGCCATTCTCGTACAGCATGGCGGAGTACTGCGCCCTACCCTCTTCCAGTTTCATTATATCATTCACGGTCATTCGTTGGAGGAAAGCCGCCGCTCCGGTTCCTCGTACTTCGAATTCGCCCATATGGGAGACGTCGAAGACGCCGACTTTCTTTCGAACGGTCAGGTGCTCCTGTACGATTCCAGCCGGGTACTGCACCGGCATCTCATAACCGCCAAACTCGATCAACTTGGCGCCAGCCGCACGGTGTTTTTCGTAAAAAGGGGTCTGCTTCACGATCGCTGTGTTTTTTTCCAATCGGCGAGGAACCGCTCCAGCCCGATATCCGTCAACGGATGTTTGATAAGCTGGTCGATGACCTTAAACGGCATCGTGCAGATTTCCGCTCCGATCATAGCCGCCTCAACCACATGGACCGGATGGCGAACGCTCGCCACAAGGACCTGCGTCTTAAAATCGTAGTTCCGGTAAATCGTAACGATCTGTTTGATAAGGTCCATACCGTCGATGCTGATGTCATCCAGCCGGCCGATGAACGGACTGATAATGTAAGCTCCGGCCTTGGCGGCCATCAGGGCCTGGTTCGGCGAGAAACAGAGAGTCACGTTCGTGCGAATCCCCTCCGCTTTCAGGATCTTCACTGCCTTCAATCCCTCTCGGATCAGGGGAACCTTGACCACAATATTCTTATGGATTTTCGCGAGTTCCCTTCCCTCCTTCAGCATCCCGTCACAATCGGTCGAAACCACCTCGGCGCTGATGTCCCCGTCGACAATGGCGCAAATTTCCTCGAGGAGTTTTCGAAAGTCTTTGCCCTCTTTCGCAACCAGGCTGGGGTTCGTCGTAACGCCGTCCAGAATGCCAAGACTGGCGGCTTCCTTGATTTCTGCGATGCTGGCAGTGTCAATAAAGAACTTCATAGGTAACTCCCTTACAGTCTGTACTGATCGGTGACATCATTACCGGATTTTGTTGAAATAAACCGGAAGTCATCCGCGGGAATAGCAGGATCCGTGTCCAATTTTATTTTCACAAAGAACTTGAACATGATTTTCGTCAGGCGCGAAATCGTTCCTTGGTGCAAAAACTCTGCAACACTGGGATTAACCTTCAGGACAAGCCGAAACTCCCTGGATTCACTCTTAAAGCGTTTGATCCATCGCTCGATGTTGTTGATCGTCGTGGTTTTTGACTGGATGAGGCCCGTTCCGGCGCACGCGGGGCAGGCCTCGCTGAAACTCAGTTGAACGCTTTGCCGGATCCGCTGGCGCGTCAACTGCATCAGTCCGAACTCCGTGAGCGGCAAGGCTGTGACCTTCGCCCGGTCCCTGCGAAGCTCTTTTTTCATTTCATCATAGACTTTCTTCCTGTTTTTGTCTTCGTCAAGATCGATGAAATCGATGATGATGATCCCGCCGATGTCCCGCAATCTGAGTTGCCGGCAGACTTCCCGCGCTGCTTCGAGGTCCGTCCGTAGGGAGTTTTGTTCCTGTTCCCGCTTCGCAGCGTACCGTCCGCTGTTTACGTCAATGACAGTCATGGCTTCCGTTTTCTCGATGAAGATGTATCCACCGCTCTTGAGCCAGACCTTGCGGGTGAGAAGAGTCTGAATGTCCTTCTCGACTCCATACTTATCGAAGACGGGTTCCTTCCCGCGGTACAGCTCAAGCCGGTCCAGCATGTCAGGGCTCATCCACTGCACATACGCGCGTATTTCTTTGTAAAGCTTCTTGTCATCGACAACGACATGCTCCACGTTGTCCGAAAACAAATCACGAATAACGCTGGACGTGGTATCCATATCTTTGTAAACAAGCGCGGGAGATGTTTCCGTTTTCACGGCTTTTTCAATGTTCCGCCATACCTTGATGAGTTCGTCGAGATCCTGTCTGATAAGCTCTTCGGTTTTACCGTCTGCGACGGTGCGAATAATCGCCCCAAATCCTGGCGGGACAAACGACCGGACGAGTTTTCTCAACCGACGGCGTTCTTTGAAATTGCTCAGTTTCTTGGATACGCCGACCTTCCCATCGAACGGCAGAAGCACAAGGAACCTCCCGGGAAGGGAGATCTCGGATGTCACCCGAACACCTTTCTTGCCGACAGGTTCTTTCGTGATTTGCACCAGGATGTCCTGGCCACGTTGCAAATTGACCTCCCTGCGTGGGTAGCGTTCTTCGGACTGGCGCGGACGCTG
The DNA here is from genome assembly GCA_040901865.1 of Bacteroidota bacterium. Lineage (GTDB taxonomy): Bacteria > Bacteroidota > Ignavibacteria > UBA10030 > UBA10030 > JBBDYD01. The sequence continues at coordinate 760 of JBBDYD010000112.1, read as the reverse complement.
TTCTGATGCTGGCGCTTCAACGACGGCAGCTCCTGCTTCCGGGCTTTGCCCGGTTGCGGGGGGGAGAGGGGAAAGCGGCGCCGCAGAGTCATGCGGTGACTCTTCGTCATCCTCGTCATCTTCGTCGAACAAGGCGTTGTATTCCTGGAGGGAATCCCCGATATCGGAGAAATGGAGAAAGGCGTCCTGCTGGAGGCCTATGTTGATGAACGCGGCACGGATCCCGGGCATGACCTTCGCCACCTTCCCGAGATGAATATCCCCCACCATCCGCTCTTTGCCTGGAGCTTCGACAAAGAGCTCAGCCAGCCTGCTATCTTCCAGAATGGCGATACGATGTTCGTTCGCCGTAGAGTTGATGACAATATCTTTCTTCATAGGGACGATCTTTCCACCTCGGTCTCCGGTTGCAAAACCAACCAGGTGCATATCCGGTTCGAGGCGGAAGGGGGCCCTGAAGGGGGAGCCGGCCAATGGCCGGAACAAAGGGCGACGACAATCGGAGTGCATGTCTTCCGGATCGATGCGGATATAGTCCTTGCCATGGGAGTTTCCCATGACGAGGTCTCCTCGTGAGACCAAGGAACAATGTGAGAGAATTAAGTGACATAATGACTATTCCGTTTTTTCCGGGAGGAAGCCAACGGAGGGCTGTATGAGCGGACGGCAGACCATCGCTGCCACAAATAAAAAGAGGTCAAGCTTCCCTGTGTCACACAAAACCGTTTGCTGACCGTTGCTTCCTTCCGGACCTGGCGGG
>JBBDYD010000111.1:0-4045 GCA_040901865.1 Bacteroidota bacterium | reverse complement strand
CGCCATAGATCCCGATCCGCCTGATAATGTCCGCCATTTCCTTGAAATGCGGAACTGTCAGACCGGGCATTTCAATGGACGGCAGAATGGCGACTGCCGATTGGAGAGCCCTGTTGGGGTCGACGCTCAACAGTGCTTTGAAGACATTTCGATAGAACGTATAATGGCGCGCTTCGTCCGCTGCGACGCTTGCAAGAATCGCGTGGAGGGTGGGCTCGTGGGCCCCTGCGACCTTTCCGGTATTGGCGTGAGAGATTTGGGTGGCACGTTCCTGGGCGGATGTGTACACAAATACTTTATAGGGATCTTTGTCCCACCCGGGCGTGAAGCCGGCGCATTGATAAGCGAACTGCATCATTTCGATTTGTGTGAACTTGAACAATCGTGCGTCACGGGCATAATCACGTAAAATGTCCCCGTGCCTGTCCTCCTCCCCCGTCCACATGAAGTTCCATTTGCTCCAGATATTATCATCGCCGAGGTGGGTCGCAAGGATGCGGTGAAAATGGGGCAAGCCTTCTTCTGTGAGGAGATTCAATGCAACCGCCACCCGAGCTGCATCGCTGATGCCGCGGGCGCGCTTCCTGAGAGACTGTATGTTCTTTTCCGCATCATCGCTCATCTGTTCGTCTGCAGGAAGATACTCGTTGGGGTACCATAACCGGCGTTTACTCACGTGATCCTTCATGAGGGTTTCAACCACCGGCGCAAGCGTCCCCAATACCTCCGCTTTTTCGCGGATCTCAACATCCGCTAATGGAGTTTTTGGTGTTATAACATGCATAAGATTCCTTACCTGGCGGGAACACAATCCCGCTGAACAACATACCGTGAGAAGCGTCTGTTAGAAAGCTCCGGGGAAAGAACAGGAAAAGCGGCGTCTTTTGTAATAATGCACTATTTAAGGCTGGAAAACAAGGGCATATCTGTAAAAAGGCAACGATTATGGAGCAGTTTCATTTTCCCTTTGGCTGCCCGCCTCAAGGAATGCAATGAGGCAGGCGCTAAGGACGCAAAGAAAGGCAACCTGCACCGCCACTAAACAAACGGCAGTGTCTCAACTTGGGTGGTGGGAACTCCTCTGCGGCTCTCATCTTTCAGCTCCGCGTCTCTGCGATTAAAGACAATGATTCATACCCATTTTGAACGCAGAGACGCAGAGAAGACAAAAGCGAGAGAGGAAGAGGGCTAGGCTATATGAAAACTAAGACACTAACAAACAGCAAACTTGACCGCGGAACCCTCATTCGCTATCTTCTTGGTATGATGTCCATGAGACATACTCTCTTTCTTCAGGTCATTTCCGTTTCGACCATCCTCGCCTCACCGGCGACCAACGATTTCGCACTCCTTCTCTCAAGGGGCGACGAGTATTTCCGCAATTTCGACAATTTTTCAGCCCTCGAACTCTATCAAAAAGCGTATGACCTTGCTCCTCACGAGTTTGAGGCGCTGGTTCGGATGGCTAGAGTGCATAACGACATCGGCCGATCGATGTTATGGCGGAACGACAGTGCGGAGATTTGGTACAAGAAAGCTGTGGAATTCGCCGAGATCCTCGTTGAGAAATATCCGGGCCGTGCAGATTCGCATTTTTGGATCGCCATCACACGTGGAAGTCTTGTGCGATTCCTCAGTGTGCAGGAAAAACTGGACGTTGGGAAATTCGTGGTTGAACACGCAAGAAAGGCCGTGGAGATCGATTCCACGTTCGGACCGGCGTATGTGGTCCTTGGGATCCTGTACCGGGAAGCCGCAAAGCTCAAATGGTATGAGCGCGTGATCGCCAACGTGGTGTTCGGGGGATCGCTTCCGGGAACGATCGAAGATTCCGAGCGAGTCCTCCAACGCGCCCTGAACCTCAATCCGAGGGATATCTTCGCCTACTTTGAACTTGCGCAAACGTACAATTTTCTTGAAAACGACGAAAAGGCCGTGGAGCTGTTCCGCAAGTCTCTTATGTTTTCTCCCGGCAGTCAACGGGAACAGGATCTACAACGGCAAGTGGAACGGCGGCTTGAACGCATGAAATAAGAGGGCGGCTGACTCACGTTGTCGCTGGCGGAAGTGCTGACAACTTCGATGGCCCCACGACACCATACCGGTCTTTTGATTTGCGGTTATCTTCAACTTCTTCCAAAAAAAAGCCCGAACCTCTCGATTCGGGCGATCTGCCATCAATACGTCTCGTTTCAACGACTTCCTAGATTTTCAGAAATCCTGAAAATTCTCTAATTCTGGAAATCCTGATTCAGACACTCTGGCTCTGTTGAACAGGAACCAAAAGTTCTTCCTCAATAGCCTTTTTCAGAGCATCCTTGGGTAACGCACCCATCGCCATCTTTGGCTGACCGGTTTTCGGCACAAAGAGGAGTGACGGGATGCTGCGAATCCCGAAAGCACCCGCGAGTTCCTGCTCTTCGTCTGTGTTAACCTTATAGAAGTTTACTTTTCCTTCATATTCCTTCGACAACTCTTCGATCACCGGTGCAACAGCCCGGCAGGGTCCGCACCACGGGGCCCAGAAATCGATGACGGCCGGAATCTCGCCTTCGAATTTCCAGTCTTTGTTCTTCTCGAAATTGAATACTTTTTCCAAAAAAGTTTGTTTTGTTAGATTCTCAGCCATTGTATCCTCTTTTTTCGATTGTTTTATCCTCTGCGGCTCTCTCTTCTCTTCTTTGCACCTCTGCGATTAATTCTTGGTTTTTCAACGCAGAAGACGCAGAGCAAGGAAGAAGTGCAGAGTGTTAAGGCGCTAGTCTGATTCGTTCTTTTTCCGTTTGTTTTCGTTCTGTTTCCGTGTTCTATTATCAAAGATGGAACACGGAAGAGGCAGAAAAAAAACGGAAAAGGCACTAATCTTACATTTGTTCTATGACTCTCTTGACCCGGTCCCGGACTTCCCCGGCAATCGAAGCCATCTTCTCGTTGTCAATCACTTTCATCATTGCCATCGGATCAAACGCCGAAACAACGGTGGAAGATCCCTTTTCATACACGATCACATTGCACGGAAGCAGAAGGCCGATCTCCTCCTCTGCCTGAAGCGCCTTGTGCGCAAACGGCGGATTGCAGGCTCCAAGGATGGTGTAACGCTTGAAATCGACGTCCAGCTTTTTTTTCAGCGTTTCCTTCACATCAATCGTTGTCAAAATACCAAACCCTTCTTTTTTCAGTTCTTCGGTCACTTTTTCAACAGTCTGATCGAACGAAAGGTTCACGGTCTTCGAAAATCCATACTGCATATTCAATTCCCTTTCTGACTTGCCTGTCTCGGAATCAGGAAAAAACCGATCCCCGCACCGTACGCCGTACTGATCCAGGGATTACTCGTGATGGGACATGTCCCCGACACACATCCGATGAAATAATAATACGCATATCCACCCGTGGCTCCAAGCAAAACCGGAACCACCCGGGAGAGCCATTTCTTCAGGACCGGTTTTGAAAATTCCATTCTGCAATCCCGCCTTTCAGGTTTGCCGCGGAGAATCCGTTCTTCCTGAGCTTCACCGCAGCCGTTAAACTGCGATTTCCGCTCTGGCAATAAACAACGATTTCTTTGTCCCGCAACTTTTCCAATTCATTCATCCGACGCCCAAGTTCATGAAGCGGAATGTGCACGGAATCCCGAATGGCCCCGTTTCGCCGCTCGGAATTCGTTCGAACATCCAGAAGTACCAGGGATGCCTTTGAAGAAAGCTTCTCGGCGATATTGGCCGGATTGTATTGTGGGATCTTTAAGGTCCACAAAAATCGCCGAATTCCGAAGAAAGCGACGAGTGCGATGAGTGAGTAGAGAAACAGTTCGGAGCCGGTCAATGGATTCCTTGGTTGTCTATGTCTAAGGGGTTAGATGCAGCGTTTGGGAAAAGGATTCAAAGCTTCTGAAAGCCTGGTGAACGGTAAAGAGCGAACAGTGAACGGTTGCGGGGGTGGCTTCAAATTGCCCAATCTGCGGACATAATTGATAGCGATAACCTCTAAAAAATGGTTTCTTGAAGACCGGGAGATTCCTTTGTATTTTTTAGTGATGAAGACC
>JBBDYD010000110.1:0-4066 GCA_040901865.1 Bacteroidota bacterium | reverse complement strand
GTCTTTCATAGGAGTTCCTATTATCGCCAATCCAGCCGTTTCCATTGCAACCCGTCGCTCTCCAGAATAAGAGCGCCATTCCGGTCCGTCCGGAGAACGGTTGTTTTCCGGGTCTGAAGCGATTGAACCACCGCGGCTGAAGGATGGCCAAACTTGTTCTTCCCGCCGACGGAAATTAGGGCAATTTTGGGAGTGATGCTATCGAGAAACATTGTGCTGGATGATGTTGAACTCCCGTGATGCCCCGTTTTCAGAATATCGCTCGAGAGAAACCGGCTAAATCTTCGGACCATCTCCGCCTCGGCCTCCAGTTCCGCATCCCCTGATAGGAAAACGGACGTGCCGCCGACCATGACCTTCAGGCAAATGGATGCGTTATTCACGTTGGTCGATTTCCTGTTCTCACTCCCCGGGTGAACAACGTAGATCCTGGCATTCGGATCGGGTGAAAGATTCCCGCCCATCCCCGCCACCACAACCGGAACTTCGTGTTTTTCCGCAGTCAACCGCAGTTGACGATGAAGATGAGAGACAATGGCAGTATCGGCTTCGTACAGCGCGCCCACGTTCACGGCCTCCATGACGGCCTCGAGACCGCCGATATGGTCGCTATGCGGGTGGGAAAGTATCACCGCGTCAAGCCGCGAGACCCCGTGGCGCTTAAGAAACGGAACAAGTACCCTCTTGCCGGCGTCATAGCCAAACGCCTTCGGCCCTGCGTCCACCAAGACGTATGAGCCGTTGGCAAAACGAAGCAGGAGCGCGTCTCCCTGTCCGACATCCAGCATGACCAATCGCGCGAGAGGGCGTTCCTCAAATATCCCTCTATAAAGAGAACCGCTCATGATGAGAATTATTGAGACCGCTGAGAATTTGAGAATACGGGGATTCGAAATGTTCATGAGCGCTGAAAGGACCGCATAGAATATGAGGGCATGCACAAGTCCAAAGCCAAAAGTATCAACCGTTGCAAACGGAACGCTCGCCGCTTCCCGGACTACTCCCAGCAGAATGTTCACAAGCAGTTCGTTGAGCGCGGCGTACATGGATGCAATTCCCCCGCTGATTGCATCAGCTGCGAGCGTCATGCACCCCAGGATGAGGTTGATTCCGACGAGCGGAACGACAAGAATATTTGCCATGAGGGAAACGACGGAAACCCGTTCGAAGTAATACGCTGTGAACGGCAATGTGCCGAGTTGTGCCGCAAGGGAAACCGCAAAGACTTTCCACACCGGGATCAGGATTCTTATTTCCTCCCATTCAGCCGGAATGATCTCGACCAGCCGTTCGAGTTTTGGGTAGATCGAGACGATGGAGAGGACGGCGACAAAGGAAAGCTGGAAACCGACATCGTAGAGCTGGAGAGGATCAAGGAGCAGGACGATAACAGCCGCGACGCAGATGGAGTTGTAGATGTCCGTCCGCCTCTCCATGGCCGTGCCGATGACCAGGACACAACCCATGATTGTCGCCCGAACAATGGAAGAGGATGCCCCCGTGAGCATCATGTAAAAGAGTAATCCCAAAATTGTAAGAACCACGATCCACCGTTTGGGGAAACGGAGCATTCCGAAGAACAGATACAACATCAATGCTATCAATGCCACATTGGATCCCGAAACCGCAAGTATGTGAGTGGTTCCGGTATTCATAAAGGCTTCTTTCAGCTCGGCAGAAATTTCCCGCCGGTCGCCAAATACCACTCCCTGGAGAAATCCCGCTTGCTCGTTTCCATGCTGCCCGCTGAAGACCTTGCCGAATTCAGAACGAATGACGGCAAACCATGCTCTGATTGAACCTGGTCCGCCCAACGGGCCCGGCTGAACGCTGTCGGCGCGGATTATTCCCTGAATATCATTCAGACTCAGATATCGTCCGTAATCGAATTCGCCCGGATTCCTTGGCCGCGGAAATTCCTGCAGCGTTCCGCGGATCTTCAATGTGCGTCCAACCTCAAGAGAGCGGATCTCTTCGGATTTCTTCCAGGGAAGGAACACGAGGAACCTCACATTCCGGGCCACGACGCGTGCAACCGGAACAGAGTCTGCCACCACGACCAGTTTGCACGATGAACCTTGTTTCAGAGGCGGCTCTTCCAGGAGGGCATGAATGTGAATTGATCCGGACGACGTTGGAACAATTCGCTGTGCATGAAGATCGGAGGATCGGATCGTCGTCCAGAGAATTGCCAACATGAACACGGAGGCCTGGATCAGGACTGCAGTCAGGGTTGACCGGGGCCTGAGGATGACAAGCACCAGGCCCGCCAACCAGACGATTGTCAGGATAATCCAGAGAGGACTGACGGACAGCGGGAAGAAATCCGAGAGGAGTATCCCCCCGACAAGGAGCACTATGACACGAAGTGCCGGTCGGCGACGCAACACATCACACCCCCTTACGTCGTAAGCAGCTTTACAATTGCCGGTGTAACATGGGCAAGGTTTTTGATAGACGCAAGAATCCGGTTTCTCTGTCGCCCAAATGCCAGACAAGGAACCGGGTTCCTGGTATGCCCTTTTGTGGTGATGTCTTCAAGATTTCCATGGTCGCTGATAAGAAGCGCTGTGGTCTCGGTCAGATCGACTTTTTCAAGAAAACCCCCGAGAAAACGGTCAAACCGTTCGACTACATCGATGCACACCTTCATGTCCTGGCTGTGACCGGCATGATCGGTAAGCCAGTATTCAAAGAGCGTAAAATCATGCTCACGGGATAAATCCGCCAGATGGCTCCCCGCATCTTCGGCGGCAATCTCAGGCAAATCAGGATATCCCAACTCCTGCCAACGCTGGCGCGTGATATCCGCCGAAATGCCCCTGTTCCGTTTCAGGTCATCAGCGGTCAACAAAGGAACACCGGACATCATGCACGACAAGGTCGTGACCGTCAGCCGCCGTGTTCCTCCCTTTGTGAATTCAAAAAACTGTCGGGGGAACGTGTTGGCAAAAACCACGCTCTTGCCGGCACGAAGAAGGACTGCGAAGATGTTGTTGTCGCGGATAACGGGCTTAAGGTCCGTAGTGGGAAAGGGTCCGAAATGGCGTCCAATCTTTTTCGGCGCGTTTATTCCGGTGAAGATCGCCGTTTGCCCGGTTCCACTTTGCGGAAGTCCTGCAACGCCAAGAGTGGCGTTGACCGGTTTTAGCTGCGCGAGACGTGTCCGAATGGACTTGAGCCCCTTGTGGAACATCCGGCCGCCCAGGAGGGACCGCAGGACAGGGAGCCGGGCTTGCATCAAGGGATTGACATCGGGATCAGCGCTTCCGATACCCACACCGTCCAGAAAGAAGAGAACTACGCGCTTTGTCATCATGAAGCCGAAGGTCTTTTGCTCTCCAGCAGAAGCGTTACCGGACCGTCGTTGACGATTTCAACTGTCATTTCAGCGCCGAACCAACCCGTTGCAACCTTCAGGGGTGCGATCGCGGTTCGAAGCAACGTCACAAACTGTCCATAGAAGCCCTCCGCCGTTTTCGGATCGGCTGCATCCGAATATCCGGGACGGTTCCCTTTTTTTGTATCTGCATACAGAGTGAATTGCGAAACGACCATAATTTCACCGTTCACTTCGCGAACCGAATGGTTCATTTTTCCTTCCGCATCGCGAAACATACGGAGTGTGGCACAGCGGCCGGCGAGGTACTCTGCATCCTCGCGCGTATCGTTCTGCCCCACACCGAGGAACACGAGCATCCCCTCTCCGATTTCTGATCGCGATCCATCGGCAACTGAGACAGCACAGCGTCTGACACGTTGAATCAACGCTCGCATAGGAAAGACAGCGGGGAGTTAGTTGACAGGCCCGGGATTTCGCGTCAGTGCCCGGCAGGATCCGATGACCACCCGGGGAACATGCTGGAGGTCATCAACAACGTAAATATTCGTGACCCCCGCATCGCTCATCAAACGACGGACCCCGTCTGCCTGGCCGAATCCTACTTCGAACGCCAGCGCTCCACCATCGACGAGGAGATAGGGCGCAAGTTCCGTGATCCGTCGGAAAAACTCATATCCGTCGCGTCCATCCGTGGTTGCCATGCGCGGTTCGTACTTTTTGATT
>JBBDYD010000109.1:0-4095 GCA_040901865.1 Bacteroidota bacterium | reverse complement strand
TCGGAGAACGCGACGGATCAGGTGCTTCATATCCAGCGGTTGTCGAATGCGGAAGCCGTTGAGATCCTCGCTCCGCTCGAAGGAATCGAAACTGACCAGGTTGCACTTGAAGTACAGATCAAACCCTGGTTCGATGTGGCATCGTACAGCATTTCGGTGAACACCGTGGATTTTGTTGAGGAACGCGGTCCCCTCCGTATCAAGCCGGGAGATGTTATTAAGGAGGAAATCCCGTTGATCGTCGGCTACAATCAAATTACCGTTTCATTGACGCGAAAAGGCGGAGAGCGATTCACGAAAATCGTCGGCGTGACGAGAAAATTCTCCGCATCGATCACAGAGACCATGCGCCGTTCAGATCCCGCCGGGTCCGCAAAGAATCTTGGCCCACAACGATGGGCCGTGATCGTGGGTGTTTCGGAATACGGCAACAAAGGAATTCCGTCGCTGAAGTATGCCGACAGAGATGCCGAGGCGCTGGCTTCCTTTCTTCAGACACCGGAGGGCGGTGGATTCGACACAGACCATATGCGTGTACTGGTCAATAAAGATGCAACGCTGTCAAACTTGCGGGATGCGATGATCGACTTCCTTCAACAGGCGATCGACAAAGACCTGGTCGTCATTTACTTCGCCGGACACGGAGCGCCGGATCCCACCCGACCACAGAACCTGTATCTTCTGACCTATGATACAGATCCCTCGCGCCTGGGAACAACTGCGTTTCCCATGTGGGACATTCAAACTGTCGTCTCACGGCAAATTGCCGCAAAGAAGGTCGTGGTTCTGTCCGACGCTTGCCATAGCGGCGGCATTTCCGTCGATGTGGCAACCCGCGGTCTTGATGTCACGGAGTCAAATCCCATTAATCAGTACCTCGCCGAACTCGCGCGGGCAAAAGAGGGAATGGTCGTGTTTACGGCAAGCGCTGCCGGGGAAGTATCACAGGAATTTCCCGAGCTCGGACACGGGGTTTTCACGTATTATTTACTCGAAGGATTGAAGGGCGCTGCCGATGCGAACAACGACCTTCTGGTCACAGTCAACGAGGTGATGGGATATGTCGAAGAACAGGTGAAACGAAAAACACGGGGTGCGCAAAATCCGACAAGAAGTCAAACGACGTATGATAAGGAACTTCCGATGTCGGTCTTGAACAAGTAGTTTGGTTTTGGGGTCAACAGTTCGTCGTTCACATCACGATATTCGGACAGAGGAGGGATTAAGAACAATGACATTCATTCTAGCTGTTGTCATGGCATCCGGTTTAGTTTTCCCGGGGACAGTGAGCAGATCAAGCGGAGAATCTGAATCGAGGTTCAATCTGCAAGATAATAAGGAGAATGTCGCGTTTCGTTGGGCGTTTGGAGCTTTGGTTGGCAAATCGAAGAACCTGGTTCCCATTACACGCGACACGACTCTGGCATCCGGAGACGAAATGAAGATGTTCGTCGAGCTCAAAAGGGATTGTTTTGTCTACATCATTCATTACAGTGCCCAGGGAGAAATCGGCCTTCTGTTCCCGGAGAGCTTGCGACAGTTTGCGGGAGACTACAAGGTGGATAAGAACTACTATGTTCCGAAGGGAAGAAGCTGGTTTGAATTGGACAAGAATATCGGAAAGGAAACATTCTATCTGATCGCGGCTTCCGAGCGATTACTGGAACTCGAGGCGCTCATGGGAGAATATGAATCAGCACCAGGGGAAAAAAAGCCGGATCTCGCAAAGCAAATCCTCGCGGAAATACGCGATGTCAAGCGAAAATTCAGAACATTCACAACACTTGCGGAGAGGCCGGTAACCATCGGAGGGAATATCCGGGGCGTTGATGAGGCGGACAAAGCCAAACGGCCTGATGTGTCCTCTCTGGCATCCGAGATTTCCGCCAGCAATTTTTACAGCAAGACATTTACGATCGATCACAAGTAGGCTTGGATGAAGGCAACCTTCGTCAACCTCCGGGCCACGGGCATCCTTGCCGTGGCCACGTTTTTTTTTGTGCACTTTCTGTTCTGGGCGTTTCCCGCCATGTTTGTGTCCTGGAATTCTCAGATCATCGACCGCATGTTCGTACTCAGGACATCACTGCCTTCGTTTGCTCCCCGCTATGACTCTTCAGTTGTTCATGTCGATTTGAGCGACCGGACAATTGCCGGTCTTCAAAATTTCTACCTGACGAGAGCCCATTATGCACAGGTGATTTCCAACCTCGGTGTGATGGGTACATCGGGGCAGGTGTGGGATTACATCTTTCCCGGTCATACGATACCGGAAGAGGATCGGAAGTTTGTGGAAGCGACTTCTCTGGCAGGGAATGTGACGTTCGGAATGAAATTCTCTTTGTTTGAAAGTCCGCCGGAGCATCGCGATGATGCAAACATCGGTCAAGTCCGCTATCTCGATTCAACGGCATGGGAGATCCGCCTGGAGGGAGATCCGGGTGATCTGCTGCATGCTGGGAGCCCGATCACAACCCTTGTCGAGGTTGCGCGGGCTTCAAGAGGTCTCGGTTACCTGAGCCTGAAATTCGATGCCGACGGTGTTTTCCGCCGGGCTCCTCTCCTGGTCCGATACCACGACAAGTTCTATCCGAGTCTTGCCTTCAGGGTTGCCTGCGACTATTTGGGCGTGACGCCCGACCGGATAACGCTGGTTCCGGGTGACTACATTCTTTTGAAAGAGGCTCGACGGCCCGGCCACGAGCCGAAAAACATTCATATACCGGTTGATCGGCAAGCGAATATTCTGATTAACTGGATCGGCCCCTGGGGGACCATGCTTCATTATGACTTTGGAGACATTCTCAGAGCCTCGGACGATCGCGATGAACTCGAGTTGTTTACCGAAGAGTTGAACGGGAAAATCGCAGTGGTCTCCGAAGTTGCCACGGGGTCGGCAGATGTCGGTCCTGTTCCGACGGACAACAACTTCCCGCTGAGCGGACTCCATGCAAACGTCATCTATTCGATTATCTCCGATCAGTTTATGAGAGAAATTGGAAGCGTGTGGATGGTGGTGATCGAAGTGGGCATTCTTCTGATTCTCGTTATCCTTGCGCTTCGGTTCTCCTCTGTCTGGCTTTCGCTCAGCATGGTAGGAGTGCTCGTATTGTATCTCGCCGTTTCCTGCATCCTGGTTCTCGGAGGAATCGTGGTCAATCCCCTGCACCCCACACTCATGATTCTGCTGGGAATGGTCTCCATTGTCGGGTACAGGTTTTTCAACGAGGAAAAGAACAAGGAAGCCCTGCGCCGGTCATTTGAGGCCTATTTTCCGCCGACGGTGGTCAAAAAGATCATGGCAAATCCGGAACTCATTACGGCAGGCGGACAGAAAAAAGAGCTCACGATTCTTTTTAGTGACATCAAGAGTTTTACAACGTATTCATCAACGATGAGACCCGACGAGATCCAGAAACTTCTCAATGAGTATTTTGGCGCAATGGTGGATATTGTCTTCAAGCACGAAGGGACGGTGGATAAATTCATTGGGGATGGACTGATGGTGTTTTTTGGCGACCCGGAACCACAGGAGGATCACGCGCTCCGGGGGGTCCTGGCAGCAATTGAGATGCAAAAGAAAACGCGTGAGCTCAAGAAGCGATGGGAGGGGGAGGGAAAGTTTCCGATCAGGATACGGGTGGGCATCAATACCGGACCGGTCGTTGTGGGAAACATGGGTTCGGCACGGAGACTTTCCTACACGGTTCTGGGTGCGGAAGTGAACCTCGCCCAGCGCCTCGAGGCAAACGCGCCCGTCGAGGGAATAATGATTTCGAAGCGCACCTACGAGTTTGTGAAGGACCACGTGAAGACACGCCCCCTTGAGTCAGTCACAGTGAAGGGCCTGGATGAGCCCATCGAGGTATGGGAAGTAGTTGTTGAGAATCAGTAACCGGCCCGCCCCCCGCGTGACCTGTTGGGAATCTCATTCGGTGGTTCGGGCGAATAAACGTAAATCGAAAATCGACAATCGAGATGGCCGTTGTCACACCGGATTTCTCTCTTCGCTTGACACCTGACTCGGTGGAAGATGCCTATCGATTCTGTGAACATCTCGCATTCTCGCACTACGAGAATTTCCCCGTAGCTTCG
>JBBDYD010000108.1:2469-4125 GCA_040901865.1 Bacteroidota bacterium | reverse complement strand
TTCACTGCGTTCTATTCACAAATCACAGGAGGTGCATCATGAGGAATCTCTACATTGTCTTATTCCTCGTCTTTTCCGCAACTGCGGCCTTTGGTCAGGCCACGGGGGATTATCGCTCAGTCGCGGATGGCAACTGGAGCAGTGCCGCGACATGGGAGGTCTGGAGTGGCTCGGCGTGGTTGGCGGCCGGCAATCCCCCCAACGGAAGCGAGGTGATCACGATCCAGGTTGAGGATTCCGTGGCCATCGACGTTGCGGTAGCTATCGTTGATACACTGATCTATCGAGGGCATCTCACCGGCGGCCCGAACCTGACGATCGGTGATGGCGGCGTCTTTCAATATGATCGGAATGCAGGATCTCTCCCCGACAGTACAACCTGGGCGACCGGTTCGACCTACTATCTTACCGGAATCACTTCCACAGCGCCATCGAACAGAAATCAGGATTTCTACGACATTGTTATCAACACCCCCAACATGGCCTCGAACCGGGATCTGGGGTTCGACAGCACAACCGTTTATGGTGACATCACGGTCATCGCGACGGGAACAGGCTCAATCCGCTGGCAGATGTGTGCTCCTCTGGCTGGGGACACGACCATTGCATGGATTCATGGCGATATCATCCAGCAAGGGGGTGCATTCTCATCGAACGGAACAAGCAACGCAAACAGCCATGTGATCATTCATCACTATGGAAACACGATTGTCACCGGCGGTAATTTCTCCGTTGGTCGCGGCTCGCAGGGAGGTACCGGCACGGTTCGTTGGCATCTGTACGGCGATCTGTCGATGTCCAACGCAACGACGCAGAACTCTAATTCCGCAGGAGCGAGATTTGTATTCGCAAAGCAAGGCGTGCAGAATCTCGACCTTGGCGCGGGAAACACCCTCACTGCTTTCCCTATGGTCATTGACAGTGGTGCAACCGTGAACATGGGACTGAGCAAATTGAGAGGGAGCGGAAGATTCGAGCTGGATGCAGACGGCTCGCTGGCGACTGCGGAACCGGGCGGATTAGACAGCGCAGTGGTCGTAACGGGAACTGTGGCTTTGGATAGTGCTGCTGCCTACATTTTCAACGGCACAACCGGGAATCAGGTAACCGGGCTCACGCTTCCTGCGAAGGTTCGCATGCTCGTGAATGAAAACCCCGACACGCTCATTCTTTCACAGGCAACCACGATCTATGGGCCGCTTATCCTCCGGGACGGCATTTTCAATAACACGATCCCCTTTGATCTGGGGGCCACGGGATGGATCGTGTTTGACGGCGGCAATCTGCTGCTGGGTGTTCCCACATCTGCAGGAACAGAAGAAAGCACCATTCCCGCCTCATTCTATGTCGGTCAGAATTATCCCAATCCCTTCAATCCCGCTACCGTCATTCGGTACGGACTTCCAACTGCCTCCAATGTTTCAGCAAACGTTTTCAACATGCTGGGACAAAAGGTCGCAACCGTGTTTGAAGGAAGGAAAGAGGCCGGTACGCATGAACTCCGGTTTAATGCGGCGAATTTGCCGTCGGGTGTCTATTTGCTGCGCGTGCAGGCAGGAGGTCATTCGACCGTTCAGCGGATGGTATTGATGAAGTAGTGAACAGTGAACAGTAAACAGTAAACAGTAAACAGTAAACAGTAAACAGTGAACAGTG
>JBBDYD010000108.1:0-2369 GCA_040901865.1 Bacteroidota bacterium | reverse complement strand
AACAGTGAACAGTGTGCACAGCGCAGCCAAAGTCCCAAAGGGACGGCCTTATGGCCGATCATCGAAAGCAAATGAAAGCAAAGTTCCGTAGGGACGGCCTCACGGTCGCACTTTTCGCTGTTCTGCTCGCGACTGTTTCTGGTTGCGCGCAACGTGTCAGCAAGGATACTTCCAGCGGGAAGCCGTGGTCCGAGCGGATCGCGGCTTCCTTTCTGGCCCGCTATCCGAATCCCATTCCGTACAATGCCGGCAACCCCGAGCTACGATGGAATTACGAACAGGGTCTGATGTTCGTTGCGTTTCTGCGGATGTCAGAATCGACGGGGGACCGCAAGTACTTCGATGTTGTCAAAAAGAACATTGAGCACTATGTCGGTACTTCCGGTGAGATCAAAACATATAAGAAGACTGATTTTAATCTGGATATGATCGCGTCCGGCAGAGCGTTGCTGAGTTTATACGGAGCGACAAAAGATCCGAAGTATCGTATGGCCGCAGACATCCTGCGGGGGCAATTGCGGGAACAGCCGCGGACCGCTTCGGGCGGATTCTGGCACAAGAAGATCTATCCGAATCAAATGTGGCTCGACGGGATCTATATGGCCGAGCCGTTCTACACGGAATACTCCGTACTCACCGGCGACACGTCGGCTTTTGCAGACATCGCCCACCAGATCCTCCTTCTCGAACAAAAGGCACGGGACCCGAAGAGCGGACTGATCTATCATGGCTGGGATGAAAGCAAGGAGCAGAAATGGGCGAATCCGGTCACCGGTGTTTCTCCGAACATCTGGGGCAGGGCGATGGGGTGGTATGCAATGGGTATCCTTGATGTCCTTGATTCGTTTCCCGAGGGGCATCGGAATCGAAGCGAGTTGATCGCGGCGTTTCAACGGCTCGCAGCTGCGTTGGTAAACTATCAGGATTCCCAAACGGGCCTCTGGCACCAGGTAGTGGATCAGCCGGGAAGGGAAGGCAATTATCTGGAAGCATCCGCTTCTGCCATGTTCACGTATTCGCTGGCAAAGGGGGTTCGCAAGGGATACCTGGAACAGCGATACGAAGTGAATGCGCGAAAGGCGTTCGACGGAATCTTGACTGAGCTTGTTACAGAAAACGAACAAGGGATGGTGGACCTGCACCACGTGTGCGCCGTCGCCGGACTGGGTGGAAATCCCTATCGCGACGGAAGTTACGAGTACTACGTTGGGGAGCTGCAGCGCACGAATGATTTCAAGGGTGTTGGACCATTCCTTCTGGCAGCGATGGAAATTGAGAAGCTCGACAACTCGAATGTGAAACAAAGGAAGGAGAAGGCACCACCTCCATGAAGAAGCAACGGCAGCGCGGGTTTCAGATTACGCTGGACGATATAGCCGAGAAACTCGGCGTTTCAAAGGTTTCTGTTTCGAAAGCGCTGCGTGGCCACCCTGACATATCCGCCGAAACAGCCGCAAAGATCAAAGAAACTGCGCGTCAACTGGGATATTCCCCCAACTTCATGGCGCGTAACCTCTCCTCACGGCAGACCAATACCATCGGCGTCGTTGTACCGAAGATCGCACATCACTTTTTCGCCTCCGTAATCGAGGGAATCTATGACGCAGCACTGCACAACGGTTACGAGGTCATGCTCACCGTGTCGCAGGAGAGCGCGGAGCGGGAATTGCGGCATGTGAATTCCCTTCTCTCGATGCGCGTTGATGGATTGATCGTCTCCGTTTCACAGCAAACGCGCGACTATGCCGTCTTCGAGCATATCCGGGACATGGGAATGCCCTTGACGTTCATGGACCGCGTTCCGCCCATCAACGGATTTAACACCGTGGTGGCAGATGACCGCTCGGGCGCATTCGCTGCAACTGAACATGTTCTGAATCTCGGATATAGGAAGATCGCCCACCTTGGCGGCTACCAGTACACAAGCATCGGGAAAGAAAGGGGCAGAGGATTTCTTGATGCGATGAAAAAACACGGGGTGAAGGCACGGAGAGATTGGTTGGTGTACGGCGGATTCGACGAAAGTGAAGGATATAAGGGTTTCAAGGCGCTCTACGCCACCGGCGAATTGCCGGAAGTGATCTTTGCCGTCACGTTTCCCGTGGCCCTTGGCGTTTACCGCGCAGTACAGGAAATGGGCATGAAGATTCCCAATGACGTCGACATTATTTGCTTCGGCAACAGCGGATTGAATCACCTGCTGTCGCCTTCGATGAGTTACGTGGAACAGCCGACGCAGGATCTTGGCCGAAGGGCTTTTGAAGTGACGCTGGAGAGCATCAGGAGCAAGGGATCTCTTCCGCCACAGCATATTAAGCTCCCAACGTCGCTTGTGCTGAATGAAACATGCACGAAGAAAAGCCGGGGCT
>JBBDYD010000107.1:0-27758 GCA_040901865.1 Bacteroidota bacterium | reverse complement strand
TCTATGTTCTCGGCATCGCTTCGATGTATAGCGTACTCGGCGTGACCGCCGCGCTAAGCGGCGAACTCTTCGGAAGCTGGCTGCAAAGCCCCATCGTCCTCGGAGTCATCGGCGCCCTCTTGTTTGCTCTTGCCCTCAGTATGTTCGGACTCTATCAACTTCAGGCGCCGTACTGGCTCACGAGCAAGTTAGGTGGAACAACCGGCACGGGATTCGTCAGCTTGTTTGTCTCCGGACTCGTCGTCGGAATCTTCGCCGCCCCGTGCATCGGTCCGCCCGTGATCGCTCTTCTCGCGCTGGTCGGCCAAAGGGGAGATCCGTTGTTTGGCTTCATGGCCTTCTTTATACTTTCGCTGGGACTGGGATTGCCCTATCTTCTCCTCGGAACGTTTTCCGGATTGCTCAAAAATGTTCCCCGCTCCGGAGTCTGGCTCATTTGGGTAGAACGAATCTTCGGGGTTGTCTTGACGGGAGCCGCGCTTTTTTATCTTTCTCTTGCCTTCGCTCCGAAGCTCGCGGCGTTTGTGGTGCCTCTCACGCTGATGGCCGGAGGACTTTATCTGGGATTCGTCGAGCAATCTGGCAAGGACAAACCGGCGTTTCGCCGGTTGAAATGGGCTTTCGGAATTGCCTGCATCACGCTTGGGGGAGTTTTTGCAAACGCGCTGCGGGAACCGGGAATTGAGTGGCAGCAGTACAGACCAGAACTTGTCGCTCAGGCAAGAACTTCCGGAAAACCGGTGATGCTGGATTTTTATGCGGACTGGTGCATTCCGTGCCTCGAACTTGACCGCCGTACGTTTACGGACCCGTCCGTTATTGCGGCGTCGGAAGATTTCGTACGGCTGAAAGTGGACCTTACGAGATTTGACTCGCCCGAATCAGAGAACCTGCGAAAGCAATTTACGATCGCAGGAGTGCCGACGATCGTCTTTCTCGATAAAGGCGGAATAGAAGGCATCGGCTCCCGGGTTGTTGGGTACATTCCTCCGAATGAATTCCTCGAACGGATGAAGCCGCTCGTAAACCCGTGACATTGTTTTTCCCGCCAATTCTTCCCCCGATCAAGTACTCCGCTCCGTCAGTTCTCTCTTGCCTGAAGAGGTACAGTTAGTTATCTTCGGAGGTTGATGATTATTCACATCATTCCGAGGAGGCTTTCTTGCAGCCTGGCCGTGTAAAGCACCGCCGCTTTTTGTTGAATTCTGGGGCTCAACCGGCCCGGCCCTTCAAACCGGGTCCACGTCCGTTCTTCAATCCCGCCCCGTTCTGCACGTAGTCCATTGGATACCACAAAACCACAGCTCATCCGTGCCCTCGGCCTTCGCGAAGGCATCGCCATCCATATGGGCGTCATTATCGGATCGGGAATCTTCATTGTTCCTGCAACGATCGCCGGCCACGTTCCTGCGACCGGACCGATGATCCTCGTCTGGGTCGTGGCGGGTCTGCTTTCGTTGTTCGGAGCGCTCTCCGTGGCGGAACTGAGCGCGATCATGCCGCAGGCAGGCGGGCCGTACGTGTATTTGCGGAACAGCTTCGGACGCATCTGGGGATTCCTGTTCAGCTGGAACGATTTCTTCATTAATAAAGCGGGGTCCGCAGCTGCTATTGCCGTTGGGTTCGCAACCTTTTTGGGCTATTTTGTTCCCGCTCTCGACGATGCATCGCTTCTTGTCACGCAATTGGCATTCCTCGGACTGGACTTCGAAGTGAACATCGGATGGATCCAGATCGTGGCCATAGGAGTCATCGCCGTCGTAACGCTGATCAACATCCGCGGTGTGCAATTTGGCGGATGGGTGATGACGATTTTCACTTCGGCGAAGGTCCTGGCGCTTATCGGACTGATTGTCGCCGTATTTTTTTCCGGCAACGGATCCGCGGCGAATTTCCGGCCTTGGTGGCCGGAGACCTGGTCGTCCGACCTGACAGCCGGATTCGGATTGGCGCTGATCTCCGCCCTTTGGGCGTACGATGGGTGGATTGATGTGACCCTCACCGCCGGGGAGTTCAAGAATCCTTCTCGAAATGTACCGCTTTCCCTTCTCCTCGGCACGGTCGCCGTGATCGTCCTCTATGTCGGTGCCAATATCGCGTACGCCTTCGTGATTCCCATTGACGCCATGCAAGGCTCGTCCCGCATTGCCGCAGACGTGGCGCTGACGGCTCTCGGCCCCGTCGGAGCCACGCTGATCGTCATCGGAATTCTCTGCTCCACCTTCGGCTCGACGAACGGCATGCTGCTCAACGGGCCGCGGTCCATATTCGCTGCCGCCGCCGACGGGGCTGCGCTCAAGGCGCTCGGCACCGTTCACCCGCGCCACCATTCACCGTGGGTCGCCGTGGTAACGCTCGGCGTCTGGTCCGCCCTGCTCACGCTGAGCGGAACGTACGATCAGATCACTGCCTACGTGGTCTTCGGTTCCTGGGTCTTTTACGGACTCGCCGCCGCGAGTGTCATTATCCTGCGGCGCAAAATGCCCGACGTCGAACGTCCTTTCAGAACGTGGGGATATCCGTATCTCACTATCCTTTTCTTGCTCGTTGTCACCTGGTTCCTTGCAAATACTCTTCTTGAAAACACCCGGGACGCGGTGATCGGAATGGTCCTCCTGATCATCGGCCTTCCTCTCTATTATTACTGGACCTGGCAGTCCCGAGCCAACAACCAGAGCGAGGTATCATGAAAAACATGAAACTCCACACAAAGATCCTCATTGCCCTGATCCTCGGGGCGGCGTTCGGCGCGTATTTTCACGTCGACCAAACAGTTCTTGTCATCACCACAACGGCCGGGACGGAAACGGTCACGCAAGAGGTTTCCGGCTGGCACACGCTGGAAATAGAGAGCGCCGGATCGAAGGAAGTCTACAGCAACGGCGAGACTTCCCAGATCCTCACCGCGTGGAAGGGAATGACGAAAGCGAAACGGACCGCCGCGGTGCTGACGTTCCTCAGCGAGGACCAGGCCCCCCGACGGTTCAGCGGGGTCGCGGATATTCGGAAGGAAAAGACGATCGCAACGGTGATCCGCCCGATCGGGACCATCTTTATCCGGCTTCTGAACTTTATTGCGATTCCTCTCGTCCTGGCCTCGCTTCTTGTGGGAGCATCAAGCCTCGGGGACATCAAGAAAGTAGCGCGCATTGGGGCGAAAACCCTGATCTACTTCATGACAACGACAGCGCTGGCCATTACCATCGGACTCACGCTTGCCAACGTCATCCAACCCGGTAAACAGGTGAGCGAAGCTTCCAAGGAACTGCTCATGGCCGAGTATCAGTCGGATGTTCAATCGAAAATTGCCACGGAACTCGACATTGACATTATCACCATGTTCGTCGAGATGATTCCCACCAATCCTTTCTGGGCTCTGGCGAACAGCGAGATGCTTCAGATTGTGTTTTTTGCCGTGTTTACCGGCGTGGTCCTGACGTTTGTCAAACAGGAGAAATCCGCTCCGGTGATCCGGTTCTTCGACGGGCTTGCGGACACGATGATCGAAATGGTTCACCTCGTCATGAAGATCGCCCCGTACGCGGTCTTTGCCCTCATTGCCGCAACCGTGAGCGAGTTCGGATTTGAGATCATCCAGACGCTTATTTGGTACGTCGCCTGTGTTCTGCTCGGCCTTTTCATTCATACGACCGTGGTCTATCCGCTGCTCGTGAAGGCCTTTACATCAATGTCCCCCCTGACCTTTCTGAAGCAGCTACGGCCCGTCCACCTCGTCGCCTTCTCGACATCCTCCAGCGCCGCGACCCTTCCGGTAAACATGGAAACCTGCGAAACGAAACTGGGCGTGCC
Source organism: Bacteroidota bacterium (assembly GCA_040901865.1). GTDB lineage: Bacteria > Bacteroidota > Ignavibacteria > UBA10030 > UBA10030 > JBBDYD01. Next base: position 23,948 of record JBBDYD010000107.1, on the reverse strand, counting down.
GAACAGCATCACGAGTTTCGTTCTTCCCCTCGGCGCGACGATCAACATGGACGGGACCGCTTTGTATCAGGGAGTCGCCGCGGTGTTTATTGCTCAGGTGTACGGATTTGATCTTTCCCTTGCCGAGCAGTTGACCATCGTCCTTACGGCGACCCTCGCATCGATCGGAACGGCTCCGGTGCCGGGCGTCGGGATCATCATGCTCGTCATCGTACTCAAGGCGATCCATGTGCCCGAGGAGGGAATTGCCCTGATCATGGGCGTCGACCGATTCCTCGACATGGCACGAACAGTCACAAACGTCACGGGCGATGCAGGCGGAGCCGTGATCATGGCCGCGGTCGAAAAACGTTCGTTGGCGTCGGCTGCGTGATGATCTCAGGGATTTTTTTCGTATCATATTTTGTGTGTATTCTGAATTGAAGGGAGTTCATGAACCACAGCGCCTGGCTTTGGGCTGTTTTTAATGTTTTTGTGATTGCGATGCTTGTTCTGGACCTCCACGTGTTCCACCGGCGCGCCCATGAGGTCAAGGTCAGAGAAGCTCTTCTGTGGAGCGGTTTCTGGATCGTCCTGTCACTCCTGTTTAACCTCGGCATCTACCTTCTTGAGGGCTCGGTGGTCGCCCTCGAGTTCTTCACAGGGTACATCATTGAAAAGTCGCTCAGCGTGGACAATCTGTTTGTCTTCCTGATGATCTTTTCCTATTTCAAGGTTCCCGCCAAATACCAGCACAAGGTTTTGTTTTGGGGGATTATCGGGGCGCTTGTCATGCGCGGCACTCTGATTTTTGTGGGTGTCACCCTCATCAACCAATTCCACTGGGTGTTGTACATTTTCGGAGCGTTCCTCGTTTTCACGGGTGTGAAAATGGCCATCCAGGACGAAGCGATCGAGGTCCATCCGGAAAAGAACCTCATCGTTCGGATGTTCAAGGGAATTCTTCCAGTAACCCCCGGTTATCACGAGGGGAAATTCTTCGTGAAGGTCGATGGGAAACTCTACGCAACGCTCCTTTTCGTGGTAATTATTGTCGTAGAAACAACGGACCTTGTCTTTGCCCTCGACTCGATTCCCGCCATCTTTGCCATTACAAGGGATCCGTTCATTGTCTACACCTCGAATGTTTTCGCAATCCTCGGCCTTCGGGCTCTCTATTTTGCCCTGGCCGGTCTCCTCGATCTGTTCCATTACCTCAAGTTTGGCCTTTCGGTCGTGCTTGCGTTCATCGGCGTCAAGATGCTGATCGAAGGGTTCTATGAGATGCCGATTCTGATCGCCCTCGGCGTCGTGGCGGGTGTTCTGCTCATTTCGATCCTCCTTTCAATTCTGAGGCCACGAAAGGAACCAATCAACCTGCCAAAGCGCATTCCAGAAGAGGCTCCGAAGAAATAGCCGTTCGGAATTGCGGCGGTGCGGTTGTCGATCTGTTCTCACAGGGGAGTACATGTTCCGGAACCTGACGCTTTCAACCAAGATCCTCATGGTCGTGATGCCGCTATTCCTCCTTGCGGCAGGGGCGATCGTCTTCTTCAATTACGCCTCCCAGGAAGCCGCTGCGTTCGAGCAGGCACAGGCGGCCGCAACCGTTCAGGCGATGACCATCAAAGAATCGCTCGTGAACCAGATGATCACCAACTACTCGGTGGATCCCGAATTCCTCGAACGCGTAAGCCGGGCTGGCGAGTTGAGCGACTTGAACATCTGGTTTTTTTCCGACAGTCTGAAACTGATGGAAGAGTACAGAACGCCGAACCGCCTTCAGAGGCTGCGCGATACCGAACTTACAGCGATCAGCACTGAAACTTCTCATGCCCTCAGTGTTTTCACAAGCGGCGAACCACTGTGGATGCTCACCTGCAATCTGGGAAAGCACCCGGATGAGCCTGTCGAAACATTCTCCGCCAACCTGTCGAGGTTCCTCCAGACCTGCGAGGAACTCAAAGCCGTTGTGCCCTTCAAGGCCGAGCGAAAGTGCCAGGAATGTCATTCCGTCAATGTCGACGCCGTGCTCGGAGCCGCCCACATGGTCATTCCGCTTTCTAAAACAACCGCGGCTCTCAGAGCGAACGCGTTTCGTTCTGTCACCATCTACGGCGCATTTACCGTCATCATCCTTGTCGTTGGGTTCGTAGTGTACCGTAAGTTCATCGCTCACCCGCTTCAAGTGCTTGTCCAGGCAACGGAAGTGCTGGGAGAGGGAAACCTTGAGAATGAAATTGTGCACCTGTTCGATCATGACGAGTTCGGAAAACTCGCCGTTGCGTTCGAGGAAATGCAAGTGCGGCTGCGGGAGGTGCAGAAGCAGCTGGTGCATAAGGAACGCCTTTCAACGGTGGGACAAATGGCAAGTTCGATCATTCACGATTTTCGAAACCCGATGACCGGTGTTGCTCTCGGCATCGAGCGACTCCAACTCAATGAACCGATAAGCCCGGAGGCCAGGGACCGGCTCTTTACCCTCATCAAGAGTTCCGTTGAGCGGGTGAACCGCATGATGCAGGAGCTGCTTGATTTTTCGCGAGGTGACGTGCGGCTCAATTATTCGGAGTGCAGCGTCAATGAATTCGTGCAGGGAATTCAACGTTCGATCGAAATGGATATGGAGCATAAAGAGATTCGGTTTACCTGTGAAAATGTCTACCAGGGCACTGCCGTTCTCGATCGTGACCGGCTCCAGCGTGCCGTCATGAACATCCTGTCGAACGCAGAGGACGCCACGCCCCGCGGCGGCCACATCAGCATGACCGTTTCGTCCAACGATGGCCTCCTCCTGTTTCGCATTCAGGATACCGGCCCCGGGATTCCGGAGCAGATCAAGGACCGCATCTTCGAACCGTTCGTCACGCATGGAAAATCCCGCGGCACGGGATTGGGCCTGGCCATCACGCGGAGAATTGTGGAAGAACACTATGGCGAAGTCCAGTTCGAAACAAAACAAGGCAAGGGAACTATCTTTTCAATAAAGCTCCCCCTCCGCCCGCCGTTCGGGAAGAAACGAGCCGCGTGATTAGTTATTGAGTTATCAGGTACTAGTTATTAGGTGCTTCGACGATTTACGATTCACTCTTCACCCTTTACTCTTCACCCTTTACTGCTTCTAAAATGCCCGACAACTTCCTCCTCATATTCTTCGGAGCTCTCTCCACTCTCAGCCTCATTGCCGGAGGGTTTGCCTTCGCCATGGCTTTCAAACACGCGAAGAAACCAGACGCTGAACTGAAAATGGCTTTCTGGGCCATCCTCGGTCTGGCAGGGTTGGTTTTTGCAGGAATGAGCTGGGCTTACTTCCTTATTCCGATTTTCATTCAACGAATTTTCTAGGCTTCCACGGGTTTCGGATGAATTCCTCCGTGACACAAGGTGACCTCATAGACATTGACAGGATTGTTGCGTACTCTCACCGAGAACATCGCTTTGACCCCGCCTTCCTCATGACCAGGCACGAAGTATGACGGCGGGGTTGCATTGCACTCAGCAGTTCGATCTGGACCAGCGAGACCCGGTTTTCCTGTAAGGACATCACCATGACCCGCCCTCTGCAGACATATACTGTAGCACCATCCATTCCAGAACCCCTCTCTCCTCTGCTCGATCTTGCCTACAACCTCCTGTGGGTGTGGGACAATGATCTTATGGAGCTCTTTATAAGGCTTGATCCCGACCTTTGGGAAGAAACTCGACATAATCCGGTGGCTCTCCTGGGGCGGATCAAGCAGGAACGACTCAATTCGGCATCAAGAGACGAGGCCTATCTTGCCCAGGTTCGCAGAGCGAACGAAAAGTTTCGATCGTACATGGCTGCGGATTCATCGTGGTTTAAGAAAACCTACGGGGAAATAGTCGATCGTACAATTGCTTACTTCTCTGCGGAATTCGGGCTCACGGAATGTCTGCCGAATTATTCAGGGGGCCTGGGGATTCTCTCGGGCGACCATCTGAAGGCCGCCAGCGATCTTGGAATTCCTCTTGTGGGATTCGGACTTCTCTATCAGCAAGGATATTTCAGGCAATACCTGAACGCCGACGGATGGCAGCAGGAGCGTTATCCCGAAAACGACTTTTATACCCAGCCGCTCACACGGGTACTCTCGCAGGGCGGTGATCCGCTCATGATTTCCGTTGAATTCCCCGGACGTGCGGTGTTTGCCCAGGTTTGGAAAGTGCAGGTGGGACGCCTGCCCCTCTACTTGCTCGACACGAACATTCCCCAAAACTCTGCGCAGGATCAGAACATCACGGACCAGCTGTACGGGGGCGATAGGGAGACGCGTATCCAGCAGGAAATTCTTCTTGGCATCGGAGGTTATCGCGCCCTGAAAGCCCTGAACATTGATGCAGGGGTGTTTCATCTTAACGAAGGCCACTCGGCCTTCCTTGCTCTCGAGCGGTGCAAGGATATCATGAGCTCACACAAATTGCCCTTCGAGGCCGCGCGGGAAGTCGCGACTGCGGGGATGGTATTTACTACGCACACCCCGGTTCCCGCCGGAAATGATTTTTTTACCCCGGAACTCGTGACCCAGTATCTCTCAGCATACCGGGATACGTTGGGGTTGAGCGAAAAGGAATTCCTCGGTCTTGGCCGTCAAAATCCCGAAGACACCAAGGAAGCTTTTTGCATGACGGTGTTGGCCATCAAAATGGCTGGGAAGGTAAACGGGGTGAGTGCGCTTCACGGCGTCGTGTCACGTTCACTTTGGCAGAACGTCTGGCCGCTTGTTCCGCATCATGACATTCCGATTATCTCCATCACCAACGGTGTTCACGGCGCCTCGTGGATCAGCCGGGAGATGGCCGGATTGTATGACCGGTATCTTGGCCCGCGCTGGCGCGATGACGGCGGAGACTTTGCCCTCTGGAGCCGGGTGTACCACATTCCGGATGAAGAGCTCTGGAGAACGCACGAACGCCGACGCGAGCGGCTCGTTGCCTATGCGCGCGGCCTTCTCCGGAAACAACTTGAGGCGCGCGGAGCACCGCCGCTGGAAGTTGCCCATGCACAGGAAGTGCTGAATTCTGAGGCAATCACGATCGGATTCGGCCGGCGGTTCGCCACCTACAAGCGCGCAAACCTCATTCTGAAAGACCCCGAGCGTCTTGTGAAATTACTCACCAATAAGGATCGTCCGGTTCAGTTCATTTTTGCCGGGAAAGCCCATCCGCAGGACACCCCAGGCAAGGAGTTGATACGGCAAATCATCCATGCGGAACGCAAGCCGGAAATCCGGAGGCGGATGGTCTTCCTCGAAGATTACGACATGGTTGTTGCACGGTACATGGTGCAGGGCGTTGACGTATGGCTCAACACTCCCCGCCGACCCCTTGAGGCAAGCGGAACGAGCGGAATGAAAGCGGCTCTTAACGGGGCCGTTAATCTGAGCGTTCTTGATGGGTGGTGGAGCGAGGCCTACAACGCCGCGACCGGATGGGCGATCGGAAAAGGGGAGGAATACGCGGATGAAAAATTACAGGATGAAGTGGAATCCAATGCGTTATTCGATTTACTTGAAAAGGAAATCGTTCCGTTGTATTACACGCGCGGGGATGACGACCTTCCCAGACAATGGATCGCAAAAATGAAGGGATCGATGAGAGCCATTGGGCCGCAGTTCAATACCAATAGAATGGTCAGAGAGTATATGGACAAAATGTATCTGACATCCCTGATGCAGTTCCGGGCCCTTGAGGAAAATGGCTTCAAACGCGCACGGTCGTTTGCCGAATGGAAGAACCATGTTCATCGGAGCTGGAGCAAGCTGTCGGTTGCGAAAGTCGACATTGAAAATCACATAAACCTGAAAGTCGGCGATTCGATCACGGTCAAAGCGTGGATCAATCTCGGTGACCTCACGGCCTCTGATGTGTTTGTGGATTTGTGGTATGGCGCGCTGAACGCCAATGGGGAAATCGAGCATCCCAGTCTGGCTCTCATGAAGGCAACCGGCCAAAAGAACGGATCGGCCGTGGAGTACACGGGGGCAATAACGATGGAAACAAGCGGGCGACTGGGGCACACGGTTCGTGTTCTTCCCAGAAACGAGGACCTGGACAATCCGCACCGTTTGGGGCTGATTCTTTGGGGATAGCGACGGAATCAACTGTTAGGCTTGATTTTCAATTGCAACTGTGTAAATTCTATACGCTTACGGAATCAATGTAGCTCGTTTCGGGACTCGCTGCTCACAACTCGAAACACATAACCCGCAACTCGAAACTCTACTCCATACTCATCCGCTCCATACTCCATGAACCGCTACCTCGTCATCGCCCCGCACACCGTTGAAGACTGTGTCAAGAGCATTCAACAGGTCGAATCCATGGGCTACATAACTCATTTCGACTGGGGATGCAAGGATGGCGAGCATTGCGGATGGGTGATCATCGAAGCTGACAATGCCAACGAAGCCCTCCTCGTGGTACCGTCATTCGATCGGCCCAAAGCCCGCGCAATCAAGCTGACGAAGTTTGGGCCAAAGGACATTCCAGCCGCACATGAGTAGTTGTCGGTTTCAGGTTCATGGTGTCCCTTCGTTGTTCCGTTGATTCATCCCCTTCGTTCTTCCGTTGATTCGCCCCCTTCGTTATTTCATTGATTCGTCCCCTTCGTTGTTTCGTTGATTCATCCCCTTCGTTGGTTCGTTGATTCGTCCCGTTGTTCCGTTGATTCTCCCCCTTTGTTGTTTCGTTGATTCATCCCCTTCGTTGTTCCGGTGATTCATCCCTTCGTTGTTCCGTTGATTCGTCCAATCCCCTCTTGACAATCCCGATCCCAATCCCTACTTTTGTCCGACCATTCGGGGCACCGTGCCAATCTATCATTCTCCCTCATCCTCCCATGACCAACATCTCGAAGATCATCCTGGGGCTCGGGGCAGCCGGCCTCTTCGTCTGGGTTGTGCTTTTTCTGACCCTCAACAGCAGGCTCAATGATGCCATCGGCAAACTCGAGACGGCTCAAAGCCGAATAGACTCCAGCCTCACAACGCTCACCATCGCCCGTTCGGTCATCGATTCGGTCCGAACGGACTTGGCCCGATTTAGCACGTATATCAGGGATATTCAGGGACGGGTGGAGATTCTTGATCTCAACGAGCGAGCCGCGAATACTCAGTTTCGCACTCAAAAAGAATCGATCGTCCGGCGATTGAGGGAACTCTATAAAGACGTGGAAACGACCGGGTCGGAGTTGCCCGAAATTCCTGTTGTGGGAAACGGGAGTGGGGCAAAATTGTAAATGGTAGATCTCAAATTATAGAAGATGAATGATGAAAATTCCTGGATACGTTTTCGTTATCAGCATCGGCCTCATTGCTGTGTCGGCCCAACTGCATGCGCAGACTCCGGTAACATTTGACAATTGCAAGGAGGTACGGAGTGTTCTCTATACCGGGGGCGACATTCTCCATATTGCGTGTGACTCGGTCTATGTTCTCAACACGCTCACGTTCCGCAGATATGATTCTGCTTACAAGGATCTGCGAAAAAAAGGGCCCTCGATTGCTAACCTCATGGCGTCGTACGACGATATCATTTCGTTGCAGGACCGGCGGCTTGCCGACCAACAAAAGAGCTACGATGAACTGAGAATGAACTTTGACAACCTTGCCGGCTCCACGTCGAGGACCATCGAGGGATCGTCGGCACGGCTCACACTCGCTGTGAGCTCAATGGATTCCCTGAAAGGCGAAATGATTGAGACCAGGCGCTTGCTATCCGAGACTCAAAGCATCCTCGAGGCTGAAAAACGAGGTATTGATCTGGAAAAAATCCTTTGGGGTGTCGGAGGCTTCGCGACCGGCGTGATCCTCGGTATTGTACTTGCACAGTAGTTAAAGGAAGCAAAGGATGGGAAGGAAGGACAAACGTGTTGATGCGTACATCAGCCGCTCGGTGGAGTTCGCGAGACCGATTCTGAATCACCTGCGTGCGCTCGTTCACAGGGCCTGTCCGGATGCCGGCGAAACGATCAAATGGGGAATGCCACATTTTGACTACAAGGGAATGATGTGCAGTATGGCGGCTTTCAAAGAGCATTGTGCGTTTGTATTCTGGAAGGCCTCTCTGATGAAAGATTTTAAAACCCGGTTCACGCGAATGGGAAAGCTGGGGATGGGCCATATGGGTCAGATTCGCTCGCTCTCCGACCTCCCGGCTGATTCCGCAATGATCCGAATGATACGCGAAGCCGCCCGCCTGAACGACGAAGGACCGACGCTTGCTCACCGCCGGGCAAAGGCCACCATTGTAGAGATTCCGCCCGTGCTCGCACACGCACTCTCGAAAAACGAGAAAGCCAAATTGACATTTGACTCGTTCAGCCCCTCGAATAAACGTGATTACAACGAATGGATTACCGAAGCGAAAAAGCTTGACACAAGAACAAAACGACTTGAAACAGCGATGAAATGGATGGCTGAGGGCAAACCGAGAAACTGGAAGTACATGAAAAGACAAGGACCTGGGTCCAAATTCCAAGGTCCAAGGTGAAGGCTCAATTGTACAACCTTGAACCTCTTATCAAACAAAAGCAGTTTCTTAGGCGTCTTCTGATTGAACTTTGAACTTGGGACCTTATAGAACAGAGAGGAACAAATGGAATCAGAGCGGTTTTATCGCGGAGTCTTTTATTCTGGCAGCATATGGAATTTCATAGCTTCCGTCCCAACGATGTTTCTCGTGAATGCTCTTCCCGATCTTATCGGCATCGAGCCCCCGAATCATGTTATCTTCATCTACTTTAGTCTGATGACGATGTTCCTGTTCGGGTGCATCCAATTTACGATTGCTCGTCACCTCATCGAAGCCCGCCCCTACATTAGGATTCTGGTTTGGTCAAAACTACTTACTGTGGCGATCTTCATCGGAGCCCTTGCTTTTCTACCCATGGCTTCGGGCCTCACTGAATTCTTATTTCCCGGAATGATCATCGACCTACTGTTCGGACTGTTGTTCCTGCGTTATCTTTTCTACTCCGCCAAACGGCTTGGTTTCGAGCCTCCTTCGAGCGCGTAGCCGCTTTCCCGGCTGAATCATTCCGATCTTTCCCTTACATTCTGAAAGCAGGTGTTCTCTACCGGCTCTTTTTCTTATTCCCGAGGCACCCTTGAAACAACACGATCATGACAGATTCGAAAAAGACTCTTTGAAGATCCTCGGTGAAGCGCTTGACGTGCTGGAACGCGGGTTCGCAAAGCTTCCCTCTCCCGGCGCCGATGACCCTCCCTATGAACGGATCGACGACATACTCAAAGAAACTGCTTTGAGGTTAAGAGACAACTTCCCCTATTTTCACCCCCTGTATGCGGGCCAAATGTTGAAGCCGCCCCACCCCATCGCCCGATTGGCATACATGCTCGCCCTCTGGATCAATCCGAACAACCATGCTCTGGACGGCGGAAGGGCAAGTTCGGCAATGGAAAAAGAAGCTGTTGCCGAAATTGCCCAGATGGTTGGATGGAAAGACTTTCTTGGCCATTTGACCGGCGGCGGAACAATGGCAAACCTGGAAGCCCTCTGGGTCGCAGGACGGCTTCATCCGGGCAAGGTCGTCCTCGCTTCGGATCAGTCACACTATACTCACCGGAGAATGTGCGACGTGCTTGGTCTTCCATTCGAGATGATACCATCAGATCGGGCCGGTCGTTTGGATTGTGCAATTCTCGAACAACGGCTTGCCCGAGGTGATGTGGGTACGGTTGTTGCAACCTTGGGAACGACGGCTCTCGGGTCAGTCGATCCCTTGCCCGCCATCCTTGCCCTGCAAAAAAGGTTTCCATTCCGCCTCCATGCAGACGCGGCATACGGCGGGTACTTCACGCTTTCCTCACAGCTTTCAAAGAATACACGCCAGGCCTTCGATCTTCTCCACGAGGCCGATTCTGTTGTGATCGATCCGCATAAACACGGCCTTCAGCCATACGGATGCGGATGCGTACTGTTCCACGACCCAGCGGTGGGGAAGTTTTACCGTCATGATTCGCCCTATACGTATTTCACGTCGGATGATTTGCATCTTGGTGAGATCAGTCTTGAATGTTCCCGCGCTGGTGCGTCAGCAGTGGCTCTTTGGGCAACACAGAAACTCTTTCCGCTGGTGAAAAACGGAGGTTTCGCCCAGTCCCTCGACCGATCACGCAAGGCCGCCTTGCATATCTATGAATTCATTCGGAACGACAAGAGGTTCATTGCCGGTCCTGAACCGGAGTTGGATATTCTTGTTTGGGCACTCCGGGCAGAGAGTGTCAGCGATGCGTCGGAGGGGGCCAGGACACTGTTCCGCAAAGCCGCCGAGAACGACCTCCATCTTGCTCTGGCGGAACTCCCCTTGCACCTTCTCGAAATTCCGTCGACCATGAAGCGTGATCAGAAACGCATCGTTTGCCTTCGCTCAGTTCTGATGAAACCCGAGCATGCAGATTGGGCGGATCGGATCTGGAGAATTATTGATAAAACAGTCGGGTAGGTTGATGGTTCACGGTTCAAGAATAAAGGTCCGGGAAAAAAGATGAACGTTTTGATTTTCTTCCTCGTTGTTGTCAGTATCCTGGCGATTGGGTATGGGTACATCGGATGGCGCCTTATTGCCTCGTCCAATCTTACCGGTACCTGGAACCACATTGCCTGGATTGCCCTGATCGCCCTCTTTGCTATTCCGCCCACCGCCGTTTTACTCCAGATCAACCGGGTGGAAAATACCTTCACAGACCTCCTTGCGTGGGTAAGCTATATCAGCATGGGATTCATTTCCATGGTTTTTACATTGCTTGTCTTCAGGGACATCGTTCTCCTGACATCATCGGGAATCCAGAAACTCTTGCTTGCCGCCAAGGAATTTTTCCAATCCGCCCCTCTTGCCGCCCTGGATCCCGATCCGAGCCGAAGGGAATTCCTGCTCCAGGCCTCCAATGTCGCCGTCGTTGCGGCAGGGGGGATTCTCACGGGATACGGGTTCTATGAGGCACGGAGAAAGCCCGCAGTCATTGAGATCACTGTCCCAATCAGAAACTTGCCTGCCGATCTTGAAGGCTTCAGAATTCTTCAGGTCACAGACATCCACGCGGGACTGACGGTCAAGCGTCCTTTTGTGGAGATGGTTGCGGAGCAAATGGAAGGGATCAATGCTGACCTGATCGCTATGACCGGAGACCTGGTTGACGGCACTGTTAGACATCTTCGCGAGCATGTTGAACCGTTCAAGCATCTTTCTGCCCCCAACGGACAATTCTTTATTACGGGGAACCATGAGTATTATTCCGGCGTCGAGCCGTGGATTGAAGAGGTTGATCGGATGGGATTCACGGTTCTCCTCAACGAACACCGTGTGATCAAACGCGGGAACGCGAGTATTCTGCTGAGTGGAATCACCGACTACGGTGCGGGCGATTTCGACCGGCACAGGCCGTCAGATCCGGCCGCTTCGGTTGAGGGAGCGCCACCGACCGATGTTCGGATCCTGCTCGCTCATCAGCCCAGAAGCATTTATGCGGCACAGCCGTTCAAGTTCGACCTTCAGATTTCCGGCCACACACATGGCGGGCAGTTTTTTCCGTGGAATTTTCTCGCCGCAGTGGGACAACCGTATATCTCCGGACTCCATAAGCACGGCGACACCTGGGTCTATGTGAGCAGGGGGACGGGATACTGGGGTCCGCCGGTTCGGCTTGCATCCCGTTCGGAGCTCACTGTGCTAACTCTTACCCGCGATCTATCGGCCTCTTAGACGCCTGTCCCTTTCCACCTCTGTTTAGGGCAGTCAGTGAGGCCCTGAAATTTGCCGCAGCGGCGGGGTGATCGACAATGGGGAACGAGTAGTCCTTCCCGATGATGCACTTCGTTTCCTTTTGAAGCACCGGCGGCATAAGATGGGGAGTATGGATGAACCGGTCAGGTACTCTTGAAAGCTCCGGAACATTGTTCCTGATGTACTTGCCATACGGGTCAAAACGCTGGGCCTGAAGGGTCGGATTGAAGATCCGAAGGGGTTTTGGGTCGACCCCGGCCCCGGCTGACCATTGCCAACCTCCGGCATTCGATGCCGTTTCGATATCAAGCAACTTCTCCTCGAAGTATTGGGCTCCTTCCCTCCAATGGTGCTGAAGGTCTTTCGTGAGGAACGAAGCGACCACCATCCGCACCCTGTTATGCATCCATCCGGTCCTGTTCAACTCGCGCACTCCCGCATCGACCAGCGGAAAACCTGTCTTTCCTTCCTTCCAGGCCCGTAACATTCGCGAGTCCCTCTTCCATGGAAAATCCTCAAACTCCCTCCGATAGCTTTCATACGCCAGTCGAGGAGAGTGATAAAGAACAGATTGGTAGAATTCGCGCCAGATCAGCTCATCGATGAATTTCGAAGCCGAGGGCAGATCGGGATGGTTCATGTCCCGGAGTACCGGCCGCAGGCCCTCGAGCAACGTCCGCGCAGAGATAGCCCCAAACCGCAGGTAGGCGGACATGCGGCTCGTTCCCTTAAGCGCGGGGACATCGCGGCCTTTGCTATACGTCGGGAGTGCGTCGGCAAGAAATTTTCGCCACGCCGATTTCGCATTTCCCTCTCCTCCCCGAAACGCCGGATCGCTTATCGTCCGGGAACGTCCAAGATCGGATGACAACAGAATGGGGCCCCGATCCATCGCGGGAGTCGAGAATGGCCGTGGTTTACCGAACGGAACCATGAGCGGAAGCTTCTTCCATGCATTCGCAAACGGAGTGAAGACAACATAGGGATTCCCCGAACCGTTCAGGATCTCTTCAGGTTCATGAAGAACGTGATCCTTGAATGGTAACACTTCGATGCCATAGGAACGATAGAGAGCGGCAACGGCTTGCTCACGGTCGAGCTCTGCGGGTGCGTAATCACGATTGAAATACAAAGCGGCGGGCTGAACCGATCGAATGAGTTCTTCGTGAACCGCAAGGGCATCGCCTTTCCGCACGATCAAAGACCCGCCAAGCGACGAGATCCCGGCCCCAAGCGCGTTGAGGCAGTCCGCCTGAAAATCAAACACAGCGCCGTCGGAGGGAATTCTGGCGATTCGCGGTGTATCAAAAATAAAGAGCGGAATGATCGGTGTCCCCGTTCGGGAGGCGTGGAATAACGCCGCATGGTCGTTCACCCGCAAGTCTCTTCTGAACCATACGATAATGGGCTTCATGGGGCGGGAAAGTTCATTGCATCGCTCACCGCAGCGATCTCTTCGATGGTCTCCACCGTGAAATTCGCTTTGAGCTTGCGGCCGAATCTCTTTCGGAGGTCGGGACCGCCAATACATAACTTCCCGCCTCCCCTCCTGACAGCGGGTTCAATGATCGTGGCGATATCGTTCCGGAACTTCCATTCATCCGGAATGATCACAGCGCCCAGGATAACCAGATCGGGTTCCCGTCGGGCAATCGCTTTTGCGAAACTGACAGAGGGCGTATCGGCACCGAAGTGGTACACCGTCCAGCCCTGGACGGTCAGGTATGTGCTCACACAATCGAGAGCTATTTCGTGGAGTTCACCTTCGGCGCAGGCACACACGGCCACGAGCCCGTTGGGCTCCTTGCAGTGGAGTTCGGATTGCACTCGAATCAGCGCTTCCCGGATTGTCCGGGATGCGAGATGTTCCTCCTCGATCGACACCAGCCCATGGGCCCATTCTTCGCCGATGCGTGCGAGCGGGGGAAAGACGATTGTCGAAAAGAATTCAAGAAGGTCCGGCTTGGAAGTCAAGCCGATACGCAAGGCAACTATCACACGCTCCGAATCGCCCTCGATCGCGACGTTTCGAATTTCATCCGTAAGAGGATCCTTGTTTCCCACAAGCAGTTGAGCATGCAGTTCGGGCCGGTCGAAAATCCTCGCTGCGAGTTCGGGCATTTGGAGTCTGTTCTCCTGCACGAACTTCATGATCGATGCCAACGAGAACCGGCGATGCCGACCCATGGTTCGAATGCACTCCAGATCGCCGGAATCGGACCAACGTTTTACCGTCGAGTCGTTTATTGAGAGAAGATTGGCAACCTCTGCTGTCGAATAGACAGTCTTCATAGAATTTGCCCGTTATAAATGAATTACACGATTTGCACGATTAATCTACGGAATTCAGGATTTGATGTCAACTAATTAATGAGCGGATTGAGCGGATTTAGGAGAAATTGAACGGGGTGACAGGGAAACCGACCTATTTCGTGGTTTGAGTCGTGGCTAAGGCGGCTTGGAGGGTGTTTTTCATGAGCATTGCGATGGTCATGGGTCCGACTCCGCCTGGGACAGGCGTGATAGCACCCGCGACTTTGAAGGCAGACTCAAAATCGACGTCTCCGACGATTCGTGAGCCCTTTTTTGCAGTAGGATCTTCAACTCGATTTATTCCAACGTCGATCACCACAGATCCGGGTTTTATCATGGCTCCCGTAATGATCCTTGGCTTTCCGATGGCCGCAATGAGCACATCAGCCGTCTTGGTATACATTCCAAGGTCAAGAGCTCCTGTGTGAGTGACCGTCACAACGGCGTTTGCCCCCATTTCCTTTTGCAGGAGAATGTTTGCAACGGGTTTCCCAACAACATTGCTCCGACCCACGACCACAACATGCTTCCCCGCGGGATCATTTCCACTTCGGATCAGCAGCTCCTGAATTCCCGCCGGCGTGCATGGCCTAAGGGTTTTGCGGCCAGTAACGAGCAGTCCCACATTGTACGGATGGAATCCATCCACGTCTTTGGACGGATGAATTGCTTCGAGAACCGCTTGTTCATTGATTTGTTTCGGAAGGGGAAGTTGGACGAGGATTCCATGAATCCGCTTATCGTTGTTGAACTGATCGATCTTTCGGAGCAAGGTTTCTCCGCTTGTATCAGATGGAAGGATCTCCGTAACTGAATAAAATCCGGCCTCTTCACATGCCCGGCCTTTCACTCCGACATAAACTTGCGATGCTGCGTTGTTCCCGACGAGAATAAAGGCAAGACCCGGAGTGATTCCACGTGTTTGTCTGAGCACGTCTGCTGCGGCCTTCACCTCCCGCCGAATATCCTCCGCAATTTTCCTGCCGTCTATGATCCGAGCCATTGTGGGATATGATGTCGTTATTTTTGTGTCTCGAAATCCGGGAAGATCACTTGCTCGATTTTTAATGCTTTTCCCGAATCGCGGTCAACCTGAACAAAGACAGCGCAGAGGTGTACATCGTTGGCTGCGATCTCGAATTTATGAGGAGTTTGCAACAGAAACCGCTTGATGGCTATTTCCTTTTTCATTCCGATCACAGAATCATACGGGCCTGTCATGCCCACGTCGGTAATAAATGCGGTGCCATTCGGAAGAATCCTCGCATCAGCCGTCGGCACGTGGGTATGCGTTCCGACAAGAGCGCTGACTCTCCCATCCAGATACCATGCAAGCGCCATTTTCTCCGCCGACGCCTCGGCATGCATGTCAATGAACACCACTTTCGTGCTTTGAACGATCTTACTGAGCGCCCAATCGGCCGATTTGAACGGATCGTCAATGGGTTGCATATAGGTCCGTCCCTGCAAATTGATCACTCCCACTTGTCCCTTTTCCTTTAGATCATACAGAACAAACCCCTGACCCCCGTTCTCGCGGGGGTAATTCAACGGCCTGAGAATATTCTTTTCCTTTGCCAGCAGCGCCCTGGATTGCCATCGATCCCAGAGGTGGTTACCTGTCGTTATGACGTGAACACCCAATCCAAAAAGTGTTTTTGCGTCTTCCTCGGAGATCCCCTTCCCTTCTGTTGTATTTTCTCCGTTTACGATGCAAAAATCAACCTCGTATTTTTGAAGATATTGCTTGAGGAGCTTCTCGACAACCTGGAGACCGGGTTTCCCCATGACATCTCCAACAAAAAAAATATTTAACGACTGGCTCATGAGGGGTGGATTTCAGATACTGAGAAATGCCGAGGGAAGTCCGGATGTTTAGAATTCAAAGGAATATAGAGCAAAATCAGGCAAAGGACAAACTTGGGGTAGTGTCTTAGTTTTAGATAGCCCAACCCTCTTCCCCTCTTTCTTTATTTTCTCTACGTCTCTGCGTTCAAAATGGGTGTGAATCATTGTCTTTAATCGCAGAGACGCAGAGGTGGAAAAATGAGAGCCGCAGAGGAGTTCCCACCACCCAAACTGAGACACTGCCAAACTTGGTATTGGTGTTTCTTCCTTCCCTTTGACAAACAGGAATAAAGGCATGGTGAATAGTGAACAGAGAACGGTAAACGGTGAACGGTGTGGCTTATTCAGATGTGAGACGCGAGGGAGGTGGGGAAAAGAACATGAAGCTGTAACTCCGAGGCACGAACGCCAGAAAGAATCTTCACAACTTCATTCGAACAAAATGCCGGAGGACAAATCGATCAAGAAGGCCGAGCGCAATAAGAACGACAAATGTCATGGCGAGGATCTGCATTCCCTGTCCAGAAGCACGTTGATCCACTTTTTGATTCACCTGAATCGAACTGCTTGTCAGGAATTCTCTTGCGGAATCATAATACGAGGAGATTTCTCCGAACAACACAGTCGCAGGTCCGTTTCCGGACGGGGTAGAACCGGGGACATTCAGCGTGAGGGCATAGGCAATCAAGCCAAGAACCGCAGCCATGGCAATGGCCCGCCCCGCTCCGCCGAACATTCGAAACAAGAGCCCGTTCCGGAGTTCGGGATCCAGTTGTCCCATGACTCTCGACGTGAATTGCCCTGACGTCTTGTGAAGCGGTACGGCGCGAATGGCCTGCAACAACGACCGCTCAAGCGACAATTCCGCCGTACACCGCTTACAGGAGGCCACATGATCCAGAAGTTCCGCTTTTCGGCGGGGATCGGCGGTCTGATCTGCCAGAGTATGAATTTCTTTTTCAGTTAAATGCATGGCTCACTCCTTCACAAAAAAGCTGCGGCGATTCCACGGACACCTGTGACAAGTGCTTTCTCGTTCGTTCTCCGCAGGATCGCTTTTTTAAGTATTGTACGTGCCCGGAACAGTCTTGCCTTGACGGTCCCAAGGGGCATTCCGGTTATATCGACAATCTCAGCATAACTCATTTCCTGAAGAAAGAACAGAGTGACAACTGACGAATAGGATGCAGGGAGGAGATCGATTTCTTCCCGAATGATGCGGGCACTCTCGGCCGATTCGAGGTCCATTTCGGGTGTCGGATCGGAATCGCGAAGATCCGTTGAGGGGTTCTCCGTCTCATCCTGCAGTGAAATAGTCAGATCCCCTCCACGCCTTGAAAGGGACGTCGAACAGACATTGAAAACGATCCTATAGAACCAGGTGGAGAAGCTCGACTTCCATTCAAATCGACCCAGGGCATTAAAGGCCCGCAGGAAAGCGTCCTGAACGGCCTCTTCCGCCTCCTCGCGATCCTTCAGCATCCTCATGGCAAGGGTCATGGCTTTATCTTTGTGGCGATCGACGAGCTGTGCGAAGGCCCTGCGATTGCCACTGATGACGCGCTCTATTATTTCCCGATCGGTAGGTGCCATTCCCTATTAAGGAGTTCTGATTTCTTAGACCCCGTTTAAGGGCTCAGGGTTTCAAAAAAATGTGAAACCTTGACCCCGGAACTGAGGTCAAAGTACCTAAAGCTGCAACCAACGACAATCAATTGAAAGGATCACTCAATGGAACCAATTTTCGTCGTTTTTATCATTTTCACGACGGTTGGGGTAACCGTTTATACCTGGCTTTCCTCACGGCACAAGGAGCGAATGGCCATGATCGAGAAGGGCGTCAGCCCGGCGGATTTCAAGTCCGGGTCGCTTCGTGATTTTCTAAAGCCGAATCCGCTTTCAAGCCTGAAGTGGGGTATGCTCGCCATGTTTGTCGGTATTGGGATCATGGTCGGCACGGTGCTCGAAAGGACTTATTACATGGCGGACTCTGTCTATCCGGCCAGCATGTTCATCTTCGGCGGACTTGCGCTCGTGATTTTTTATGTGATCGCGTCGCGGAAGATGAAGTCGGAAGAGTAAGCCACTTGTGCAGGAATCCGGCTGCTCCATGGATCAGTCTGTGCAGAGGCCGGATTTCTCATGAGGTGGCCTACCTCGTGTGCTTTCTCAGGAATTCGATTGTGCGCGGCCACGCTTTTTGAGTTGCCTTGTGATTTGCGCCTTCCCGTCCTGCCTGTGCGCGAAGGAATCCGTGTCCGGCCCCTTCGAAAATCTCAACTTCATATGTTTTCTCAGCCTGCTTCATCATGCGTTGCGCCGGCTCGATCGTCGCGTTCACACGCGCGTCGTCGGCTCCGTAGAGTCCAAGCACCGGCGTTGCCTTGATCTGTGCCAACCGGCTCGAATCAGGCGAAGATCCATAGTACACTACTGCAGCATTAAGGCCCGGCTGAACACAGGCGTATGTGAAGCTCTGCGACCCACCCCAGCAGAATCCGATGGTGGCGCTTTTTCCGTTCGCGGCCGGAAGACTGATGCCATAGGATCGGGCGGCGTTCAGGCGTGTCAAAACTTCATCGTTTGTCAGGCCTCGGATCCAGCCGACAACCTGATCCCGGCTCGTCGCGGATTCCGTTCCGCTGCCACCGGGCCCCTTTCCCCAGACCATGTCCGGTGCGACGGCTATGAATCCGTCGGCTGCAAGCCGATCTGCCACCGCACGAATCCAATCCGAGAGCCCGTAAATTTCGCAGATCAGAATCACCACCGGCGCTTTGTCTTTGCGTTCCGGATACACGACCCATGTGCGAAGCTTCTCGTTGGTTCCCCATACCGGAACATCGGCCCATTCGCCGTGCCGCGGGGATGAGTTTAACGCTTCCCGAGCATTCTCTTCTGACGCCGGAAGCGACGGATCCTGCGGGATCGTTTGGGATTTCATGGCGGCTTCGGTTCCGTGGGAACCGTGTTCATGTGCCTGACCTGCTGCAAGTCCAATGCCCGCAACAATGACCGCTGTGAGATAGAAAAACCGGCGTACGAGATCCATCGCGAACCTCCATTGAGAAGTATTTGTTCTGATTTGGAAGAATGTCAAAGTACCGAGTTCCGCTGGGAAAATCAATTGGCAATGGGTCGCTGCATTCTCTTTCCACTAACCCGCTGTTGCAAAGAATCAAAAAATTTGTTATCAATTATCAGGGAATTGCCTGAATTCTATGGGAAATCCAAGCCAACTCCAGCATATTATCAGATTGCTCGACGATGAATCCCCCGTTGTACGGGAGAATGTTGTGCGGGAGCTTTCATCGTTCGGCCCGTTTCTTCAAAAAGAGCTTGCGCTGCAGAAGATTGTCCTCAGCAAAGACCAGCAGCAGCGCATCGCAAACCTGTTGGAGGAATTCAACCGCGCCTGGCTTCGCGAGCAATGGCCGCTCTTGTCCGATATTGAAGACGACTTGGAGATGCTCGAATCGGCGCTTGGGTTGATCGCGGAATTTCAACTCGGGCGGGCCTATCCGACCAAGCTCACAGATCTTCTCGACAAGCTTGCCGAGGAATTTGAAACGACGGTCCGAAAACAGGACGCTCTGACCCTGGCGCATTTCCTGTTCACCAAGAAGCAACTCCGCGGGGCCGAGGTCGATTATTATGATCCGCTCTACAGCAATCTCGTCCATGTCATAGAGCAGAAACGTGGAATCCCGCTGAGTCTCGCCGCCGTCTATCTTCTCGTGGGCTGGCGGCTGGATTTCGACATTGCGGGAATCAATCTTCCGGGGCATTTCCTCGCGCGGGCCTCGGTGGGTAAGCAGAATTACATCGTGGATTGCTTCAAAGGAGGACGGTGTCTTGACGTCAACGATCTCATAACGCTGAATAACGGCGCATTGCTGCCCTTATCCGACCTCCTGCAGTTAGAATGCGATTCCGTAACGATCATAGCCCGCACACTCCGCAATCTGGCAAACGCCTATGAACAGGAACAGAATCAGGAAAACACTCTGCTGATGAAAGAGCTTCTTGTACAAGTCGAGGATGAGGGTCAGGACGACGAAGGGACTGAAGAAGAAGAATAACCCCGGATCTGACAGCATCTGAGCCCGACCGTTGTCGGGCTTTTTTATTTCACCATTGCCAAAGGAGAACGATTCAATGCCGCTCGTTCGAATTTCGCTCCGCAAAGGAAAATCCTCAAAACACTTGAGTGTTACGGGTTGAGGATTGGGGATCAAGGGTTTCGGGTTGAGGTCCGAAGGGTGTTTTGAAATCTCGATGTGAAGGACTCCAACCGGAACCTGCCGACTATGACATGACAACCGCCAAGGTTAGAGGCGGGGGGCACGGTTTCCCGCAAGAATTGGAGACACACTGTCTTCGCCTGCAATAAGTTCATCTCACCGGGGGGTGCAATATCCGACAATCAATTCGTCTCAAAGGGTATGATTATACATGGCCGGGATGGTATTTTATCACCATCGCGACTGCCGGACGAGAGTGTTTTTTTGGTGATGTTGTGGGCGGTGTCATGGAGCTTTCCCGACTCGGTGAGACCGCTGATTCGATGTGGAGAGAGATTCCACAGCACCATCAAAAGGTGAAGCTCGACATACACCAGGTCATGCCCGATCATATGCATGGGATCATCATCCTCGGGCACGATGAATTGAAATTCGAGGAAATGAGGGACGTTTCCAAGGATCCTAGGAGGGACGTTCAATTGAACGTCCCTCCTTTGAATCCATTGAACGTCCCTCCTTTGAATCCATTGAACGTCCCTCCTTTGAGTCCATTGAACGTCCCTCCTTTGAATCCATTGAACGTCCCTCCGCAAGTGCATTCACACGATGAGGATGACATCCACATTCCCTGGGACGAATGCACGAACGTTCCATTGGGTGTTAATTTTCCCGACAATGCCCTGCTTTACAATCCCCGGAAGAAACGATCGATCGGGAAGGACATATCGCCTCCCAAAGATTCACTCTCCGTTGTTATTCGAACGTTCAAAGCCGCGGTCACGACATGGGCACGAAACAATGGCATCCCGGAATTCCGATGGCATGGACGATTTCACGAAAGAATTCTCCGGGATGAGAATCACCTCTTCTATGTCCGCCGATACATTTTCAACAATCCAAGGAATTGGAAAGCGGGTACGAGGAGAATCCGAAAAGGGGGTGCGGGTTGAGGGTTGAAGGACGGATAGGAGGAGGTGTTATCAGTTGTTGGTTTGTGGTTTTGGTTGGCGGTCGCTGGTTCTGGTTCGCCTAATGCCAGGAACTACAACCAGAAACTATCGACTACGACTAAAAACCATTAACTAAGAACGCTTTTTTTGTTAGAAGACTACTGATGAGCATGCACCGAGTTTACCATTGAGAGGAACACGGGCTGTGCTTCTTCGATCGTTTTCGCGGGGCCGGTGCATTTAAAGAACACCATCCCCCCCGGCGCTTCAATGATGGCGCCCAGGAGCCGGTAGTTCTCTTTCTTCCCTTGTGATTGCATCATCGGTCCGCCCGGCGCCAGAAACGTCCCCTCGATCCGCGCCGTCGTTACATTCAGTCCATCCACCGTCAACGTCGTTTTCTCCGCCTGGGTTGCTCCTTCAAACTGGGCGCCCCAACGCTGGATGTTGCCGTCGATGTCGCCACCCTGTTGCACGCCAAAGTAAAACACGCCGCATTCTCCGGCTTCCGGATCGCCCTGGGCCGCGGGAATGGTGTACGTCACGACTCTCATAGGCCGTCCCGCATCGCGGGTCCATGTTTCCGGATAGGACCATTGTACACCGGCAACAGGTTCTTCGACGGTGAGATTCCCTGTCGGTTGATCCGAACCCGATCGTGAACATCCGGCTATTCCCAACACTCCGACAAACAATAATGCAGAAATCTTCATCACTTCCTCCTAAAAAAGAAAACGGCGGCCGGGGCCGCCGCGATCTGAATTCAATGTATTATGACTGCGGCTGAAATTTTTCGACTTCCTCAAGAACCGCCTTCACAATTTCCTCTTCCTTAATCCGCCTGATCACTTCTCCCTTTCGGTACAAAATTGCGACTCCTTTTCCTGCAGCGATGCCGATATCCGCTTCACTTGCTTCGCCCGGCCCGTTCACCACGCAACCCAAAACGGCAATCTTCACGGATTTCTTCACACCGGCAAGTTTTTCCTCGAGCTGTCCCATAATCCCAAACAGATCCACTTCAAGCCGCCCGCAGGTGGGGCAGGCAATCAACTCGATATTACGCGAGGCAAGACTCAAGGACCGGAGGATCTCCTTTCCGACCTCTATCTCCTTCACCGGATCATCGGTCAGGGAAACTCTGATCGTGTCCCCTATCCCTTCGGCAAGCAACGTTCCGATCCCGACGGCAGACTTGATGGTGCCAATCCGCGTGGTGCCGGCTTCGGTCACTCCAATATGGAGCGGAATATCCGTCCGTTGAGCGACGAGGCGGTAGGCCTCGATCATCAGTTTCACGTCCGTCGATTTGACGGAGATCACGACATCGCGGAAATCGAATTCCTCGCATATCCCTACATGCCGCATCGCACTTTCATACAGCGCCTCTGGCGTGGGATAGCCGTGTTTTTCCAGAATGTCTTCTTCCAGCGAGCCGGAATTGACGCCGATGCGAATCGGGATCCCACGTTCTTTCGCCGATGTGAGTACCTGGCGGATGCGGTCCTTCGATCCGATATTCCCGGGATTGATCCTCACCTTCGCTACACCGGCCTCAAGTGCGCGCAGGGCAAAGATATGGTTAAAATGGATGTCGGCAACGATAGGCAGGGGTGATTGACGCACGATTTCGAACATGGCCTCGGCCGCTTCCTTGTCGTTCACCGTCACGCGTACGATATCGCAGCCCGCTTCTGCCGCGGCCCGGATTTGACCAACGGTACCGGGGATATCATCCGTTTTCGTCTTGGTCATGGTCTGCACGGAAATCGGTGCATCTCCACCGATGCGGATTCCTCCAACGACCACCTGGCGGGTTTTTCGCCGAAGGCCTACCCGGTAGGTCTGATGGGGCACTATGTCGATCTGCTCAAGACTCATGGTTGATTCTTACTTAACATACTCGTTTCAATCTAATTCAATTTTCGACTGGCTTCAAATAGAATTTTCTTTTCTTCATCGGTCAGACTCTGGTACCCGCCCCGGCTGATCTTATCGAGGATTTCATCCACGCGGCGCTGTTCGCGATCGCCATCATTCTCCTGCCCCCCGCGAATATCGAACACCTTGGCCTTGGTACTCTCTTCAGGGGGCTCCCGATTCGTCACAGTCAGGGAATTCCACCACCAACGGACTCTGCTGAACAGGCCGGACATTGGACCGCGTTTCATGTCGTACAGCAGATACAGGTAACCGGCAAGAGCTCCGCCAAGGTGCGCGAAATGAGCGACGTTGGTCGGATCGCCGGCCGAAACGACGCCAATGGCGATCAGTACCATGACGAAATATTTCACTTTGACCGGAATGAGAAAATAGAGGAAGATGTATCGATCCGGGAACAGCATGCCAAACGCAACCAGTACTCCGTACACCGCGCCGGACGCACCCACGACAGGGACAGGGCCCATTCGTGTGAACTCAGACGATACCGGCTCAAAAAGTGGGGCGAATAGCAATTGCACTAAGCCGGCTACCACCCCGCACATCAGATAAAACACCAGGAACTTCCTTGCCCCCCACATATGCTCGATTTCCATTCCGAACATCCAAAGCCCAAAGAACATATTGAAGAACAGGTGCCAGAATCCCCCGTGCATGAATTGGTACGTGATAAGCTGCCACGGAAGAAAGCCCTCACCAAAAGGAAGAAGGGCGAAGTACCGATAGATAAAGAACTGGAGGGAAACGCCGTCGAGTTTCAGAGTCCCTAAGAACTCCGTCAGCAAGAACACCGCTGCATTCGTTATGAGAAGGCCTTTGATGACGGGGGGAAAAAACGAAAACCCGCCGAACCCCGAAGGACGATAATAGTTACCGGAATAAGACATGTGGGATTTTCAATTGTCGATT
>JBBDYD010000106.1:0-28188 GCA_040901865.1 Bacteroidota bacterium | reverse complement strand
ACGTGGGCGAAAACCAGCCGCAATGGGGCTGGAGAACGGAATACGAATTGATTGACGAGGATCATCTGACCATCACTGCTTACAACATCACTCCCGAGGGATTGGAAGCAAAGGGTGTCGAGACGCTCTACCGTCGCGTCAAGGAGTAGCATGGAACGCAAAACTGCCCGGGTGATAAAGTCCATGCAATCCAGGATCATTTCCTTCATTTGTTCAGCCACAGCGGTTCTTCTCTTTGTCAGTTGCTCAAAAACGGCTAATCCTATCATACCGTTGCCCACCGGACCCAAGTGGGTCCTTGTCAATACCGGCTTTGGGAATCCGGTCGTCCATTCACTCTACCTCCACAGCTCGGAACTCTACGCAGGGAGCGGGGTGCGCGTTTCCTCCAATAACGGGGACAGTGGGTCACGTTCAATACGGGATTGACCGCCACATCCGTTCAGGCCTTTGCCGCTTCCGGCACGGATCTTTTCGCCGGGACAAACGCGGGAGTGTTCCTTTCGGCGAGCGGCGTTGCGTGGAATGCCCGGAATAATGGTCTTGCGACTGACACCTATGTCTATGCACTCGCCGTCCTGGATACGAATATCTTTGCCGGCACGAATGGTACAGGCGTTTTTCGTTCTTCAAATGACGGTTTGAATTGGGCTGCCGTCAACACCGGCTTGCCGTCCAATTGCGTTGTTTACGCACTCACCGTCTCCGCCACCACGTTGTTCGCGGGAACAAGTACCGCCGGCGTTTTTCGTTCTACGGACGCCGGTGAAACCTGGACCGCGGCCGACAGCGGCCTGACGAGTTCTTGGGTGCATGCCCTTGCGCTGTCCGGCAGTGATCTTTTTGCGGGAACGAACGGCGGTGGTGTTTTTCGCTCCACGGATAATGGCATCTCATGGATTGCCCTGAATTCCGGGCTAACAACCATGAATATTCGAACCCTTGCAGTGTCCGACACGAATCTCTTTGCGGGGACCTACGACGGCGGCGTCTTTCGTTCGACCAACAACGGGGCGAGCTGGACCGCAATCGGCCTGCTGGATTACTGGGTCCATACGTTGACGATCTCCGACAATTATGTTTTCGCCGGCATCACGGCGGATTTGTACTAAGATATCCTTTATAGCCTCATGACAAGACCACTTCTGATCTCTCTGATCGCCCTTTTTCCTTTGACTCGGCCCATGTGAAATACGCCGGGACTTCTCGCCGCGTTGCATAGAAAACCGAACATGACAAAATCCCGAGTTCTTCTCATCCGTTTTCAGATTGACTCCTTGGGGGGAAAACAGTAGATTCACGCGTGATCCCCGCGGGGGTCAACCAACCATTTTGTTAGACGGTTTCCAGCGAATTCGTCACACACTCGTGCTGAAAACGATCCTTCATATCTGCGTTGCGGTTCTTCTGTTCAGCACTTCATCCAAAAGCCAGCCCCGCGAACAGTCAGAAGCATCTCTCCAGGCAGGTTCCGCAATTCAAATTCACCTGCTTGACGGGTTCGCCCTGTCGTATTTGATTCAGGATTCGAATCAATCTGCTGTCGCGCTCACCGTCGATGCAAGCATGGATAGCCATTCGCTGTCGGGACCCATCCAGACCCATCTCAACTGGGGGAGTATCACAGAAGAGTTCACCGGTGCACATGAAGTGGACATCCACGCCTATGGCATTGGTGGCACGATTTCCTGGATCCGGTTCTTTTCCGTCACAGGTGATCTCGCACTCTATCTTGGAACGGGTGCAACGGTGAGATACTCGGGATCTTATGCAAGGGCTTATGCTCTTACTCGGGATCCTGCCTACAGGGACCGCGAAAGCACGAGAACGAGCGAGTGGGCGGCCGGATTTCGCGGAATCGTTGGATTTCAGTTCATGCTGACCTCTTCCACAGGCCTTTTGGCGGATTACCGGCCATCGGTCCTCAAGACCTGGACGAGAATCCGAATCAAGGAAGAACAGTTCTTTGGCCCCATCGACCAGAATACCAGTGTCAAAGGATGGAGTTTTCATTTGCGTTCGATAAGCTTTGGTCTCACGTTTCGGCTTTGAGTTTGCCTCTTCACAAACTGAGGGGAAGTCCAATGAGAACGGAATCTTTCGATTTGGTCAGAGGAACTCTTCTTCTGATCGCATCCCTGTTTTTTTCATCTGCAACCAATGCCCAGCATGACCCCGATAGTCTCAAGCAAGCGTGGCCTGACGCACTCCAGTTTCACATGATTGGCGGATATGCGGCTTCCTATATCACAAACCTTGAGGGCGATTTGAGCGTTCGCTTCACAGCCGATGTTGCTGTTGATCACAGCGTTCTTGGCGGGCTAACGACAGACGAAAATTCAAGTTTCGGGCTGTCACAATACCTGTACGACACAACAACTGACAAAACCATCTACTCAATCGACCTTGTAGCATCTGTCGTGTATCCTCTCAGGGTCAGTAGCCGCACGGATATTTTCGTTGGCGTAGGACCTGCAGCGAGATTCTCCCGAACATATGTTGGTACAGAACATATTCGACGCGGCACACAACCGATGATTGAAAGCAACAAATCTGAAATCAACGACCGTGGAATTGGCGCACGGGCGATCGTGGGGATACAGTCACCCTTGACAACCACCATAAGCATTTTGGGTGAGTTTCAGGTTTCCGGTCTGCGAATATGGAGACATACGAGAATGGAGCTCACTGATTGGTATGGGGGAACAATAAATTTCCGAAGTCTTGACGAGGTGGACCAGAAGGGATGGGAATTCATCATTCACAATCTCCGTCTTGGAATCTCCATTCAACTGTAACATTGCTTCCACCGTCAGCTTCCGTGAGCAGTAAGATGACATCGCTGGCGGTTTGAACACTTATGGCGAATACCCGAATTTGCGGCCAGCACTCACCTTTTGAAGACAACCCCGACCTTTGATTTCAACACAGTTCGAACACTATCATGCGAGGGTAATCATCATGATCCATCTCCGTTTTCTTCTTCTGAGCATTCTGATTGTTTCCTTCGGATTTGCCCAAGAACACAAACCGATCGATCCGGCCAATATGGATTTTTCCGTCAAACCGTGCGACAACTTCTATTATTCTTCGAACGGCATATGGCTGAAAAATACTCCGATTCCCGCCGCCTTCAGCAGTTGGGGAAGCTTTACGGAGCTTGCGGAGAAAAATAACGAGGTGCTGCGGGGGATTTTGGAAGACGCTTCAAAAGACCAAAAGGCGAGGAACGGAAGCAGCGTGCAGAAGGTTGGAGACTTCTATGCCACGGGCATGGACTCCGCAGCCGTTGAATCGCTCGGTTGGAAACCCATTGAGAAAGACCTGAACCGTATTGAGGCTCTTAAAGATCCGGTGGGTGTACAGGCAGAGCTCGCGAGACTTCACTCCCTGGGCGTCGGAGGGTTATTCGGATTTTTCTCGACCATCGATGCGAAAAACAGCTCACAGGTGATCGGGCAGCTCAGCCAAGGGGGATTGGGGCTCCCGGACCGCGATTATTATCTCGAACAGGATGAAAAAACAAAGAAGAACCGCGAGGATTATCTGGCGCACGTGACTGCAATGTTTCGGCTGATCGGTTCTGATGAGACAACGGCACGGGCGAATGCGCAGATCGTCATGGCATTTGAGACACGGCTTGCAAAGTCTTCCCGAACACGCGTTGAACGGCGCGACCCGGACAAGAACTACAATAAAATGAGCCAGCGGCAGCTTGCCGACCTCTCCCCGCAATTCCGCTGGACAAGTTTTTTTGAGGCTGCGGGATGGCGAAACCCGGGAGAAGTCAACGTCGGACAACCTGAGTTCTTCAGGGAGGTCAGCACGATGGTGCGCGAGATTTCCGTTGTCGACTGGAAGATCTATTTACAGTGGCGTGTGATAAACGCTGCCGCACCTGCTCTCAGTTCTGCGTTTGTAAACGAGAATTTCAGATTTTACGGAACAACGCTGACAGGAGCAAAAGAGCTTCAGCCGCGGTGGAAGCGAATTCGCGGCGTTATTGACAATCTTCTGGGCGAGGTGTTGGGCGAAATGTACGTCGCCAGAGTTTTTCCGCCTGAAGCCAAAGCCAAGGCGATGGAAATGGTGAATAACCTGAAAGAGGCCATGCGGGAACATATTGCGAAGCTCGACTGGATGGACGACTCTACGAAATCGGCGGCGCAGAAGAAACTCAACTCGTTCGGCGTAAAAATCGGTTATCCCGACAAATGGCGCGATTACACCAAACTCGATGTCCATCGGAAATCGCACTTCGGAAATCTTCGCCGCGCGGCAGCATTCAACCTGGCCTTCAATCTGAACAAGATCGGGAAACCAGTGGACAAAACAGAATGGGGAATGACGCCCCCGACCGTCAACGCCTACTACAGTGCGACCCGAAATGAAATCGTCTTCCCCGCCGGAATCCTCCAGCACCCGTTCTTCGATTTCAAAGCGGACGACGCTGTTAACTACGGCGGAATGGGAGCTGTAATCGGCCACGAAATCTCCCACGGCTTCGACGATCAGGGGAGCAAATTCGATGCAGACGGAAATCTGAAGATGTGGTGGACTGCGGAGACGAGGAAGAAATTCGAGGAACGGACTGCAGTGCTCGGCGCTCAATTCGACGGCTACACGGTGCTTGATTCGCTCCACGTGAACGGAAAGTTGACAATGGGCGAGAACATCGGCGACCTGGGCGGACTCGCACTTGCCTACACGGCCCTCGTGAATTCTTTGAAGGGAAAAGAAATCGGCACGATTGACGGCTTCACACCGCAGCAGCGCTTTTTCCTTTCATGGGCACAGGTTTGGCGGCGCAATAACAGACCCGAACAATTGCGTCTCCAGGTAAAGACAGACCCCCACTCTCCTTCCGAGTTTCGCACAAACGGACCCATGGTAAATATGCAGGAATGGTACGATGCGTTCGGTTGCGGGCCGGAGGGAACGATGTATCTTGCCGTCGGAAAGCGGGCGAAGATTTGGAATTGGAGATAAGAAGATAGTGAAGGATGAAGAGCGAAGGGTGATGAGTATGATGAGCTTGTTGGTTCGAATGACCCTTTGATCCTGTTGGCGACAACTCCGGAGAAGATCGCGGAGATGGTGAAGGGCTGGGACGCGAGCTGGTCCGACCCCTGTGACTGTGTCTTTGTTTTTTCGGCAAGATCCAAATCCATGAACGCCAAGCTAATAATCGCTCTGGTAGGTTTTCTCACCGTTACCTGTGACACAGGCCAGTCGACAAACGATCAGAGCTATTTCCTCAGAGGCACTGTTATCGACTCTGCTTCGGGAGGACCCATAGCGGACGCCATCGTGGGGTATCGCCATCCGACTGTTCCTGATTCCCTTCTCTTCCCCAATGATTCCGTGGATGTCACGGTTCCAAACGGGGTTCTTGTCACAAAAACCACTGATCAAGAGGGATCGTTCGAATTTGTCTTCTTTCTGGGTGCAAGAGATACAGCGGTGTATAACCTGCTCTTTGTTTATAAGACCGGCTTCACGCTCTGGCGCTACGATCAATCGCCGGTTCCGATTACGGCGAGCGCCCTCTCCGTCGATGAAATTGTTGTTTCGTTGGTTGGGGCGGAAGAATAGTACTTTTGAAGCATTCTGAGTAGGATGAACGAATCGACGAACCAACGAAAGAAATTATTTGTAACTTCCCTATTCGAGATACCTCTATGAACATGTATTTGTTTTTCCCTTTCCTTGTATTCGTCTTAAGCCTCGGTTTGCAGGGGGCCGGCATTGACCGGCAGCTCCTGAAGGGCGCGTGGACATCGGGTGGGCCGAGTTTTAACATGGTCGTGGAGGACAGCACGATTCTCTTTGAGTTCGACATGAAAGAGCATCCCTACACGCTGAAGGACAGCCTCTTGACAATCGACTTTCAGGATTCCCTGTTAGGAGTGCAAACCAAAAAGATTCTTAAGCTGACAATCCGGGAACTCGTTTTTCGCGACCTGGAAAGCGGAATGACCGGTACGTATACGCGAATGGAGGATTAACTAAGTTGCGGATTGCGGATTGAAACAGCCGGTGAGATGTGAAATACTCTGAAGGAAGTGAAAGGAACATCTAGTGCATAGAAAAAGCATGATTCTTGGATTGTTCATTTTCTACGTCATATGCGGATTCGCTCCCGCCCAGGAAGTCAATCCGCCATCCTACAACACTCTCACCGACCTTTTTGCGAGTTGGCGACTCTTCCAGGCCCCCCCTGTCAGTAATGGCATTCCGGATTATTCTGCTGCGGCCATGGAGCGCAAGCACCGGGAACTTTCCGGTTGGCAGCACCAACTTGCGGCGATCGATACAAACGGATGGCCGATTGGACTGCAGATCGACTGGTATCTCTTGCTGGCGGAAATGAACGGGTATGATTTTGCGCATCGCGTGACCCGGCCATGGGCTAACGATCCGGCATTCTACGTATGGTTTTATCCCTGGCCGACCGATGTACCGGAACGCGAGGGCCCCACCATTCACGGCGCCATCGAACTGCCAAACTATGTAATGCCGCTTTCGATAACGGACGCCGCGGAGATAGCGACGCGATTGCGAAGGATCGGCGGAGTGTACCAACAGGCAAAAAAAAACCTGAGGGGCAACGGGCGCGATTTATGGGTCTACGGCGCACGCAGCATTCGGGCCCAAAGCGATGACCTCGGAGCCTTTGCGAACTCTGTCGCTTCCACACATCCCGATTTGGCCAAGGCAGCGATTGAAGGACGGGCAGAATCCGACCGATTCGGTGCTTGGCTGGCCGGTGAATCGGCGAAGAAAACGGGAACGTCGGGAGTCGGAAAGGACAACTATACCTGGAATCTCCGAAACGTTCACCTAGTTCCCTATTCCTGGGATGATCATGTTTTGCTCATGCAGCGTGAACTTGCTCGTGCGCATGCATCGTTGCGGCTTGAGGAGCACAGGAACCGCCGACTGCCGAAACACGCGATGATCGGAAGCGCGGAGGAATACGACCGGCGGCTCAACGAAGCTGTGACCGAGTATATGCGATTTCTCGAGCATGAAGAAATCGTTCCTATCAAAAATTATATGGACGCCGCCCTTCGCGAACGTATCGGGCGCTACGCCCCTTCCGCCGGGCTGCGGGGTTTCTTCACAGAGGTCACGTATCGCGAACCGATCATGATGAGAACACATGACTATCACTGGATCGACCTCGCCCGTATGCGTGAAGAACCCCATAAGAGCCCCATTCGGAAGACTCCACTTCTGGAAAACATTTTTGACAGCCGGGCTGAGGGGATGGCCACGGGCATGGAGGAAATGATGATGCACGCTGGGCTGCTGGATGCGAAACCAAGAGCGCGCGAGCTTGTCTGGGTGCTTCTTGCCCAGCGTGCCGCCCGGGCACTTGGCGGCCTGTACCAGCACGGTCTCGAGATGCCCCTCGACGAGGCGACACGATTTGCATCGCAATGGACCCCTTGGAACATTCTTCCCGCGGACGGGGAAACGATTCAGGGAGAAGAGCACTTCTATCTGCAGCAGCCCGGATATGAATCGAGTTACATCAGCGGAAAGATTCAGATCGAAAGGCTCATTGCCGAGTATGCGCGGAAGCGCGAGGGGAGTTTTACTCTGAAAGAGTTCATGAATGACTTCAACAAGTCGGGCATTATTCCTGTTTCGCTCATCTATTGGGAATTGACCGGAGACAAGTCCATGCTGGAAGATGCGATAGGGAAAAGATAGAGGTCGGAGGTTGGCTGATCGGAATTGTGCACCATTTGAGGTGGTGCAAGCCCCGGAATTTATTCCGGCGCGAAGGTTTGAAACAAAGGAGGCACATCCTATGTGTCGAAACATCAAGAAACTTCGTCAACCCGGCCGGCGCGTTCCGACCAACCACGAGCTCGAGGACGCGGCCTTGCAATTTGTACGCAAGATCAGCGGATATCAAAAACCCTCGCGGATCAATCAGGAAGCGTTTGACGAGGCGGTCGCCCACATCGCACAAACAAGCCGGGAACTGTTTCGATCGTTGCGACCGACGGTGAGAGGGAAGAAAGCGGCTTGATGGATTGCGGATTGAGGAGTGTAGATTGCGGACTGCGTCAAGCTGGTGAAATGTGAGGTGAAAAATGATGATATACAGCGGTTGTGCTCCCAGATTTTCAACATCTCACATTTCACATTTCACTGCCTTCCCCCCACTCTTCACCATCTTGATTTTAACCCACCATTTAGTAGATTACCCTGCTGTCCAATCAATCATTCCACCAAGAAAGGGGGATGTATGAAACATCTCATCGTTTTCTTCATTATCGTGCTCGTTCTTGTTCCTTGCGCCATTGCACAGGAGCAGGCGGCAGAGAAGAAGCTGGAAGTGGCCGAGGCGAAGCTCGGGAAAAGCGTGGAAAATCGCGTACTGACGGATGAAACGTCCACGTTTACAGTCAATGACCGGGCCTATCTTTGGCTGAGGGTTACAGGCGGACCTGCGGATTCCATCACGGTGACTTGGAAGACCGGCGACCAGAGCTACGAATCCAGGCTCAACATTGGCGGAAGCCCCTGGAGGACTTGGTCGTACAAAACATGCTACGTTGCGGGATCATGGACTGTGACGGTCACCGATGCGCAAGGGACCACGCTTAAAGAATTGAGCTTCACCGTCGAGGAAGCCAAACTGGAGATGAAGCAATAGCTGAACCGGGATTAACACTCCGCCATATTGCCGGAAAATACAAGACCGACAAGTTCATTCAGCCCGAGTACCTGGAAGACTACGAGCGGTATTCGGGCCGTTGCGCAACAATGATGTTCGCATTCTCGAACTCGGCATTAAAGACGGCGGCTCGTTGAACCTGTGGCGGGAATATTTCCCGCAGGGTATTGTGGTTGGACTTGACATCAATCCCATTCATGTCGAAAGTCCGGATGGGCGGATCAGGACATATGCCGGACCCCAGCAGGACACAGGACTTCTTGACAAGCTTGCGCGGGAAAACACCACTGATGGTTTTGATATTATTATTGATGACTGTGCCCACATCGGTGTTTTCTCGCGCATCAGTTTCTGGCACCTCTTCGAACATCATCTAAAAAGCGGCGGCATGTACGTTGTGGAGGATTGGGGAACGGGGTATTGGTGGGACTGGGTGGACGGATCGCATACAAACCTCCGCATCGGCGGTACAATCAGCCCCTGTATCAGCTCATCCGCGCCGCGTGGCAATTGCAGCGCAACCGGCTTGTCCAATCGAATCCTCTTACCGTAGTCTCGCTTCGAACCTCAAGAGTGTTTGCTTCGGCGGCAGTACAAAGGACATGATTTTGGAATGATGGGATTTAACTGCGGGCGGACGCGCATGTTACGTTCTCCCTCCATCCCGACGGTTCCATAGAGCACGCAAAGATGAAAGCAGTATCGTCGGCGACGGATTTCAGTTTTGATTTTCATGATCTGTTGCTCAAACCCGTGAAAAGTGAAAGGTGAAATGTGAAATGATCGAAGAAATACTGCAGTCAGCTGCGCGGCGGTCGATCGATTATCTCCGCGGGCTTGATGGCCGCGGGGTGGCCCCTGATGCACAGGCGGTGGAAAACCTCCGGGTGTTGGACGAGCCGTTGCAGGAACAATCGGAAGACCCTGAGTTCGTTCTTCGAACGTTGGATCAGGTTTGTTCGCCGGCCACGATGGCCATGGCGGGCAGGCGGTTCTTTGGATTTGTTATCGGAGGATCCCTCCCGGTATCTCTTGCCGCCAACTGGCTTGCGGGCGCCTGGGATCAGAATAGCGCTCTGTACCGCGTGACCCCATCCACTTCACATTTGGAACAGGTGGCACTTCGCTGGCTCGTGGAGTTGTTCGGATTGCCGGCAGGCACCGGTGGTGCCTTTGTCACGGGGGCAACGGTTGCAAATCTCTCGGCGCTTGCGGCTGCGCGCCATGCGGTATACGCCAAAGCGGGTTGGGACATTGAGGGACAGGGGTTGCTTGGGGCTCCCCCCCTCAGCGTAATCATCAGCGCAGAGGCTCATCCTGCCGTCATCAAGTCGCTCGGACTCCTCGGACTCGGGCGCAACCGGGTAACGCAGATACCGGTCGATAATCAAGGCAGGATGCTGGCGAACCGGTTGCCTGTCATCAAGGGTCCGACGATTATCTGCCTTCAGGCAGGCAATGTCAACACGGGATCTTTTGATCCAATCGCGGAGGTCTGTAAACGCGCTCATGATGCAGGAGCGTGGG
This sequence comes from Bacteroidota bacterium, assembly GCA_040901865.1. Classification (GTDB taxonomy): domain Bacteria; phylum Bacteroidota; class Ignavibacteria; order UBA10030; family UBA10030; genus JBBDYD01. The sequence continues at coordinate 17,963 of JBBDYD010000106.1, read as the reverse complement.
TGCATGTTGACGGAGCATTTGGGCTCTGGGCCGTCACGGCGCCAACACGCGCGTTTCTCGCATCCGGAATCGCCGAAGCTGATTCCTGGGCCACGGACGCACACAAATGGCTCAATGTACCATACGACAGCGGTCTTGCGTTCGTTCGCAATCCTGAGAACTTAAGCGCCGCTATGGCGGTCACCGCCGAATACCTGCCAACAGAGACTGAGCAGAGAAATCCCTCGGATTACGTTCCGGAACTATCGCGCCGGGCCCGCGGGACAGAAGTGTGGGCTGCGTTGAAGTTCCTGGGAAGAAGCGGAGTTGCGGATTTGATCGAGCGCACCTGCCGGCATGCAAGGCGATTTGCCGATGGATTGCGTCAGGCGGGGTTTACGATACTGAATGATGTTGTCCTCAATCAGGTGTTGGTTTCTTTTGGCGACCCTGCCAGAACTCAGAAAGTCATTGCGGCAATCCAACGCGATGGTACATGCTGGTGCGGCGGAACCGTATGGCAGGGGTACACGGCGATGCGTATCAGCGTCTCTTCCTGGGCCACGACCGATGAGGATGTTGAGCGGAGTCTTGAAGCAATCATCCGGTGCGCCAAATGAAGGGGCAACAGCTCCTAAAAATGCTCGAGGGGGGTACGCTCCGCTCCATCGGGCGATCCGAAGAGGCCGCGGGGGAAGTCCTGGCCAATCCCCTGCTGTTCAAGCATCTTGTTCGCGGAATGCAATCGGCCGATCCGATTCTCCGGATGCGAGCCGCCGATGCAGCCGAGAAGGTCACGAGGCATAATCCGATTCTCCTTGCCCCACACAAAAAGAGAATCCTGACCACCATTGCGCGGATCAATCAACAAGAAGTTCGTTGGCACGCGGCGCAGATGATGTCGCGGATCGAATGGAATTCCAAGGAACGAAGTGCATTGATCACGCTTTTGGAGGAGTATCTGAGGGACCGGTCGAGCATTGTCCGGACCAGCGCCATGCAGACCTTGGCAGATCTGGCCTCACAGGACAAGAAGCTTAGAGGCGGCATTGTCAAAACATTGAAGGAGTTGACCGCCACCGGGACGCCGGCCATGAAGGCGCGGGGGAAGAGGCTCCTTGAGGGGCTTGGGCAAAAACCGAAATAGCAAATCAGAGATCAGATGTCAGAATGCGGGCACTTAAGCCCGTTTTTTTATATATTTAGCAATGAAGCTTCTGCTTTCCTACCTACGCCGGCATTGGAAGCTTGTTTCCATCGCTCTTGGCCTTGCTACCGTCAATCAGGTTTTCTCCCTGCTTGATCCCCTCATCTTCCGCCACGTAATCGACGAATACGCAACCCAGTATGAGAAATACACCTCGGATGAGTTTTTCAACGGTGTGATGCTGCTTCTCGGCGCCGCGGTCGGCGTGGCGTTTGTTTCGAGGGTGGCAAAGAACTTTCAGGATTACTACATCAACGTCATCACGCAGAAGCTTGGGGCCGAGATCTACTCCGACGGACTGAAGCATTCGCTCGAGCTCCCGTACCAGGTATTCGAGGACCAGCGAAGCGGCGAGACTCTTGGAAAGCTCCAGAAAGTCCGCACGGACACCGAGCGCGTCATTTCTGCCTCAATAAATGTTTTATTCACAACGCTTGTCGGCATCATCTTCGTTATCGTGTATGCCCTGAGTGTTCATTGGCTCATTGCCCCTGTATTCCTCGCCACCGCTCCCCTGCTTGGCTGGCTTAGCTGGGTACTCAGCAAGCGCATCAAGGCCGTTCAGAAGCAGATTGTGGCAGAGACGACGGCGCTGGCCGGCTCGACCACGGAATCATTGAGGAACATCGAACTCGTGAAGAGTCTCGGCCTTGCGGGGCAGGAAATCAGAAGACTCAATTCGACAACCGAACGGATATTGCAACTCGAGCTGAAAAAGGTCCGGTACGTCCGGAGTCTGAGCTTCATCCAGGGAACGGCCGTAAATGCTCTTCGCACCAGCTTCCTGTTTATGATGCTTTCCTTGATTTTCATGCAGGAAATCACCGTCGGCCAATTTTTTGCCCTCTGGATTTACTCGTTCTTTATTTTTGGACCCCTGCAGGAACTCGGCAACATTATCAATGTGTACCGGGAAGCCGAGGTATCACTTAAGAACTTTCAGGATATTCTCGACACGCCCAAAGAGCACAGGCCCGCGAATCCTGTTGAAATTGGCGCTATTCGCTCCGTTGCCTTCGATCACGTCAGTTTTCACCATGTGAGCGGCAAAGGGAACGCTCTGAACGATGTTTCCTTCTCCGCGACCATCGGGGACACCGTCGCGTTTGTGGGACCGTCAGGAGCCGGGAAAACGACGCTCGTGAAACTGCTCGTGGGACTGTATCCACCTCAATCCGGCAGGATCCTCTATAACAACACCCCCACCACCGAAATCGACCTCGAGCAACTGCGGGAGCGAGTTGGTTTCGTCACACAGGACACACAGTTGTTTTCGGGGACCATCAGGGAGAACCTCTTGTTTGTCAATCCGAATGCAACTGATGAGGAGTGTCACGATGTTCTAGTCAAATCGGCGTGTCAGACTTTGCTCACCCGGGCCGACAAGGGCCTGGCCACCGTGATCGGTGAGGGCGGCGTGAAGGTTTCGGGCGGCGAGAAACAACGGCTTTCGATTGCGCGGGCTCTTTTGCGTCATCCTCAGTTATTGGTGTTTGACGAAGCCACGTCTTCGCTGGATTCACTTACTGAGGACGAGATCTCGGAGACAATCCGGGAAATTTCCCTCCGCAAGGATCTGATTACGATCATGATCGCACACCGACTCTCAACCGTTATGCACGCCGACAGGATTCATGTTCTGGAAAAGGGCCGGATCGTGGAATCGGGGACACATGAGGAGCTTGTTGAAGCGAAGGGACTTTATTACGCCATGTGGAGACAGCAGATCGGAGAGCGGGACGGGGAGAATGGACAGAGGTCAGAGGTCGGAGATCAGAAGTCAGAGGTCAGCTTGTCTGAGGGATCGTCTTCTCAGGTGTAAGCGGAAGGCTTTGACGAAATTGCGCCTCATCGAAGATATGACGAGACCGGGATTTATCCCGGGGTAGTGATCAGAGGTCAGATGTAAATCCAGGTTTTGCCTGAGTGCCTATGAGCATTGTCGTCAGCGAGTTGAACATTTATCCGATAAAATCCTGCGGCGGAATCGCTGTCAGGGAAGCTGTCGTTGTCGAGCGCGGATTTGAGTACGACAGGAGGTGGATGGTCACCGACCGGAACGGAATGTTCCTCACACAGCGGAATCATCCCAAACTCGCTCTCGCGGCAACAGAATTAAGCGGCGGTCGCGTTGTTCTTTCCGCTCCAAACCTGGATCAAGTCCAAATTCCGCTGGAACTTTCCGAAGGGGAGTCAATTCCAGTCGAAGTCTGGAAAAGCCGCGTTAACGCGCTTCGCGGACCTCGCGAAGCCGATGAATGGTTTAGTACGCTTCTTGGCCTCCCTTGTCTCCTTGTTCATATGCCTTCCAACGCTCTTCGGCCTGTGTCGCATGCCTCGGCATCAAAGACCGATCACATAGCCTTTTCCGATGCATTTCCTGTTCTCCTTATTTCTGAAGCGTCCCTTGATGATCTCAACGGAAGGCTCGCCCAGCCGGTACCGATGAATCGATTCCGACCGAATATTGTTGTCCGCGGATGCGGGCCCTATGAAGAAGATACCTGGAAAGATTTACGGATCGGTTCGATTCAGTTCCTGGGCCCCAAACCCTGTGATCGATGCAGCACGACGACCGTCGATCAGTCCACCGGCATCAGGGGTGCGGAACCCCTCCGAACACTTGCCACGTATCGCAACAGGAACGGCGATATCCTTTTCGGACAAAACTTGATTCACAAGGCACATGGTATTCTGCGGGTCGGAGACATTCTCACACCACTTCTGCAGGAAAAGTATGATTAATGTTTATATCGGCCTGAAGCTCATTCTTTTGTGCGTCGTGCTGAATCTCCTTCGTTATTATGTCGTTGGCTTTATTGAAGGGTTGGTGATCATGGGTCCTTTGTTTGGAGCTATGGAAAAAAGTATTTCCTATTTCAACACGAACTTTGAGACCATTGACTGGGTCACCTCGTATTTTTACAACTTCATGATGTGGCTGTGCATCACGTTTGCATTTCACAAAATCCATCCGCACCTGACCGGATCCTTGCCGGTCAGAAGTTTGAAAGTGTACGGGTTTTTTGTTGTTGTATTTGCAAGCATCAGTGCCATTTACATGAACCATTACAGTCACCCCAAGGATTTCTATCTCTATTCCATCCTTGATGCATTACTTGTTTTCTCTTTGTTGGGGCTTGCAAACGGATTCTTGTATCCCCTGATATTCCGCCGACACCCGGCGGGGCACTCTTAGCGTCATCGTGCCATGGTAAGCGTCACGTTTATCAATCATGCTACTGTGCTGATTGAGCTGAACGGCATCCGTATCCTCACCGACCCCGTTTACTCATTCTCGGTGTCGTACTTCCTTCCCCGCCTTAAGAAGCCCGGAATTCCCTTCATTAAATTGCCACCCATCGATGTTGTCGCCATTTCGCATGACCACTATGACCATTTGAATCTCAGGACACTCCGGCGCATCAGCCGGGCTCACAGGGCTTCGATACTGCTTCCGCGAGGGCTTGCTTCGTTTGGAAGGAGGACAGGATTTGACGAGATGAGGGAATTGGCCTGGTGGGAAACTCTCGAACATCGCGGATTGTCGATCACATGCGTTCCGGCCAGGCACTTCAGCGGACGCACACCATGGGCCAGGAATCGCTCGAAGCCGTCAGGATATGTTTTCGAGGCCGGCGGAGCATCGGTTTATTTTGCAGGAGATACGGCATACGGGGAAGTTTTCAGTGAATTGGGACAGCGGTTTTCCCTGGATATTGCCCTTCTGCCCATCGGTGCGTACAAACCCCACGCCTGGTTCAAGAACATTCATCTGAATCCACCCGACGCCCTTCAGGCATTTCTGGACACCGGAGCCAGGATTCTCGTTCCGACACATTGGGGCACATTCAAAATCAGCGACGAGCCAATGCATGAACCGCCGGAATGGCTTATGAGAGAAGCTCGAGCGAAGGGGGTTGCGGACAAAGTGAGAGTGTTGGAGAATGGCGAAAGTGTTGAGATATGAGAGAGACCAGAGGTCGGAGGTCAGAGGTCACAGGGATATCATATTCCGACTTCTGACTTCTGACTTCTGACTTCCGACTACCCCACTTCCCACTCCGCCCCCTTTGGTCTGATTGCGTCATGCATTCGTTTCAGGGCTTCGTAAGCGCTTTGGCTTCCACGTTGTGCTGCGTTTCGGTACATTTGAGCTGCAGTACCGCTATTACGCGGAATTCCCAGTCCTCGCTCGTAGCAATAAGCAAGAGCCACCTGGGCCAGAATGGATCCTTCCTCCGCCTGCGTTTTGAAAAACGCAATGCGATCCGGTGGTACGTGCGGGGACTCAGTGAACAACTGAACTGCATGGAAGCGGACCAGGGCCTCTCTGCTTCCCAGCGCCGCGGCGGTCTCCCAGAGCTTTAAGGCCCGCGAACGATCCTGCGGGACCCACCGCCCGGATTGGTAGCACAGACCCAATTCGACAATCGCATCGACATAATTCTGCTGAGCGGAAGATTGCAGGAGTTTCAGCGCCTGTTCACCGGAGAGCCGCTGATCGATTCCGCATGCGACGAGACCGGCCCAGACAAACTGCGCAACGGGATCCGACTGTTTTTTTGCGCGGCTTTCAAGTTCCTCTGCAAAGCCCGGCTCGTTGGCCAGGTTCCACAAAAGCTCCATGGCCCGTGAAGATTCATTTCTGACCGCAACGAGGTACTGTGCAGCGGCGATCAATGGATCGCGATCCGTTGCAACTCCCTTCTCGCGGAATCTCCCCAGCAATGTACGGGCTTCAGGGCTTCCCGCATCGCTCGCTCTTTGAATCAGCACAAGAGCAGAAGAATCCGGAGACGTGCCGTTGGGATTCACTCCCAGAGCCTTCTTGAGTTCCTCGCTGCCTTCATCAATCAAATCGTTCAGAATGGCAGAATCGTCCGTTGACGACGATGTATCCACATTGAAGTCGATAAACAACGGGCGCAGGTCGCTTGGGCTGTCAGATGATGAACTGGACGTGGTCCCTTCAGCGGTAATTCCGCGTTTTTGAAACTCTGTCAGCGCCTTCAGTGCGGGATCGAATCCGGCATCTGCGGCTTTTTTGACAAGAGCATACGCTTGCCGCCAGTTTTGCCGGACGACGAGGTCTTCGGTGTACATCAGGCCAAGAATGAAATTTGCTTCGGGCATCCCGCGACGGCCCGCATTCCTGAAGTGGCGGAGAGCTCCGAATGGGTTCCAGGGTACTCCCCATCCGTTCAAACCAAGAATGCCAAGATTAAAATGAGCCAGATCAAAATCCTGATCCGCGGATTTCTGCATCCAGGATGCGGCCTTCGCGGTGTCGGCAAGGAACCCCCTCCCTTGGAGGTATCGCAGTCCGAGCTCATGCTGCGCAGGCGCCTCACCGTCATTTGCCTTGCGAACGAGACTGAAGCCTTCCCACAACCGATAGTCAAGCGAGGATTCCTTGATCATCATGCCCGGAGTCGGCTCTTTGCCTCCCTGCGATTTTCGCTGGGCAACACCAACCTCGGCGCCGACCGCAAGCAGGAGGCCTGCCAGAGTTATGAGGAGGGTTCTGTTTTTCGGGGCTTTTTTCATTATTCTTAATGTACAATAATATTTCGAGAATGAAGCTTTTCAACCACGAATACAGCGGCGAACACATCCGGCGAAAACCGTTGATCATTCTTCATGGGCTTCTCGGTTCCCTCGATAACTGGCATTCGATCAGCCGCAGGTTCAGCGAACAGTACCGCGTGTTCGCCCTCGACCAGAGAAACCACGGCCAGTCTCCTCACAGCGACGAGATGACCTATGCGGCGATGGCCGCCGATCTCGGTGAGTTTCTGGAAGACAATCATCTCTCCACCTCTGCTCTCATTGGCCATTCGATGGGAGGAAAAACCGCCATGGAGTATTCCCTTCGTCATCCATCCCGCGTCTCCGCCCTTGTTGTCGTTGATATTGCCCCCCGATCGTACTCACCACACCACGAGTACATTTTTGAGGCCCTTTTTTCCCTTAGTCTGCGGTCTTTTGAATCACGGGCTGAAATTGACCGGGCACTCACGGAACGAATTCCGAACCCCGCGACAAGGCAGTTTGTGATGAAAAACCTCAAGCGGAATGAAGACAATTCGTTTCGGTGGAAGGTTCACCTCGAAGCACTACATAAGAATATGGACGAATTGAACAGGGAAATTGTTTCCAAAACACCCTATCCCGGCCCTACGTTGTTCATCAAGGGATTACAATCGGATTATATATCGGACCAGGACACGACCGACATTCGCGGCTTGTTTCCGAACGCAGAGGTGAGAACGCTTGACACCGGTCATTGGGTGCACGCGGAATCTCCTGATGGATTTTACTCCCTTGTTATGGACTTTTTGCGGCAATCTCATTACTATTGAAATACCCCCCTTGAGTATCGCTTCCTGAGAAACAAGAGAGTCTCTTCTCAAATTTCTTTTTCAGACATACCATCAGTGGGGGTTGCCATGGGGGCTTCATCATGGAGGATTGTCTTCCTCCTTCCGTTTCAGGTCGCCTTAAGTCAAATCTTCACCTTCCCATTTACTGAGCGGTTTGATTCCGTTCAAGTGCCGCAATTACCATCCGGATGGGAGACGTCAACGAACCGGCTGGAGGGCGGAGATTTCTTTACGACCGCGACGTCACCCCGCTCAGCACCTTTCGCAGTCCAGTCGACAAACTCGACGGTTGCCCAGACACTCGTTTCTCCAACGTTTGATTTTACCAACCGCGTTCCTGATCAAATGCGTTTCTACCTTGCGCGCTCCGGCACATACACTTCGGGAGTAATCGTGGAGGCTTCGTTCAACGACGGACTAGCCTGGCCCTTGCTGTGCACCGATACACTCCGGCATCCCGGTTCGACCGGATACGTTCAGACAGTCGTGCTGCTCCCCGAAACGTTGGCTAACCAGAAGCGTGTTCGTTTTCGATGGAGGGTTCTTGGCGGGTTGGGTGGAACGGCCGGCACGCTGCGAATGGACGATATTTCCATCTCCGTTTTTACGTCGTTTGACCTTGCCATTCGCAGGCTCGTCTTTCAACCCAATCAGCCGACAGATTCCGATGGCATCCTGCTCAGCACGACGGTGATTTCGGCCGGCGCAATGCAGATCCCCGGATTCCGGGTAAACTTTTTTCTCGACCTGAACACAAACGGGATTGCCGAAGAAACCGAACAATTCTCTAGTGTCGAAGGAGTCCCTCTTTCATCTGGTGACTCTGCAATCGTAGCTGTTTTGCATCCGCCTCTTTCAGCCGGAACATTCCGATTTCTGGCAGTCGCTGACCTCGCCGGCGATGAAAATCCGGCCAACGATACCTCGAGCGTTATCGTTGCGGTTGGAGTAAGCCCAGGAAGCATCATCATCAACGAAATCATGTACGCCCCGCTGGGTGACGAGTCCGAATGGATCGAATTCTACAATCCCTCTCCGCGGGTGATCAATTTAGCGGGCTGGAAGATTTCCGATAACAGAACAACTTCTAAAACTGTTATCACGGCGGGTGATTTTCTTATTCAGCCTTCCGGATTCGCACTCGTTGTGCGCGATTCATCATTTTTCATGGTCCATCAACCAGTTTCAACGCCCGTTGCCGTTGCGGCATTCTCATCCTTGAACAATACGACTCCGGATGCCGTGGTCCTTACGGATTTCCGGGGTGGAACGATCGACAGCATGGCGTATGATCCCGACTGGGGCGGCGAAGGCGGGCGGTCGTTGGAACGGATTGATTACCTTGCCGAATCATTTGATCCATCGAACTGGATCACCTCAACTTCGGCGAAAGGAAGCACGCCCGGAGAAGTCAATAGTCTCGCGGTAATGGAAAGGGATATTAGAATCGAATCCGCCGCGGTCTTTGGGACCACAGTTGGTGTTCAGGTTGTCAACGCAGGGCGAATCACCGTTCAAGAGTTCGAGGTAATCCTTTTGAACCCCTCGGAGGAAGTGGTTGGATCCATGATGTTTTCAGGAACTCTGCAGCGCGGAGCGGCGGCCTTCCTGTCACACAACTGGCTGGAGGCGCCTTCAGGTAAAAACACTGTTTTCGTTACAGCGATCCTCGAGGGCGATCAGCGACCGGAGAATAATACAGACACAGTCGAGATTACCCGCGGATACCCGGCGGGGTCGCTTCTTATAAATGAGATCATGTACGAACCACTTGCGGATCAGAACGAATGGGTCGAAGTCATCAATCCCGGAGCTTTTCCGGTGCGGCTTGACGGATGGGCTCTCAGCGATGCACCCACATCATCGGGAAGCACGAATCGGTATCCACTGAGTCAATCCATGACGATTGACCCGAACGAGCTGGCCATCATCGCGGCCGATTCTGCGATCCTTTCCCTGTTTCCCTCCCTTGTCTTTGACCCCCGCGTTCTTATTCTGAACCAGCCAGGTGGACTCGGTTTAGCCAACACAGGTGATGCGGTGATCCTGAAGGATCTTACCGGCGGGATAATTGACAGCGTGCGGTACTCGCCTTCGTGGCATCATCCGATGGTTGACGACACGCGCGGTCGGACGCTGGAGCGTATTCGTCCGGACCACGGTTCGAACGATCCGCGAAATTGGAGTACCTCGGCCGGCACATTGGGCGGTTCTCCCGGCAAGCGCAATACCATCTTCACGCCCGAAGCTCCTTCCGGCTCTTCCCTCTCTTTTTCTCCGAATCCATTCTCACCCGACGGCGACGGACACGAAGATTTCTGCATCGTCCGGTTTTCCATTCCGATTCCGAGCTCCATCATTCGAATCAGGATTTTCGACCTGCGCGGGCGCGTCATACGAACGCTGACCGACGGAGAACCGGCCGGATCAACCGGTGAGGTAATCTGGGACGGAATGGAATCCGGCAAACGCAAGGCGAGGATCGGTCCGCACATTGTTCTTCTGGAGGCCTCGGGCAATAACGGCGAGATTTTTAGCGTTAAAGGTGTCGTGGTTGTGGCGACGGTGCTTTGAGGATTTCAGCAAAATGGTTATCTTAACTTGGAATTAGCGCAGAGTGAAATACGAAAGGTGAGAAGTGAAGTGCGGTCAGCAATAATTTTTGGCCTCACAACCTTTCACGTTTTACATTTCACCTTTCACCGATTGGATTATATTAGGAGCAATTTCATGAAATGTTTTCACCTCGTTGGCTTGATTGTGACTCTCGTGCTCATCGGATGTTCGTCGGGGCCCTGGGGCTTGTCCGAGAAGGCGTACAAGTCCGGAGACATGGTGAATGCTGTCCGTTATGCTGTGGAAACTCTCCGCGACGATCCGGGACATGCGGAAGCCCTGGATTTTCTCGCGCAAGAGCTTCCGGGTATCTACGACAACACATACGCCCAGGCACAGCGCGCCGAGGGGGCAAACGATTGGGACGCGGCGTTTGCATTGTACGAGGATATTCTCACGATGTCCGATGCTGTGCGGAGTCTGCCGCCGCAGACGCATGAGGATACCGGGCAACGTGTGACCTTGCAGGCACGTGACGTGGAACGTGAATTCCAGAACGCACGCCGACAGGCCGCTGAGAAACACTATGCGGCGGGGATCTCCCTTGAAGATCAAGGAATGCCAAAAGATGCGGCGAAGGAGTATTCGCGCGCGCAGGATTACATTGCCGACTATAAAGAAGCGCGGCAACGCTATGAGCGGAACCGCAGGGCCGCGGTCATGCGAATTGCGGTGATGCCGTTTGACAATCTGAGCGGAAAAGACTGGTACGGTGCGATTGGGGTTGTGGTAGCGGATCGGATCATCAGCGAGGCAATGCAAAACCCGAAAAATATGGAGTTTCTCGAGTTCGTGACCAGAGAAAAGATTGATGAACTCATCAGAGAACTGAAGTTTGAGCAATCGGAATTCGTGGATCCTGCGTCGGCTGCCCGAATCGGAAAACTCCTCGGGATTCATGCGTTCGTTTTCGGCAAGATCACTTCTGTTGTCAATGATTATCCGCCTGACATTGTTTCCATGTACCGTGAAGAAGAAGAGATCTCTCAAGGAAAAGATAAGCCCAAGAAAAAGGTGACGGCGACGGTCACAACCATCACACGGCGGGCCACCGCAAAATTGAATGCCAGCTACCAGATTGTCGACGTCGAACGCGGCACCATCGTCAAATCCGGAAATGTTCCGCACATCCAGATCGTCGAGATCAAGTTCGGAAAGTACCGCGGGGATAAGGAAGCGTTGAGTTATCAATCGCGGCAGTTGTGCGCAGTCCCCGAGGCCTATCCTCCGCCGGATGACGAGCTCGTGAGCCGTGCCGCCGAGGGCGCAGCCCGGGATCTTGCGATGGAGATCGCAGGATATTTTCGATGAGCCGCATGTTTCGCTGAGTTCCAAACAAATTTCCAATTGACAATTGGCAAGTGCCAATTACTTGGTGCTTTCCCCGGATTCGTTGCCGTTTGCGGTCTCATTCTTTATATTGTGATGTGGACCGCGATGTAACCCCCAGGAATAATTTTCAGAATCAACTCCGGGCTGTTGCCCACCTTCACCGGAAGGGATCAGGTGGAATCCGGACCGCCCTCGCACTCACCAGGGCAATGGATTCCGCGATCTCTGCCACATTTCGCTCCTTCGCCCATCCCGCAAAGTCCTCTGTTGCAATCGTTTGCCTCGGTGGATTCGGCCGCAAAGAGCTCTGCTTTGCCTCCGACACCGACATCATGTTTCTGATTCCGCAAACCAACGCACCCGAGATGGGCTTTGCCGTTCAGAAGCTTTTGCACCGACTGCTCGATATCGGACTGGACATCGGCCACAGTGTGAGGACGGTGGAAGACTGCCTTGCGTTGCGGGAAACGGACGTCGAATCCTGGGTTTCCCTTCTGGAATCACGGTTCCTTTGCGGAGACAAGGCGCTTTTCTCCAGGCTGAGGTTAGGACTTCAGGCTCAAATAGACAAGGGTGACCGTGCCGGGCTTGTCCGGGAACTCGTCGCTCGCATGGAATTGCGTCACCAGAAATACGGGCAATCGACCAAATTGCTCGAACCGAATATCAAGAACAGCGCGGGCGGATTACGCGATCTGCACACCGTTCTCTGGCTCGGGCTGGGATCCGGCGCGGTGAAATTGTTTGGCGGCCTTAAGCCCGGCGTGACCGCCTTCACCCGACTTCTCACGGTCCCGTTCATTCGCCGGCATGTGCCGGCGGGGCAGATCAGGGAATTGGGAAAAGCATTTGACCAACTGCTCCGTTCAAGAAACGCCATGCACCTGGAATCCAAGGGCCTCCATGATTCACTCGAGTTTGCTTTTCAGCGGCAGGTCGCCGACGCGTTGAAGTTCAAATCGACACCGAACCGTTCAAGTGTGGAGAGGTTCATGCAGGAGTACTACGTCGCTTCACGACGGGTGTTTTTGTTCAGCCGCAGAATTGCAGGAGTGCTTCAGCGGCAGTTCATCACGCCACATCCGCAGGAAACGACACTACTTGACAAATCGTTCATGATCAAGGGTGGCCGGGTTGCTCCGCGATCCAGAACGGCGATAACAAACACTGCCGTCCTTCAAGCGCTTTTACACTCGGCCCGGCATCGCGCCCCGTTTTCGGAGGACCTGGAAGACATCATTGCGAAACAGTATCGCCACTGCACAAAACTTTCGGCAAAGAACGAGGCTATCTTGTTTCGCGAATTCCTAAACCTTCCTGAGGGCGTCGGCCGCGGACTTCATGCGTTGTCAGAGCTTGGAATCTTTGAACGATGGCTTCCAGAATGGAAGCCGATGGTGGCCTTTTTCCAGCATAACCAGTACCACTATTATACGGCTGATGAGCACACCTTGCGTGTTGTTGCGATCGCGGAAACCCTTGCAGACGAGTCGACCAGCCTGGGTGAAGTATTTCGGGGACTTCGCCGGCGCGATGTCCTGTACCTTGCCTGCCTTCTTCATGACATTGCCAAACCCGAACGTGTTGGCGATCATGAAATCACCGGCGCGGCCGTCGCGGACAGAGTTCTGCGACGACTGCGGTATCACGATATCGTTGAAGATGTTTCGTTTCTTGTTCGAAACCATTTGCTGATGGAGCATGTAGCCTTTCGGCGGAACCTGAGCGATCCGCAGACCATTATAGACTTCTGCTCACGGATCCCCCGGCCTGATCTCCTGGACTATCTCTACGTCCTGACGTATGCCGATCTCAGCGCCGTCAACAAGACTGTTTGGACGGATTGGAAGGGAATGTTGTTATTCGAACTCTACAGGAAGTCGAAAGAGGTGCTCAACAAGAGTCTTTCGGAACAACAGATTCGTCAGGCCGCGGGGGCAAGGCATGCGAAGGCCGTTCAGGAATTGGTGCAAACACTTGCGGGAGTGCTCCCGGAGGAATCCTCTTCCGGTCACCTCCAAGCCGTTGACAATGCGGCGTATCTCGCGGCCTTTAACACGGAGGAAATTGCAGAACACATTCGTCGGATTGAGCGCAACGAGCCTGTTGCAGCGCTTTTTATCCACCAGGATTCGATGACCGAGGTGACCATCATCGCGCGTGACCGGCGGTTCGCCTTGTCCCGGTTTTGCGGAGTGCTCTCTGCCAACGATGCCAATATTCTCGATGCCCATATTTTCACGCGCAACGACGGCGTCATCATCGACAAATTCCGCGTCACCGATTTCCTCCAGCACAAAGGATTGAGTGAGTCCCAATGCGCAAAGATCCGACAGGAACTCAGTGACGTTATCGCGGGGTCCACCGACATCGAGCACCTCCTCGAGCGGCACCGGATGAAATGGAAACGCCTGGCCAAACCGGTGAACCCCAACGCACGCATCGGAGTGGAATTTGAAGACCATCCTGTCTATTCGATTATCGACGTTTTTGCCCCGGACCGGCTCGGATTTCTCTACAAGATCACAGAAACCATGTCGCGGTTGGACCTTGATATCGCGTCCGCGAAGATTGCGACGAGGGCGGACGGGATTGTGGATTCGTTTTACGTCCGCGACCGTGACGGCCGAAAAATCGAAAGCGGCGATCGTCGCGAGACCGTCCGGAAGGCGCTGCTCCAGACGATTACGGAAACCATCGAATCAGAACTGACCCCGGTGACAGCATGAGTGCATCCCGCCCTATAGGCGTCTTTGATTCCGGAATTGGTGGACTGACGGTAGTAAAGGCGTTGATGCACCACCTGCCCCACGAGAATATTGTCTATTTCGGTGATACTGCGCGTGTACCATATGGCCCGAAATCTCCGCAAGTCGTGCGGACGTACGCTGCCGAAGACACGGAGGTGTTGATTGCCCACAACGTTAAACTTATCGTTGTTGCGTGCAACACAGTTTCGGCTGTCGCGCTTGATGTTGTTCAGAAGCATTCACGAGTGCCGGTTGTCGGCGTCATTGTACCAGGGGCCGAGGCGGCAGTGGCTGCTTCGAGCAAGAAACGGGTGGGTGTTATTGGAACCGCCGGGACGGTCCTGAGCAAGGCATATGACAACGCGATCAGGCAGGCGGATCCGACAATCCAGGTGTTTTCGAAAGCCTGCCCCCTCTTTGTTCCGCTTGCTGAAGAGGGATGGGTTGACCACAAAGCCACCGAGTTGATCGCCCGCGAGTATCTCTTTCCGCTCACCCTCGAGAAAATCGACACCCTTGTGCTCGGGTGCACGCATTATCCGATCCTCCGCAAAACCATCAATGCTGTTCTGAATAATTCTGTAACGCTGATCGACTCCGGTGAAGCGACGGCGGCCGCGGTACGGAGGGTTCTGGATGAGAGCGGACTAAGAAACCCGAGTACGATGAAACCCAACCTTCAGTTTTTCGTCAGCGACATTCCGCACACATTCACAGAGGTCGGCGAGCGTTTCCTTGGGCAAAAACTCGGTAAGGTACACAGGGTGTAATGATTGACAGCACACCCCCCGCATCACCGTTCACCATGCTACCATTGAGAAAAGCATAGGCGCTTTGCTTCATATATCTGCCTTTTCTATATTGAAATACCATGGTTCAGGAAATAACACTCCTCGGAAATCCGGTTTTGCGCCAGCGATGTTCCCCCGTGAAGGACTTTGAATCTCCAGAAATCCGCTCTCTCATCACAGACCTTGCTGACACGCTCGCTGATTTTCGTTCCCGCAGGGGATTTGGACGGGGGATTGCCGCACCCCAAGTCGGCTCCACGAAGCAGGTTGTTTATGTGGATTTTGAGATCCGTGGCCCGATGGTTAATCCACGGATTGTTGCCAGAAGCCGTAAGAAAATGAGACTGTGGGATGATTGCTTTTCCTTTCCGGACTTGCTGGTCATGGTCGAGCGCTCATACGCTGTCAAGGTTGCGTACCGGGACGAGCACGGCAAGGCCCGAACGGTCAATGCTGAAGGGGCGCTTTCAGAACTGCTCCAGCACGAAATCGATCATGTGCATGGAATCCTTGCCATCGACCGCGCAATCGACTCAAAGCATATCATTCTGCGGAGCGAGCACGAGAAGCAGGTTCGCCGGGAACCGATTATTTTTTAACCAATTCACAATGAGGGCCCCATGGGACAGATCAAGCTGAGCAAGAAGCAAATTCAAACGAAACTGGAGAAGCTTAATGGATGGTCCCTCAAGGGAGGGCAGATCAGAAAAACTGTTGAAGCAGAGGATTTTGTCAGGGCGATGGGATTTGTGAATTCCGTGGCTCTCCTGGCGGAACGGCAGAATCATCATCCGGACATCAATATCCGGTGGAACAAGGTTACCCTTGTACTCTCAACACACAGCGCGGGCGGCCTGACGAGCGGCGACTTTACGCTTGCCGCACGTATTGATGAATTATGAGAAACGATCGTATTGCACAGCTCAAGGAATTCCTCGAAAACGATCCCAACGATTCGTTTACCCGCTATGCCCTCGCGTTGGAGTATGCCGCGCTGGGTGAAACACCCGTCGCGGTTTCCCTGTTCCTCGATGTCCTGGAGAGAGATCCGGCCTATGTCCCGGCTTACCAGCAACTTGGTTTCCAGTACCAAAAACTTGACCGCAAGGCTGAGGCGATTCAGGTATTGCAGCGCGGCATTGAAGTTGCCCATGAACGGAACGATACCCACGCGCAACGGGAAATGCAGGATGCGCTTGACGAGATTTCGTGAAGGCGGACTGGTATTCGGATTTCGGATTTATTTAGTATTTCGATATTAGAATTTGGATGTTTTTTTACCTACCTTGTTGTCCCAATACATCCGATTTCCTCATGGCATCAAAAATCCCCAAGGAACAAATTCTCGAAATTTTTCGGGAGACAAATGCCCTCCTCGAAGGTCATTTTCAGCTGACGTCCGGCATGCACAGTCCGCAATACTTTCAATGTGCCAGGGTCCTTCAATTCCCCAAGTACCTTCATTTGTTCGCTGGTGAGATTGCAAAACATTTCGAGTACACCGATGTTGAGGTCGTTATTTCTCCAGCCCTGGGGGGCATCGTGGTCGGCACAGAAGTCGGGCGTTTATTGGGAGTTCGAACGATTTTTGCCGAGCGGAAGGGTGAGAAAATGGAAATCCGGCGCGGGTTCGAGATCAGGCCCGGAGAGCGGGTCCTCGTTGTGGAAGATGTAGTCACCACCGGAGGGTCGGTTTTCGAAGTGGTCGACCTCGTCAGCCGTGCGCAGGCAAAACCCGCCGGGGTCGGTTATATCGTCGACCGCAGCAATGGCAAATTGAAGTTTGATTCAAAGCACTATTCCATCCTCCAGCTTGACGTCATCGCCTACAAGCCGGAGGAATGTCCTCTCTGCCGGCAAGGCGATCCTGTCATCAAGCCGGGAAGCCGGGGAAACTACTGATGCAATACCTCAAAGGACTTATCGGAGGCGGAACGACATTTTTCGTCACGGCGGCGGTCCTCCAATTCCTTTCCGTAGTGATCCTTGCCTGGATTCTCAAATGGATTCTCAAGACCGCAGGACGGAAACTCACGGCAAAGACGGCCGCCAAGGTGGATGACAAGATCCTCGAGATCCTCATCGACCGCGTAAACTGGATCGGGATTGTACTGGGCGTGTACCTCGCGATCAGTCAGGTAAAGAACGCGGTCGGAAAAGCCAACGAAACCGCCCTTCGCTTCATCGGCTATGCCGAAGGCATCATCTTCTTCTGTTTTGTTGTCGTTTTGACCCTCATTCTCATCCGTATTTCCGACACGATCCTCCGGCACACGATCGAACGCCGCACCGCATCCCAGTTTCATGAGGGAGTCCTCCCACTGGTCAATCGGGTCGTTTCGATTGTCATTGCCGTCATCGCCCTTATTATCACCCTGAACTATTTCGGCCAGGATGTGAGCACCCTGGTAGTTTCTTTGGGTGTCGGTTCGCTGGCCATCGCTTTGGCCGCCCAGGATACCATCGCGAACATGATAGCAGGGTTTGTCATTATGATGGACAAGCCCTTCCGTCCCGGTGATCGCATTCTGCTCGCCACAGGAGAAATCGGAGACGTCCAGGAAATCGGCATTCGCAGCACCAAGGTTCTGGACTTCGACAACAACCTTATCATCATGCCCAACGCGGAGTTGACCAAAGGGAAAATCGTCAATTATTCCTATCCTGAAATGGTTATTCGGATTATGGTGCAGGTAGGCGTTGCATACGGTACCGATATCGGTCAGGCCCGTCAGATTATGCTCAAACTTGCCCGATTGCATCCCCACGTCACGCCGGAACCCGCCCCCGAAGTATTCCTGATGGAACTCGCCGATTCTGCGATCCTTCTGCAGCTTGTCGCGCGCGCGCATGATTTCCGCCAAAAGTTTCTTGTCGAAACCGCTCTCCGCGAAGAGATTTA